>JAIBAY010000007.1 GCA_019694975.1 Chitinophagales bacterium
TGGGAAGCTATGCCGAACTACAAATAAGTCATGCCGAACTTGTTTCGGCATCTTTGGAACTTCATCAGATCCCGAAACAAGTTCGGGATGACTTACCGGTAGTTGAAGTTTTTTTTCCTGATGCTTCCGTTGCGATGGCAAGAGAATTGAAATCATTCTCTTGATCCCGAAACAAGTTCTGGATGACTAATGCGTTGTTCAGTACAATCTATCCAAAGTAACAATTGACAGCGCAACGCATCGGTTTATTCCTGCCGGCAAACAATTTTGCTGCTGTACACCCTGCCTCCCACTTCCGTCCGTACAATATAAATTCCGTCTGCCAGGTTCATTGTGATTTCATGCTGCAATACTCCATCGTTGACCATAACCCGCTGAGAACAGATTTTCTGTCCGAGCGCATTAATCACTTCCACGATAGCCGATGCACTTTCATTTTCCGACAGATGCAGGTAAACATTGAATGAACCACGGTTTGGATTCGGGTAAATATTAAATGTTGCGGGAGTGATGTTATCTTCCAATTGTTTTTCCAGGCAAGTGATCCGCTTGATTTTAGTAATAGCGGAAGTACTGGAGCAATCAAAATTATTGGTCTCCGTTACTTTGAAACTACCTGCTTTTTTTGTCTTGTAAGTGGATTGCGTTTCACCGGCCAGTATCACATTATTGCGGTACCAGGTATAGGTAATGCCAGGTCCTGTGTTAGCCGTGAGTGTCACCTTCACGTCTTTGCATTCTGTTACAGTACCAGCAGGACTAATGGTTGCGGTAAGCATATTTTCATCTATCTGCCCGTCGCAGTCATCATCAATCAGGTTGCAAAGATCAGGAGCTCCGGGATATATGGCTGCATTAGCATCGCTGCAATCAGAACCATTTGCAACATAACCTGATGGCGCATCACAGGCAAGCGTTGATATGCCGGCATCTCCAAAGCCATCCTGATCGGTATCAGCATAAAATAGCTGCTGAATTCCTTCATCCACCAGTCCATCGCAATTATCATCCGTACCGTTGCAGGTCTCCGCTGCGCCGGGATAAATGGAAGGATCATTATCATTGCAGTCCGTTGATGAAGTGAATCCATCACCGTCATTATCCGGAGCACTGATGGCTGTTACTGTCCCATCGAGTGTAATATTCAATACCTGCAGTGTGCCTGTTGTAGCAGATGCACTGAATCCGTAAATCCGCACATTAACGGCGCCGGTTGTGGTAAAGCCCATATTCCAGGAATAGTTCAGCACATTACCACAACTTGCATTCTTAGGTGCATGATCGATCCCTTCATCGGTCCATGTGGCTCCGCCATCTACACTGTATGCAAAGCGCGTGAGTGCAGGGCCGGTTGAGCTCCGCCTCAATCCTACCCAAAATGTCTGAATGTTGAGCTGATAACCGGTGTTGGGCATAACAGTAAACTCAACCGCTTTCAAACCGGTATTGAATACTGTGGCATTAGAGAATTTAGTAGCGGAAAATCCGGAAGCACAAGGTGATGCCGGCACAATGGCCCCGTTTACCCTGGTTAGAGAGGATCCTGTTGCATTAACATCCACAACCGATGGCAATCCGTTTATGCTGTTGGTGTAAATATATATCTGAGCATGCGCAATAACCGGCAAAAGTGCATAGGCAAAGAACGCCATAGCGGCGACAGTTTTGTAAAAAGAGTATTTCATAGCGAGTGGGTTTAGAGATTAAATAATTCGCTGCTCAATATAATAAAATGAATATGTATTTAATGCGGCTTTCAAAAGCATGGAGCAGTTAAAGATGCAGGCACGATAGCCTGATGGGAATTGCCGGATTACTTCCGTTTCGGAGATGCTTTTGCCGTTTTGTTAAACTCCAGCGCAAGGGAAATCCAATAAGCAAGTTTCTTCCTGGTATTGAGGGCTTCTATATCTACAAAAACATAGCCCTTCATAATTCTACCGGTAAAGTCCATGGGCCGGCAACCCTCTTTTTGCATCACCTCTTCATACTTTGCAGGATCGAGGCGAACCATCAGTCTTTCTTTTTCCACACCGACGCACATCTTGTCATTGACCATGAAACAGCGTCCGCCGAACATGCTCTTCTCTTCTACATTGTCATGTGTTTCAGCAATAATTTCCCTTACACGGTCAGCTAATTTCTGGTTGTAAGCCATAGATGTTTTTTAATGGGAACAAAATAAATGAACAAAGGGCAAAAGCAGCGCAAGTAATGTACATCAATCAGTAAAAGTTCCAAAATGCCAGAGGATTCCGGAAGGATCATGCACAAAACATTCTTTGCCCCAAGGCATTTGCCTCACCGGTATGAGGCGCACGCCTTCATATCTGGCAGGTAAATCCAGCAACTGCAATTCCTGCCAGAACAAATCCACGTCACTGACCTCCAAAAAAACCATGGTGTTGTCAATCCAGTCTTTCACATCGGCATCCTGCAGGTAAAATCCAAGGCTGCCGGTTTTGAAATAGGAAAGATTGTGGCTGATGATACTTTCTTCGAATCCAAGATCATGGTAAAATTTACGCGACAGGGTAAAATTCCTGGCGCCAATGAAGGGCCGGATGGACAATGCGCTATGTTTCATGTTGTTCGGCACAGAGGATGATAAACATTTTCAATGCAAAGAAATACTACTGTTTCATAATACAAAATATTCTAAAAATCACTCCTTCTTTACGTTGTTTCAATTACGAATGAAACAACAGCCATGCCGGGCATGAAGCTTAATGCAATACCATCAGCTTTTGCATCTTTACCTCTTTGCCGGATTTTAATACACAACCATAGCAGCCATCAGGTAACGCTTCTGTGTTTATGCGCACCTGCGTGACTGTTGCATCCATAGTTGCTGCGCCGCTTATCTCCTGCAGCACCCTGCCGGATAAATCGGTTATCAGCAGGGTAAAAGGCATATTGCCTGATGAAAATGTAACCAGTGTTTCGGATGATGCAGGATTGGGATAAAGGCGCATGATATCCGGAGCGTCCGTTTCATTTTCAGCTTCCTGCTGTGCAGTCATCAAACGAAGATCCGATGGATTGTATTTACTTATTGAACAGGTATTAATGTAACCGGTGAAGACCGATCCGGACTTTGCCGTAAAACCCGGCAGCAGGTTAATGTATTCGCTGCCTTTCACCGTCACATTCGCACCCGTATTGATGATTGTATTACAGGGTGCTGCATAGGAAGCGTTGAGTACAGTGGCATTGGAAACAGCTATAATGCCTTCTACTACCTGTGTAACCGGAAATGAATAGGTTCCACAGATGGAACCCAGTGCCGTCTGTGCATAATGCGCAATGCCAACCGCTTTAAAAGCCTCGCCAACAGTAATCACCGTGGGAGAGCAGCTGCCATAGAGATCAATCGCTGACTGGATAAAACAATTGCGCGTTGTAACAAAATCATCATCACCATCAATATAATGCATCATGGCCTGCCAGGCAATATCGTACACATCCCATTTTCCACCTTCCAGTGGTATTACCGCATAGGATTCACCTAAGTCGTTGGTGCCTGATCCACCTTCGGCCATCAGGTAAAAACAATAATCCAGCACGGTACAGTTGGTATGAATGCCGCCATCATCACTGCTGCCGGTATACCAGTAGTCACCGAAATACGTGTCAGGATAGCCGTACAATTTTGGATTGTCGTAGTGCCGGACAGCGCCATCCGATTTTTCCGCTCCAAGCTTCCAATCCACCAGCCCTGACAGGTTAGAAAATTCTCCGAAGAGATCGCAGAGCGCTTCATTGACTGCGCCGGCTTCGCCTTCCATGTCTAATGCATCAGGATGTGCATCGTTGATGATGCCATGGGTAAATTCATGGCCGACGATGTCAATCGTATTAAAATCATCCTGTGAGTTGAAGTAACTTGATCCCCTGCCAAGATTGATGTTATCCAGAAAACTGTTGAAAGACGCGGAAGTGGTATAAGGCTGATTATTCTGATCATAAAAAACCACTTCATTGTAAACATCTACCACATCGCCCGTTCCGGAAAATCCTTCATGATCAAATGATATTTTGAAAGCATCCATCACCTGATCTACTGCATACAGTGAAGTGAATCCCATCTGCATGCCATTATTCCATGGAAGCAGAATGCCACTGAAGCAATACGGATCGCCGGTAGCCGCATCACGGGAATACTCTTCGCTGTTGGTGAGCACGCAGTCATCATAGCTTGCTTCTGAGACATAGCCGTCATAACAAGATTCATCGCTTACTTCGAGGAACTGCTCCCCGTTAAAGGTGGTTTCAAAATCCTCCCAATAGTTAACGCCTCCACATGCAAATACAAGATCCTGCGTACGCAGGACTTCACCGCTGATGGCATCCACATAAACAGCTTCCGTACGCACAGGCTCCTTTGCTGCAATCACCATTCGCCAGGCAAGCCGGTAGTCATTCATAGGTTGCCGTTTTGTCTTTACAAACAACAATTCAGGCTGCGGATAAAGTGTAGCGTTTTCGTCTCTTTTACGTAAACGGTAATGGCCTTCTGCAACAGGGTCTTCCCACAGGTAAACCTTAGCAGGCACCGCTTGTAAAGCATACTGAATAGCCTGCTCCGGCGAAACGGCGGGCAATATCTCTGCGGGAAGGTTTGTCGCTACCTGCCCGTTGACAAGTGAAACACTGCCATTTCGCTCATGTACTGAAAGTTCAATGCCTTCCACCCTGATGCCATGATGGTATTGCGTAAAGCGAAGGTGCCTGTTGCCTGCCTTATCAATCCGTGTATTCCACCGGCGCATTTCATCTGCTTCTGTTAAAGCAAACAACTGCGGGTGCATGCTGAAGATATGTTCAGCATCAACCGGTGCCTGATTCCTGAAGAGCCACCATCCCTCAGTGCTTCCCGGGTCGAGGAAATCAGCATATGCATCAGGGACCGTATATCCATCTGTTGATCCGGATGGCACCTGTGCTTCGCAGTGAAGCACGAAAACAATCGGTAGAAGCAGCAAAGTGGCGGAACAGTATTTCATGGGTGTTTTATTTTGAAAAAGAAAACATTCAGGCAGTTGCAACGTGAACAATTGTGTAATTGAATGCTGCCAATTTGCGCAAGTCATTTCCCGCTGCAGCAGGCATCCTTACCGTTGTGCATCCGAAGATCTCCATCCTGGCGGATGCCATGCAAAACCGTTTGGTGAACGGCGGGTTTCATTTGGTGAGCGTAGCATGCGGCATTTTAAAACAGCATTTTCTCAGCGATTATTTCTATCATGAAACTTGCTAAAAAAATAAACCTTCCGGTTTGAAGGCCGGAAGGTTTACCCGTTCTACTGCCGGATTATACTGCTTTCTTTATTCTTTAATCATCGGTAGGCTGGTCATCATTCTGCCCGGCATTATTATTTGAACCGTATAAACACCAGACGCAACAGCATGCAGGTCAACTTCTTCCATATTCATTCCACTGCTGCATGTTTTCGTCAGCGAGTATATCAGCCTCGACTGCATATCCAGCAACCGGATGCTTACCGAACCCTGATGTTCATTATTGAATGAAATATGCAGGATCTCTGATACAGGATTGGGATAGAGAACCGCATCACTCTTCGCGCTCATGCTGTTCAATTCACTCATGCGTGCTGATGTGGTGAATGACAGTTTCTTTGAATATTTGCCTGTTGACTTGTCATCATTCGCAGTATCAACCATGGCAACCTGCCATTCGTACGTTTTGCCGGCTGTCAGGTTGTTGACCGTCATGCTGCCGATGTTGCCATTTGTTTTCTTTTTGGTCCATGGCGGAGTGTCTTTCAGGCGATACCGCACAGTGTAATATTTCGCGCACGGTAAAGTATTCCATGTGAACTGAGCGCTGCTTGCCGTGATATTGGCGGTGGCTGTATTTTTCGGGCCCGGCCCTATCTCCGATTCTTTGCTCGCACCAAAACAACTGCCCGTTGCGCCATCAGCGAATGCGGTAGCTGTGTAGAGTCCGGAAGTGAGGTTAGAGAAAGTAACTGCACCACTGCCATTGGTTAGTGCAGGAATGTTGAATGGCAATCCAAATCTGTATAGCTGCACCATATACGGTCCATTGCCTCCGTCGCACTGATAAGTGATACTGCTGTTGTTGCAATTACTTCCTATATCAGGATTGGCCGTTATGGTTGTATTGCAATTCACCTGTGTAAACGAATCTGTCAGCGAATAGGTGAAGAATTCATTTGTACCGGTGGAAAATATTTTAATGTAATAATAAGCCGGCGTAAGTCCGTTAAGGTCTACCGTCAAGGTTCCGGTTTGATAATAATTGTAATAGATGGCTGCGGCAGCAGTATCCTTATAGATGGCAATGGTGAAATACCGCTGACAATTGCAGGCAAGGCCATTTGCTTCCGTCATCCTGATTCTTAAAAACCCGCTTCCTGTATAGTTGATTTTCCACCAGTCAGGCTGATCATACTGGCCGTCGTAATAGAAATTAATATGGCCGGTTACAGTACCGTATGAAGGCATCGTCCTCGCCTGAGCAGCATAATTGTTTGGTTCCGCATCTGCTGCATAAGCATAAGTGGAGAGTGTATTGGAAATAGTGTAGGTAGTGAATTCACCATTGTAATTGGTGCAATATACTTTTACAATATAAGTGCCTGCCTTCAGGCCATCCGTTACCAAGGTGTTACTGTTCAGCCAGTAGTTAACTACCTGAATAGGTGTTGCTCCATTGTTATCATAGAGAATTACCGACAGGTAGGAACCTCCTGTGTTGAGCAGCGTAATATCAAGTTTTCCATCTTCGGCAGTGGTAATGGAATACCAATCTGCCGTATCCCTTGTGAGATTGAAATAATAACCCACATGCCCGGTCAGTGAACCTCCCTGCGGTAAAGTAACCGCGTTTGTTTTGCTTCCATTAGGTTCTGCATCATTAGCACCTGTTGCACTTACCAGTGCGGCGTTGATTGTATAGGGAGCAAATGCACTATTGTAGTCGGTGCAATAGACCTTAAAATAATAAGTACCTGCAGCAAGTCCGTTGGTTGTAAGTGTTTGTGTCGAATTGTTATAGTTGAATCCATTTAATTGCTTCGTACCGTTGTTATCAAAAAGAAAGAGGGAGAGATACTGATTGTTAACGGAGGCCAGTGTCAGGTTCAGTTGCCCGTCTGCAGCTGTAGTTACTTTATACCAATCCATAGTGTCTCTTGCCACATTATAATAATATCCGGCGTGGCCCGTTTTGGTTTCTCCGATATTGATTGATAATGCTGCCGACGGACTGTTATTCGGTTCAATATCATTGGCAACGGTTGGAGTTATCAGGGTATCTTTAATGATGTATGGAGCAAAATCGTCTGGGTTGGTACAATAAATTCTAAAGTAATACGTGCCGGCTGCAAGCCCATTGGTATTAAGTGTCTGCGTGGAATTGTCGTAGTTGAACCCATTCAAAACTGTTGTGCCATTTTTATCATACAGGAAGAGAGAAAGATAATGCGCATTGCCCGAGCTCAAAGTGAGGGAAAGTTGTCCGTCACTATTGGTGGTTACTTTATACCAATCTGCAGTATCGCGCTTCGCGTTAAAGTAATAACCCACATGCCCGTTTAATGTACTGTTTTGCGCCAGGGTGATAGCCTGTACGCTTGAACCATTAGGTTCCAAATCGTTTGATTGTGATGGTACGGTGAGCAAATCCGAGATGGTATAAGATGGTTGTTCACCGATATTTGTAGCATACACTTTAACGTAGTAGGTTCCCTGCGCCAGCCCGTCTGTATTCTGCGCTGTAGTGCCATTCACATAGTTCACAATATAATTGAGCCCCGTTGTTCCATTGTTGTCATAAAGCTGGTAACTGAGATAAACGCCATTAGTGGATGTGAGTGTGAGGCTGATCATGCCGTCTGCATTGGTGCTGATTTTCCACCAGTCCACATCACCGCCCGGCGTCACAGCGCCTGTATTGTTTCCATTCAGTGCCAGTTTATTGGCTTTCGACTTTGTATCGTTCGGTTCTGTTTCGGTTCCCGCTGCAGTAAACCAAAGCAAAGAACACAAAACAATAGCGAGTAATTTATTTGTTTTCATAACCTTGTATTTAGTCAATACAAAATTATGTTTGAACTGACCGGTCAAAAAATGATCTGCATCAGTTTATCTTTTTTCAGGCGGGCGTTTCAACAACTGTGCCCGGAGAAAACCATGATGTGATTCAAAGCGATATGCTGGAGGGTTTTTATTTATATAGCATCTCGTGCAACGGCTCGTTTTATTCATCATCTGAGAAGGTATAACGGTAGTACGATATAATGTAATTGCGATCGCGTGGAGCCTTCATGAGATGCTGAAATAAATTCAGCATGACGTGTGGCAGATTCAGCATGACGTGTGGCAGATTCAACATGACGTGCGGCAAATTCAGATTCACGTGCAGCAAGTGCAGCATAGTATGCAGCAATAACGATCGCGTGGAGCCTTCATGAGATGCTGAAATAAATTCAGCATGACGTGTGGCAGATTCAACGTGACGCACGACAAATTCAGCATGAAGTGCGGCAAATTCAGATTCACGTGCAACAAGTGCAGCATGGTTTGCAGCAATAGCGATCGCGTGGAGCTTTCATGAGATGCTGAAATAAATTCAGCATGACGGGTCGCAGATTCAACGTTACGCACAGTAAATTCAGCGTGATGCACAGCATATTCAACATGACGTGTGGCAAATTCAGATTCACGTGCAACAAATGAAGCATGGTATGCAGCTATAGCGATCGCGTGGAGCCTTCATGAGATGCTGAAATAAATTCAGCATGACGAGTGGCAGACTCAACGTTACGCACGGTAAATTCAGCATGACGTGCGGCAAATTCAGATTGGCGTGCAACAAGTGCAGCATGGTATGCAGCAACAGCGATCGCATGGAGCTTTCATGAGATGCTGAAATAAATTCAGCATGACGGGTCGCAGATTCAACGTTACGCACAGTAAATTCAGCGTGATGCACAGCTAATTCAGTATGACGTGTGGTAAATTCAGATTGGCGTGCAGCAAGTGCAGCATAGTATGCAGCAATAACGATCGCGTGGAGCCTTCATGAGATGCTGAAATAAATTCAGCATGACGGGTCGCAGATTCAACGTTACGCACAGTAAATTCAGCGTGATGCACAGCAAATTCAGTATGACGTGTGGCAAATTCAGATTCGTGTGCAACAAGTGCAGCATGGTATGCAGCAATAGCGATCGCATGGAGCCTTCATGAGATGCTGAAATAAATTTAGCATGACGTGTGGCAGATTCAACGTTACGCACAGTAAATTCAGCGTGATGCACAGCATATTCAGTATGACGTGTGGCAAATTCAGATTCGTGTGCAACAAGTGCAGCATGGTTTGCAGCAATAGTGATCGCGTGGAGCCTTCATGAGATGCTGAAATAAATTCAGCATGACGGGTCGCATATTCAACGTTACGCACAGTAAATTCAGCGTGATGCACAGCAAATTCAGCGTGATGCACAGCAAATTCAGCATGACGTATGGCAAATTCAGATTCACGTGCAACAAGTGCAGCATGGTATGCAGCAATAGCGATCGCATGGAGCCTTCATGAGATGCTGAAATAAATTCAGCATGACGGGTCGCAGATTCAACATGACGCACGGTAAATTCAGCATGACGTGTGGCAGATACTTTAATGAAGCATTAGCCGCATCCTGAGCGATGCAATTTTTATTTACACTCAAAAATGAACGCTAAGATTGCCGCGAATCTATCGCACCATGTCCTAAAGCAATTCATGTTATGAAACTTCATCGCTGCAGCGGAGTTCCCATTGCCAGGCGGATCGCATCACCTCTTCCAAAGAACGGGATGGTTTCCAACCCAGCATTTTCTCTGCTTTCGTGATATCGGAATAGACTGCTATTGCATCACCTTCACGGCGGGGGCCAAGCCGGTATTTTAATGCAATGCCGGTAGCCTTTTCAAAGGCATGCACCATTTCCAAAACACTTACACCATTGCTTGTACCAAGGTTAATGATATCAAAAAAAGAAGGTGATTCCTGTTTTTTTCTTACCAGAAATTCAAGCGCCAGCACATGCGCATCTGCCACATCCATTACATGCGGATAATCACGGATACACGATCCATCCCGTGTAGGCAGGTCGCTTCCAAACACGACAAACTCCGGTTGTTTTCCAATTGCGGTTTTCGTGATGGCAGGAACGATGTTCTGTGGCTTCTCTTCCATCGGCTCACCAAGCAGTGCAGATGCATGCGATCCCACCGGATTAAAATAGCGCAGCGCAAGGGCATAGCATGGGAATGCCTTCACAAAGTCTTCTATCATCATCTCGCCCCAGAATTTGGTTCTGCCGTAGGGTGATTCCTGCTTCACGACAGAGGTATCCTCCGTCACCGGCAGCCGTGCTATGTTTCCATACACTGAACTGGAGGAAGAAAAAATGAGATGCGGAATTTGGAATTGCCGCATACATTCCATGATATGCACCTGTGAGAAAAGGTTGTTATGATAATACATCAGCGGATCAGCCACTGATTCACCCACCATTTTGTACGCGGCAAAGTGGATAATGCCTGCAATGTCTTTTTCCTGACTGAAGACGTTCGTCGTGACCTGCTGATCGCACAGATCCACTTCATAATTCCGGAAAGTTTTGCCGGTAATCTGTCTCACACGGTCGGGCACATAACTTCTGCCCCGTCGCATATTATCAATGCTGACCACATCAAACCCTTTGTTTAGCAGCGCCACAATAGTGTGCCCGCCGATGTAACCACAGCCGCCTGTCACCAGAATTTTAATGCTCATGCTTCCTGTCTTTTGCCTTCAATGATACGGAGAAAATATATGGCATGAAATGATACGTCAACTCTTCAAAACAGATAATACTCCGCCGATGCTTGCAGGATGAAGCATTAATATGCAACCACTATCGATCAGTTAAATGCATGCGCTGCTTTGCTGGAGGAGAAGGTTTTACAATCAAAAAAAGAAAGAGTGGTGCAGGATGAGTGATATTTTTCCGCATATACCGGAATCTGAAAATGAAGCATCAATCGTGTAAGGTGCTAACAGGTAACATTAGTGGCATCACTAACAGCTTTTCCATAAATGGATCAAAGCGATTTGTCATACAGCTTAAGCATGCCATGATATCTGCTTCCTTATCTTTTCCGCAGCCATTCATAAAATGCCGGAAACATTTTACGCCAGCTGCTTTCAGTATGCGTGCCCTTTTCGCTGATGCTGACGACAACTTTGCAATGCATGTTTTTCCCGATGCTGTCGCTGACGGCTTCTACCAGTTCCACCATATTTTCGCCTTCATTTCTTCCGCCATAGAAATAGTAGCGCTGATGTTCATGGCCGTTGGGCGGCGTGGCATCAATCTGCGCCAGCAAATCCGGCACGAGCCAGAAGGAAGGAGAGATTACGCCTATCGAACCAAAAACTTTGGGATAATAAAGTCCCGCATAAAATGAAATCAGCCCGCCGAGTGAACTGCCGGCAATAGCCGTATTACCCGGCCCTGGCATAGTCCTGAAATTTTTATCGATGTATGGCTTCAGCACGGTAACCAGAATATTCAGGTACACTCTTCCCAATCCAATGCCATGCTCCTCGGTGTTATTGGGATTATATTCATTGATGCGGTTTTCACCGCCATTGTCAATGCCAATCACTATGCCGGCAAAATTCACCGAATCAAGATATTCATCAATCTGCCATTCGCCGGAAAAGGATGTCTGCACATCAAAAAGATTCTGCCCGTCCTGCATATATAACACCGGATATTTTTTTTCAGTAATGGCATAATCACCCGGCAGATAAACCCATATTCTCCTGTTGATATTAAGTTCAGTGATATAAAGTGACGTATACATAAAACGCTCAATCAGGATGTTTTTACATTCCTCCTGGAAAACAAAATTACGATGGAATGCTGTTCCACACGACAAGTTTGCTGGTTATAGAATGGCGCATCGTCCCATTCACAGATATCATTAGGAGAAGGCAGTGAAGTATCAATCCAGCGTCTCCATCCCTGCCCTGCTGTTTCATGTACCGGTGGAATCTCAAATTCAAGAGCTTCGTGGTAGGTATTAAACATATAGTGAATTTCAACCGATCCGCCGATGGACAAAGTTGTAACGGCAATGGAGTGCGAAGCATCGCTCCAGTCAGGCTGATGCAGTTTCACTCCATGCCAGGTTACCAGTGGCTTATCCAGCAACTCTTTCAGGCTGAGCTTGTATTTTTTTTGCGCGGAGTCGCGGTTGTTCCTCACATCATTCAGCATCTTCACAAAGCGGAGCACATCGGCATGCTTGTCCGGCAGGCGCCAGTCGAACCAGGTAAGTTCATTGTCGTGGCAGTATGCATTGTTATTGCCGAATTGCGTCCTCCGCACTTCATCGCCCATCAGGATCATCGGAACACCCAGTGACAACAGGTTTATCGTAAGAAAATTTTTTATCTGCCTGTTACGCAGCAATTCCACCTGCGGATCATCCGACGGACCTTCTGTGCCGCAGTTCCAGCTCAGATTATAGGTTGACCCATCCCTGCCTTGTTCTCCATTTGCTTCATTATGTTTCGTGTTGTAGCTCACTAGATCATTGAGTGTAAAGCCGTCATGGCAGGTAACGAAGTTGATGCTCTGTTCGGGGCCCCTGTCCTTTGGCAGGTAGATATCGGGGCTTCCAAGGAGCCGTGATGTGAGCCGCGGAATGGTTGCATTATCACCTCTCAGTGCTGAACGTACATCATCCCTGAACTTCCCATTCCACTCCTTCCAGCTATCGCCGGTAAAAGTTCCTACCTGGTAGAGGCCGACAGCATCCCAAGCTTCCGCGATGAGTTTGACACCGGCGAGTACAGGATCAGATTCAAGGTCCCAAAGCACGGGCGGATTCTCCAGCGGCATTCCGTTTTCATCCCTCGAGAGAATAGAAGCAAGATCGAAACGAAATCCATCCACATGCATTTCTTCCACCCAGAAATGAATGGCATCAATAATCATACGCCGCACGATTGCATGATTTGCATTGAGTGTGTTGCCGGTGCCTGAATAGTTGGCATATTTTGATTTATCCTTGTCGAGGATATAATAAACACTGTTATCAATACAGCGAAAACTATAGGACGGTCCTTTCTCATCCACTTCCGCAGTATGATTAAACACTACATCCAGGATCACTTCCAAACCTGCACGATGAAATGCTTTCACCATATCACGAAAATCATCCAATGCCTGCAACGGATCATCTCCGCCTGCATACGCCTGGTGCGGCGCGAAAAAACTCACCGGGCAATAACCCCAGTAATTCACTTTGCCGGGCGGGCAATCATCTTTGTCAAACTGAAAGACAGGGAGCAGTTCCACTGCGGTGATTCCCAAATCAACGAGGTATGGAATTTTTTCTATCAGCCCTTTATAGGTACCTCTTTTTCCGGCTGTAACTCCTGAACCGGGATGTTTAGTGAATCCTGCCACATGCATCTCATAGATGATTGTTTGTGAGAATGGAAGTTCAAGTGGCTTGTCGCCTTCCCAGTCGTACCGTGACAGATCAGCCACAACGCTTTTCATGGATGGTACGCTCACCTTACCGCGTTTTTTACAGGCGGCGCGGCTGAACCCTTCCGGAACGGCTACCGCTTTGGCATACGGATCAAGTAATATTTTTTCACCATCAAACCGATGACCGTTGCCGGGATCAAACGGGCCATGGACCCTGTAACCATACAACTGTCCTGCCTTAATGCCATGCACAAACACATGCCAGTAGTGATAGGTTTTATGGTGCACGCTGTCGAGGTGAATTACCTGCGAAGGTTCCACATCATCCGCTTCGCGGAAAAACAATAACTCAACTGCAAGGGCATTTTTTGAAAACAGGGAGAAGTTGGCGCCGCCCTCTGCCAGTGTGGCACCAATTGGATGCGATAGTCCTCTTTCGCAGGTAAACCCGCCAGCTATCTTCGCAGGCATCCCGTTCACATTTAATCTTTGCTCAGCTTCACGTTCCATATTTTTTCACAGTATTCACGCACCGACCTGTCGGATGAAAAATAACCCATCGCAGCTACATTGAGAATAGACATCATCAGCCACTTTTCCTGCTGCAGATAGATGGCATCAACATTTTCCTGGCATTTGACGAATGCTTCATAGTCGGCGAGCACCAGGTAAGGATCCTGGTTCAGCAATGAGTCCACCAACGGCTGAAATACCTTGCCATCACCGCCGGAGAAAATTCCTTGCTGAATGGTATCGATCGCTTCCCTGAGTTCGGCATGCTGTTCATAGTAGTCGCGTGGCCGGTAACCCTTTGACTGCATAGCCGCTACCTCAGCGCTACTGAGGCCAAAGAGGAAAAAATTTTCATTCCCAACTGCTTCGCG
Source organism: Chitinophagales bacterium (assembly GCA_019694975.1). Taxonomy (NCBI): domain Bacteria; kingdom Pseudomonadati; phylum Bacteroidota; class Chitinophagia; order Chitinophagales; species Chitinophagales bacterium. The sequence goes on from JAIBAY010000007.1 coordinate 14,414, forward strand.
CATTTCAACATTGGCGCCATCCAGTGTTCCGATCGTGAGTGCACCATTCATGGCAAACTTCATATTTCCCGTTCCTGATGCTTCTTTACCTGCTGTAGAAATCTGTACCGAAAGGTCAGCAGCACGGTAGATCCATTCACTGTTTTTTACATTGAAATCAGGATAGAAAACAACCTTCATTCTGCCTGCCACATCAAAGTCGTTGTTGATGACAGCCGCAATCGCATTGATGAGTTTAATGATCATTCTTGCGAGGAAATATCCGGGCGCCGCTTTACCGCCGAAAATATACGTGCGCGGAACGACCTCCAACTTTGGGTTTTTCTTTATGCGGTTATAGCGCGTGATGATATGCAGCAGGCTCAGGTGTTGGCGCTTGTATTCATGAATGCGCTTTGCCTGAATTTCAAAGAGTGTATCAGGATTAACCAGTACGCCCGTCGTAACGATCAGCTGATCGGCAAGGGCGCGTTTGTTTTGGTGTTTGATTTCCTTCCACCTTTTTTGAAAGGCCGCATCATCCGCCAGCTTCGAAAGTTTTTCCAGGTTAGTTTCAAGATGGGTTACCCAGCTATCGCCGAGATGTTCCGTCAGCAAAGCACTGAGCCCCGGATTATACTGCAGGATCCATCGCCTTGGCGTCACGCCATTCGTGATATTCAGGAATTTTTCCGGCGTAATAGTATTGAAATCATGCAGTACTTCCTTTGTCAGCAGCGCTGTATGCAAAGCGGAAACACCATTGATATGATGGCTGCCCACGGATGCCAGGTGCGCCATACGTATGGCCTTGCCGCCGGTTTCATCGATGATGGAAAGCCGGGAGAGCAGCTCATTGTCGCCGGGAAATTGTTCTTTTACTGCATCAAGGAATCGCTGATTGATTTCAAAAATTATTTCCAGGTGGCGGGGCAACAAGGATTGAAACAGGTACATCGGCCATGTCTCCAGTGCTTCAGGCAGCAACGTATGATTTGTGTAACTGAACACCTGTTGTGTAACCTGCCATGCTTCCACCCATTCAAACTGATGTTCATCCACGAGCAGCCGCATCAGTTCGGCAATAGCCACGGAAGGATGTGTATCATTCAGCTGCAGGGCAACATGCTCGTGCAGCTTATTCACCGGATGGCCACGCAATTTTTGCATATGGATGGCATCCTGCAACGAACAGGACACAAAAAAATACTGTTGACTCAGGCGCAGCCGCTTGCCTGCCTCAGGCTCATCATTGGGATACAACACTTTCGAGATGCTCTCTGCTCTTATCTTCTCATTTACTGCCGCCTCATAGTTGCCGCGGTTGAATTCACTGAAATCAAATGACTCCACGGCTTCCGATTTCCACAACCGCAGAAAGCTGATATGATCATTCTTATAACCCGGCACCGGCGTATCATACGCAACACCTTTCACTTCATAATCCGGTAACCAGTTTACGTGGTAATTGCCATCATCATCTGTTATTGCTTCCGTATGTCCGCCGAATTTTACCGCGTACGCAACTTCCGTTTGAGGAAACTCCCATGGATTGCCAAACCGCAGCCATTTATCCGCCACTTCAACCTGTTCACCATGTTTAATCCGTTGTTCAAACATGCCGAATTCATAACGTATGCCATAGCCGATCGCCGGTACTTTAAGCGATGCGAGTGAATCAAGATAACAGGCTGCCAGCCGGCCCAGCCCTCCGTTGCCAAGCCCGGGTTCTTCTTCCTGATGAAGCAGCTTACTGAAATCAAGCCCGAGCGATTCAACGGCATGCTTCACTGCATCATGAAGTCCAAGGTTGACCAATGCATTACCAAGGTGCGGGCCAACGAGAAATTCGGCGGAGAGGTAGCCAACCATTTTTTCTCCCGACCGGTGCAGTTTTTTTAAGGAAGGAATCCAGCCACTGAGCATCCTGCCGCGCAGCGTATAGGCAACCGCCATGTACCAGTCATTCAGGGTAGCAATTTCAGGCGACCGTCCCTGTACGTAATATAAATTATCAAGAATTGCCTTTTTGATCTCACCGGATTCAATGGTGAAATGGTTTTGATCTATACCCTTAACCACATGATTTACTTTAAACAGGATGGCTGCTAAATTATCTGTACCCGCTACGGACTTTTGATTTGCCAGGCCAACTAACAAGCCAAATATAAAAATGAATTCAGAATTCAACTCGCTGTGATCAAAACAGGACGACATTATCCTTGCTGCAATCTTTTCACCCGATTAAAATCGAATACAGGGGATAATCTTTTGTCATTGTATGAACTGATTGCAATATTGTAAATTATGCTGTCGTGATCATTTTGAAATAAAATCAAAGAGAAAGATTGCCGTAATGCAAAAAGGTTGCCCCTTGCCGTTGATTTTAATCAACGGCCAATATCTTCTCATCAACCCCATCATTTTACAGAAAAGCAACCCTTCCGGTTTTCACACCATAAAGTGCTCCAGCTATTTTTATCTCCCCTTGCTTCTCCATCTCACTCAGTATCTTGCTTCGGCTCCTGATGTTGCTTATGGTCAGTTCAACATTTTTTTGCAGACGGTATCCGGATATGCTTTGTTTTTTGCGTTTTTTTCACCGTCATACCATTGTGTGCTGTCAACAGCCGGTCTGATTTTCTTCACTAAAGCTGCGATGTTGCCAAGGCGCACATCTTCAACAGCAGATTTGATTGCGCCACATTCGGAGTGACCCATCACAACAATCAGTTTTGCCCCTGCCACTTTACAAGCATATTCCATACTGCCTAAAATATCTTCATTGACGATATTACCCGCTACCCTTGCCACGAAAATATCGCCGATCCCTTTATCGAAAACTTCTTCAACAGGAATTCTTGAATCGAGACAGGAAAGAATTACCGCTTCAGGAAATTGCCCGCTTGCAGCACTGTGCACCTGCGCCGAGTACAGCCTGGCCGTCAGTTTATCATTCAGGAACCTGGCATTCCCTTCGTTCCGCAGTTACAGCACACTGTCTTGTGTCAGGGCTGCCTGTTCTTCTTTCGTCAGCACTTTTTCCACCAGCGGCTTTTCATTTACCTGCTGTACCGAAGCTGTGCCTGCTGGCGCAGGTTTTTGAGTACTGACATTGCTGCACGAATAAAATAGCAATATCATTGACTGGAAGAGCAGAATTTTTTTCATGTTTTGTGAGATGAATGTTTGACTTGTATAATTGAATATTCATGGACAATGTAACCAATAACGGCATAAGATTTCTTCTGCAACATTTTGAAGGAAAATACACAGACTGCATTAAAACGTAAGCAGATGCATGGTATTTCCCTATTCCAATCATTCAATAAAAAATATCCGGTAGAGATTATTCTCCGGCCGCTTATTCCGTCGTCATCAATAAAGAACTTTTCCTTAATGCACTTAAGATAAAATCATGAATAGTCCGGCCAGCTATAGACATAGCTGACGGAAGGAAGTTGTCATTAAACGGAATCTTCTAAATAACTACTTTTGAGTTATTCAAACTATGCATTACCATGAAACTGAAAGAAATCATTAAAGCATCACATGAGCTGTCATCACCTTACAGAATCACCGATGGTGAAAAGTTCAAACTGAAAGATGTTGATCCCGGCGACACCGGTTCATTAGGTTCGGAAGATAAGCCCCGGGCCAAGGAAGCACTGCAGATTGGCGTGGAAGCACTTGCCACCTTACAGGACATGCTGTATGCGCAGGACCGCTGGAGTTTATTACTGATCTTCCAGGCCATGGATGCCGCCGGAAAAGATGGCGCCATCAAGCATGTGATGAGCGGCGTGAATCCGCAGGGCTGCCAGGTTTCTTCTTTCAAAGCGCCCACTTCCACGGACCTCGATCATGACTACCTATGGAGATGCCAGCGGGAATTACCGGAACGGGGACGCATCGGGATTTTTAACCGCTCTTATTATGAAGAAGTGCTCGTAGTAAAGGTGCATCCCGAATTGCTGAAATATCAGAAAATTCCACCGCACCTCATGGATAAGGATCTCTTTGACAATCGCTACAAGGAGTTACGCAACTTTGAAAAATACCTCTCCAGGAATGGGACCGTAACCGTAAAATTCTTTCTGCATCTGTCGCGTAAAGAACAGAAAAAACGATTCCTCGAACGTTTTGACATTGCCGATAAGAACTGGAAAGTTTCGCCATCGGATATTAAAGAACGTGCCTACTGGGACGAATACATGGATGCATATGAAAAAATGATTCAGCAGACTGCCACCAAACATTCACCCTGGTACGTAATTCCCGCTGATAATAAATGGTACACCCGTGTCATAGTCGCCGCGTCAATTATTGATACCCTTGCTGGCATGGATCTGCACTATCCGAAAGTGGATGAAGCAAAAATGAAGGAGATTGCCGCTGCCAAGGAACTATTGCTGGCCGAAAAATAAAGTCCATCAGCGGCGTGTCTTTCAACAGCACCGGCACTCATGGCAACAGTCAGCAAGATGTTTACAGCCACCGCCAATTGCGAGTAACATGCAAAAGTCGATGATCAACTCTTCATTTATTAATGTCAATCGCTGTAGATATTATTTCCGATGAACGAACATGCAACATTTAATGCTGAATCCGTACACCTGAAACACGGCCGTTTGCGTGCTGTAGTTCCCATCCTGGAGTGGCTTCCGCTGTATGATCGGAAATTTCTTTCCCGAGATCTGCTTGCCGGTATTACGCTTGCTTCTTTTGTTTTGCCAGAGTCGATGGCGTATGCAACACTTGCCGGGCTTCCGGTTCAGGCCGGTATTTATTGTTGTCTGGGGGCAGGGTTGTTCTTTGCCCTCTTCACGACGGCCAGGCATGTTGCCGTCGGCCCAACCTCTGCGATATCGCTGATGGTTGGAACAACAGTTGCCGTTCTCTCCGGCGGCGACCTCAGCCGGTGGGCCGCTATTGCAGGTCTCACGGCACTGGTGATTGCAGCCTTTTGTGCAATTGCCTTCATTTTTAAACTGAGCAGCCTGGTTAATTTCATCAGCGAAAGCATCCTGCTGGGATTTAAAGCAGGTGCCGCATTGTCTATTGCGGCCACACAGCTACCTAAAATCTTCGGAGTGAAAGGCGGAGGCTCCAATTTTTTTGAGCGAATCATGTTGCTCATGCAGCAACTTCCCCTCATCAACTGGACCGTTTTTGCTTTCGCAATCGCCGCGCTGGCCCTGCTGCTTACAGGTGATAAATTGTTTCCCGGAAAACCGGTTTCGCTTTTAGTAGTTATAGCTTCCATCGCTGTGGTATCAGTAACGCCGCTCTCATCACTGGGCATTCATATTACAGGTGCAATTCCGGGCGGATTGCCATCCATTGCGCGGCCCTCTTTGCGGATGCAGGATGTAGATGGCGTGCTCGAACTGGCTTTTGCCTGCTTCCTGATGGGATACATTGAAACTGTTTCCGCCGCACGAACCTTTGCCATAAAACACAATTATAACATCAATCCGCGACAGGAATTACTGGCGATGGGTGCTGCAAATTTTGCAGCGGCTTTCGCAGGTGGTTATCCTGTCGCCGGTGGCCTGTCACAATCAACGGTAAATGAAAAGTCAGGTGCTAAAACACCTATGTCGCTGATCATCTGTTCTGCTACACTCGCTGTGTTGTTGCTTTTCTGCACCGGTCTTCTGAAAAATCTGCCGGAAGTGCTGCTGGCAGTGATTGTGATACATGCTGTAGCTGGCCTGATTAAAGTGAAAGAACTTCGGCATCTGTTCCGGCTAAGCAAGCTTGAATTTACTGTTGCTATGATTGCTATTGCCGGTGTATTGGTCTTCGGCATACTCAAAGGAGTGATGATTGCGGCCCTGATGTCTATTGCTTTCCTCTTACGACGAACAGCCACACCGAATGTGGCAGTGCTTGGCCGTATCAAAAACACTGATCGGTATTCCGATATCCGTCGGCATCCCGACAACCAGGAAATAGAAGGCATTAAAATATTCAGGGTGGAATCATCCATTCTTTACTTCAATGCCGGCTATATTCAAACAGACATCTTACAGAAACTGGATAAAGAGACCAATCGTTGCAGGCTGCTAATCCTCGACTTGTCCGCCTCGCCTGCCGTTGATGTTTCCGGATCAAAAATGCTGCTGCAGCTGAGTAATGAGTTGAAGCAACGCGGCATCACCTTCAGAATTGTAGAAGCATTGTCTGATGTGCGCGACCTGCTTCGTTTACAAGGCATGGAAGAGATAACGGGACATATCAGCCGAAAGGTTTCAGTGCATAGTGTGGTAGAGGAATTTATTCCGGCATAGGACAGCCCCGGAATTCTGACTTCGAAGATGTATGCCTCCCCTGATGGTCAGCAGACTATTTACTTTCATCTTGCCAGCGCTGATTTACACAGTCCCGTTTCCTTTCAGATTAAAACACTGTGCTGAACAGCAACAATGCTGTGCCGATACAACGTTGCTACCTGCAGGTATAAGCTGCATTGGCTTCTTTGCCCTTTCCGGCAAAAATCATTATTACATACCACTCATTTTTTTAGCTTTAGACTTCATTCAACAGAAGCATCATGCCACTGATTACAGCGGAACCCGCCATAAAACATTTCGAAAACTTCCGGAAACATATCATCGGCCTCGATTTTGAATTCGATGGACCATATGGTAAAAAAAAGCTGCTCTATGCAGACTGGATTGCCAGCGGACGCCTTTATCAGCCTATCGAAGAAAAAATAATGAATGGGTTCGGTCCGGTATTGGGAAATACACATACCGAAACCAACTTCACCGGCACAAGCATGACACTGGCTTACCAGGAAGCAAAGAAGCGCATCAAGGCGCACGTTAATGCCTCCAACAATGATGCACTATTATCGGTGGGATCGGGCATGACAGGTGCTGTAACCAAACTGCAGCGTTTACTCGGCTTAAAAATACCGGAACAATGGGTGCCTTTTCTGCATGCGCCACCCGAGTTGAAACCTGTAGTCTTCATCACCCACATGGAGCACCACTCAAACCAGACATCCTGGGAAGAATCGTATTGCGATGTGGTCATTGTTCCACCGGATGAAGAAGGCATGGTGGATATATCGCTGTTTGAAGAAGCCGTGCAGCGGCATAATCATCGTCCTATTAAGTATGCAGCGATCACGGCCTGCTCCAATGTAACCGGCATCGAGACGCCTTACTATCAAATAGCTGAAGTGATACATCGCCACGGCGGATGGTGTTTCGTTGATTTCGCCTGCTCCGCACCTTATGTATCCATCAATATGCATCCGGAAAATCCGTTACAACAGTTGGATGCCATTTATTTTTCGCCGCATAAATTTCTGGGAGGACCCGGAACGCCGGGCATTCTGATATTCAATGAAGCCATTTATCATAACAGGGTACCTGATCAACCTGGCGGCGGAACGGTGAAATGGACCAATCCCTGGGGCGGCCACAGCTTTCTTGATTCTATTGAAGACCGCGAAGACGGAGGTACACCGGCCTTTCTGCAAACCATCAAAGCAGCCTTGTGCATGGACCTGAAATTGCAGATGGATCCGAAGGCTATGTCTGCCCGTGAAGCCATCATCACGGAGCGCATTTGTAATGCATTATCCGCGATTCCTCACTTGCATATTTTGGCATCACATATCCGGAAACGACTCGGTGTTATCTCATTTTATATTGATGCGGTGCATTACAACCTGGTGGTGAAACTACTCAACGATTTATATGGCATACAGGTACGGGGAGGCTGTTCCTGTGCGGGTACCTATGGACATTACCTGCTCCATGTTTCTCCGGATGTGTCAAAAAGAATCACCGATAAGATAGACCATGGTGATTTTTCCGAAAAGCCGGGATGGGTGCGCCTGTCACTCCACCCGGTGATGAGTGATGAAGAAATAGATTACATCATTGCAGCCATTGAAAAGATTGCAACGGGCACTGCAAAATGGGAAAGTGACTACACTTACGATCATCATACCAATGAATATCACCATCGCAGGGAATCACCGGGTAAAAGAAAAGCGGAGATCGAGCAGTTATTCAATAGCTGAGAAAGCAGGCACTTTAGTGTGTATATTAATGGCAAACACAGCTGCTGAAATTATTTCGGTTTGTCGTGTTCACTGACTTTGCCCGCACTTTTCCAGATGTAAATCGCCCAAAATAAGGCCGCAATATTCAGCAGCATATAACCGATAAAGGATATCACATCCATTAAGCTATACTCCCTGGAACCGCCGTAATACATTACAAGCGGGGCGATATAAAAGATACAACTAAACAGCGGCAGATAGCTCAGCCAGCGCGGGAAATCCTCATAAAAGGCAAGCAGCAGGCAGGAAGGAACAATCAGTGCTGTCGCGCTGGTGAAGATGTCATACACCTTTTCATATTCTTCAATGGTGAATTGCCGGATCTCAAAATAAATCACGAGGCTGATACCATTGGCTATCGCATACATGGTGAAACCGGCTGCCGCCAATGTCTTCTTTTCTTCTGTTAGCTTCAGCCCCATCAGCGTGGAGGAAAATATCACCAGGGCGACAGCAAGCGATTGTAGTATCAATACGATTTTAGGATAATAAGGCGGATTCTGCGACATATCCACCGGAAAGAACGGGGCTGTGCAATTCAGCAGGAAGCTCAGCACGAATCCCGCCGCAGTGATCTTTGAAACAAGTTTCATACTCTCGTGATGTTGCATGGGTTGCTTTGGGATGAATTGACTAATATAGAAATCTTTATTCTCTTCAATGAACCCCGACCGTAACAAATTCACAAGTTGCAATTGTGTATGTTTTTTTGGACCGTACTCATACAATCTGTTGTTGAGGCAATCCTTTTTACATAACCAATTTTATTTTCTCAGCTGATACGCATGAAGCACACGAAGATATCATACAGCATACCTTTTTGAAAAACCTGTCAGTACCCGTTTCTGCCAACTTCCGGACACTCATCCCTCTGCATAAACTTAGTTTTAAGAATTGAATTATCACTGTGATGGAACTTGCTTTTTTCTCCCATAAATCATAAACACAGCTTGCATGCAAATGAAAACAGATTTGTAATGCAGGATTTGCTTAAGGAGAATCATGCATACATACGACTGATACAATATCCTGCTGCCTGAAAGCTGAAGCAGTTCTTTACCCGAAATCAATGCTTTGATTGACGCGACCAAATAAATTAATCCTGAAGCAATGTCTTCACTCCTCAATTTGCTTTTATCCTGCCTGTTTATGGCCTGTTAGCAACACTGACAAGGCAAGTTTGTTTATGGCCTTCAGATCGCTGAATGTATCGGAATCAATGAACGGCATATCATTTTCAAAATACTTTTTATTTATATTCGACCACCTCAAACAATGCAACCATGAAAACACTGCTTAAAATTCTCAAATGGACGGGCATCGCACTGGGCGTTATTGTACTTGGCTTGTTCATTACCGGTTATTTTCTGTACAACAAAACCTATACGGCACCTTATCCTGATCTGCATGCTTCCACCGACAGTGCTGTGATCGCACACGGCAAACACCTCGTGGTGGCAACGGCACATTGCGTGGAGTGTCATTTCAAACCCGGCGATTCTATGCTGGTGATGAATGGTGAGGAGGTACAGCTGGCCGGAGGAGGCTTTCCTTTTATCTTTCCCGGCGGAGCATTCTACTCCAAAAATATCAGCAGCGATAAGGAAACCGGCATAGGCAGTTATACCGATCAGGAAATAGCGCGTGCCTTACGATATGGCGTAAAGCGCGATGGTACCGTCCTGATTCCTGCCATGGAATTTCAGAATCTGAGCGACGAAGACCTAACTGCCATCATCTCCTATCTCCGGACCGTTCCAGCGGTTGCCCATAAGGTGCCGGAGAATGACTTTAACCTCTTCGGCAAAGCTATCATGGCATTTTTTATCCGCCCATCTGCACCGGAAAAGGCGCCACCAAAATCCATGATGCCCGATACCACCGTTGCCTATGGTGAATACATTGCGCAGTCGGTGAGCAACTGCAAAGGATGCCATACCTACCGTAACATGAATACCGGCGCATATGAAGGGGAACCGCTTGCCGGCGGACCGGTGGAGCCATTGCAGAGCGATCCATCGAAGATGCTCGTTTCGCCCAACCTGACACCTGACCCGGAGACGGGACACATCTATTATTGGACATACGACCTCTTCAAGACACGCTTCTCTCAGGGATATGTTATCAAAGAATCCATCATGCCATGGGGACAATTCAAACATCTGAACGATACGGAACTGAAAGCGATCTGGAAGTACCTGCATTCGGTGAAACCGGTTCATAAGGTGAGCAGTCCGGCCATACAGGATGCGAAGGAGCTGGCAAAACAATCATAATGGATCCATTCGTAACGGAAAGCAGCAGGCGATAGAGGGAGGCATCAGTCATAGACCGGTAAATCAAACTGCTTCCTCACCTTTCGTATATACTCATCGTGCCAGATCGCTTTGCAGAAATCATCGCCATACATCTGCAGTGCATAGGTGGAGCGGGCTTCGATGCCTATGTCAAAATAATGATAGAAGCTTTGCAGATCACCCTGCAGCATGCACATGTAGCCGTAAAACAATCCGAAATCAGGTGTGGGTTGCTGATCGTAAATGGCTTTGAACTTTGCCATCACCACTTTTAACTTTTCAAGTTCGCCGGCATAGCCGTAGCAAGAGGCCAGGCCTGCCAGCACATACGGATGGTCACCGGCGATCTTTTGATTTTCTTCGAGAATACCGGTGCCTGCTGCGGTTTGTCCCATCTTCACTAAGGCATACCCTTTCAATTGCAGGGCAAGAAAGTTATGCGGGTTAAGTGCCAGCGACCGCTCCGCCATCTCCAGGGTTTTATCATTGTCGCCGATGCTCAGGAAAATTCTCCCTGATTCGGCAAGAGAGCGCGGGCTCATCGGATCCACTTCAGCAATGCGCATCGCTACGGCTGCCGCCTTCTTTTTGTCCAGGACCAGCACATAATATTCCCCAAGCATAAAGTAACAGGAAGGCTCACTGGGATTGATCTGATTCGCTTTCATCAGCAGCGCATGGGCGCCTTGCCAGTCCCATTCATGAAACTTCACGCTTGCCATCGCCACGAGCGCTTTAGGATTGGCGGGCTGTGAACGGATGGCAGCTTCGGCATGCTCATGAAACCTCCTCACCACTTCCTCCGCCGGAACGTCACTCACATATCCCGGAAAGAGGTAGATGTTGGCGAGCACAGCATGTGCATTGGCAAAATCAGGATCCAGCGCAACCGCTTCATGCAGCAATTGTAAGGAATGGCTGCGCACCTTTGGGTCGAGGTTATCCCAGTTGTAAGCACCTTCGAGGTATTTCTTATAAGCCTCGAGGCTCTTCGTGGGCGCTGTCGCCAGCGGCGACTCATGTTGCTCAGTGGCAAAGTTGGTTTTCAGTTTATTGGCGATGTTCCTGGCAATCTCATCCTGCACGGCAAAAATATCTTCCAGGTCGCGGTCATAATTGGCACTCCAGAAGTGATAACCGTCAGAAGCGTTGATGAGTTGCGCCGTGATGCGCACTTTGTTGCCCGCTTTGCGTACGCTGCCTTCAATCACTTTCTGTACATTCAGCCTCGCTGCAATTTCCCGCACATCTTCCTGCTTACCCTTAAAAGCAAATGCCGAGGTGCGCGATGTAACCTGGAGCCCATCAACCTGCGCCAGCACATTGATCAGCTCTTCCGTGATGCCATCACAGAAGAATTCATTTTCCGGATCTGAACTCATATTGGCGAAAGGCAATACGGCGATGCCGTTCAGCGCAGTTTTTGTTTTGCCGGTCATCTCCTCTCTCGAAGGCACCATGAGTCCCGGGTTGGTCACGGCATATACCTGAATCGGTTGTTTCACATTCTTCAGCTCGAAATAACCCAGTGGCTTGGTAGTGATGCCTTCGGTATTTTTTACTTCATCATACAGTTTTTCGGAGATGAAAACACCGCCGGGCGTAGATAGTGATTCTATGCGTGAGGCAATATTTACGCTATCGCCATACACGCCGTTTTCATCTGTCATCACATCGCCGGTATGTATGCCGATCCTGACATCAATCTTCGGCGCCGTCAGGAAGAGTGATTGCATTTCAACTGCGGCCCTCACGGCATTCACTCCGCTGTTGAACATACTCATTGTACCATCGCCATAAAACTGCAGCACTTTTCCGTCATACTTGGCAAGCATAGATTCAAAAATCTGCTTGCTGCGGTCTCTTTTCTGCACGGCCAGCTGTTCATTCTGCTGCATGAGTGCGGTATAGCCGACCATATCGGTGAACATGATAGCGGCAAGCTGACGGGTGGCTGGCATAGCATAACAAAAATGGAGAAAATAAATGAAGCGGATGCTGATATCTGTCGCAGAAAAAAAATATGATTATGAAGCGGTACAAGAAGATTTTACCTGCACTCAGGATTACAGCTGATGTGAAAGCCGGTAGCTTGAGACGCACCGGAAAGCATCACAGTTCGGTAATCATGGAAGATATCTTCTCAAAGGCTTCTTCATCCTTAATAACATATTGCTCCGCACCCTTGTAGATTGTTTCGAGGGCCACGGAATATCTCTCCAGGCTGGAAAGAATGATGATATGGATTCGCGGATAATGTTTCTTGATGGCCTGCAGGATTTCGAGTCCGCTCGCCGCATCTTTATGTCTCGCGTTTAACTCATAATCGAGGATGACGACATCCGTGCTTTCATCAATATATTTCAGGGATTCTTCACCGGTATTGAACATTTGTACCTGGTGCTGAACATGGCGTGTCAGGTAATCCGACAATGCCTGGTTCAACCGGTCATCATCATCCACTATAATAATCTTTTTTGGCTTGCTGAAGTCCATAATTTTATGCTGAACCGTAAAAATAGGAATATGGTATTAATGAAGTAAAGTAATCATAAAAAAAGCAAGTATGAAAAACCGGGCACTGACTGCTGATCGGTTCAGCCAATTGATCTGCCGGCATAAAATCAGCCGATAGTCTGCTTGCAGCATACGGGATTTACTATGGCCATTGAAATAAACATCCTTCAAAACCCGGCATGTTCAAAGGCATAAGCTGCTTCGGAAATTCCATCCTCGCCTATCTGCTGCAAGCCTGCCCTGCTCCACAGTTTAGTAGTGGAAAACAGTAGCCGGTGATTCAGCACCGCAAAGCATAGTTAACAGAAACAACACGACAGCTGAAATGGCTGATCCATTCAATCAGCAAATTACTTCCCTGCATATTATGTATCCTGTTGCCTGTTGTTTTATCAGTTTTTATTCATCCGGTGCAAACCGCGCGATATATATTTGCCGGATGAAAAAAATGTTTCCCGCATTGGCACTGATATGTGTTGTGGTCAATGGTTGTCTCTTTTACGCTAATCCTTCCGAAAATCCGCCACGTACATTTATGAAAAGCCTGGCAAAGCATGACGGCAGCTGGACGCTAACGCAGCTTTCGCTTATAGCTTATGATACAGATCCGTTTATGCCCGGCGCAGCACCGGTTATTGATACGGTCTATTTAAATACCGGGACTTTTCATTTTGATAATTATAATGGCGATATCGATGGCACCGGATCATTTACCGTAACCAGTGGTACCGAAAGCAACTTCACTTTTAAGGTGCCTGATTTTGATGAAACGATGAAGCAGTCGCCGGAGATGAGTATCTTCTTCAACGGTTATCCCGTGATGATCTGTAATGGCAATGATTACAAAGAAGCGGATACCTATACGCTTACCGGACAGGTTACGGATGTTGTTACCACCTTTCCTTTGGTGCAATCCATTCCAGCAGGGGATTATCAACTCTTAGAATTCACGATACAGATAAAAAGGAATTAGCAACAGGATAATAATTGAGAAGCTGCTAAGTGCATTGCTGCTGCAGGTAAGTACTTCCATTAATCAACCAGCCTGACTCATCTCTTTCACTTTTGTATGCATGCTGCGGATACGCAGCGAAAGCATGATTTCGAAGAGTGCGAGCACAATCATCTGAATGCCAAAAAAGATCATGAGCGTCAGGTTGGAAATCAATGGGTTCATGCTGATATACAAGCCCGCAACAATCGTCAGTGCTGCCAGTAACAGTCCGAGCCACCATTGATTGTGTCCTTTACGCTTGAATTCCAGTGCAGCCACCACGGCAATTGCACCCGACATGATGGTCCAGAATCCAAAGATGATGGTGAAGATGATGAGCGATGACACAACGGCACGGAGCACCATCCAGCCAAACAGAATATCGAGCACACCGCGGGCCACTATCCATCCTTTATGATGCATCTCACTCCAGTGCCCGATTAACTCCACCAGGTAAAGTATGCCGGCGATGATGGCAAGATAACCCACCAGCACTGTGAAACCCAAAGCAGATTCGAGCGGATTCACAATCATATAAATGCCTGCCGCAAGGAAAAGCAGTCCGCGTAACATCGGCAGGTACCAGTATTTCAAAAGGTGCTGTATCATCTGATGATTCTTTTAGTGAATGATGGTGAAATCAAATCTCATATTCCTTCACAAAAAACGAAAAGTTGTTCAGAGTTACAAGCCGGTAACACGCCCATCACAATACACCACCTGATTGTATAAACTGCCTTCACTGTTATTGTGGTGAAAACTAACCAATATCATTGTTTTTGCTACAGGCATAACTGAAACTTTGAATAGGTAATATCCTAAAAGTTATATACCATGAAAACAAAACTAATAATAGTAGTAACCGGATTGCGGCAACCGGATTTTCGCTAAATGACAAAGGTTATACCGGTACCTGCGAAGTGCCCTATCAGCACTATGAAACTGATTGGTGGGAATATATTCCTGCCCTCAATACCTGGACACAAAAAAGCGATCTCGCAGGATCAGGACGCTATATGGCAGTTGCTTTTGCTATCGAAAACAAAGGTTATCTCGCGACAGGTATTACTCATGAAGGAATTTTACTTAAAGATTACTGGTAATACATTCCAGCATCTGTTTCCACCTGTGCTGTTCCCGTCTCACTTAATACCGGTTGAGGTCTCAGCGAAGGCGGGCAATTAAAATCACTTCACTGTCGCACCGCACCAATTTAATTAAAAACACAAACGGTTGAAGTTCCGACTGAACGTCCGCTCTTGCCAAGGTCATGTTACCGGATGCCCTTCTTCTTCCTTACATGAAGGAATCTATTTTGTTTCGACTTACTTCTTGCAGAAAGGGACTGTAAGTTGTTGTAATCAAATTTGTCAAAGCAGGTTCAGATTTTAATAGTTCAATCATACGATACCTATCAATTAAAACAACATCATAAATGTCAAGTGGGTTAAACCATGCCAAGGATTCGTCTCTCAAATGTCGAGGAACAAAATGATAAGTTAGGTAACCATTTTCAAATTGAACGTATTTGCTCCATTTAGATTCATGAGCATCAAATTCTTTAGTTATCCAATCAGTGCCACACGCACATTGGCCAAAAAATGTCGGTTGTGAAAATTGGTTGTCTGTGAAGTTGTAAACACCAACCCAGTCTAGACCACCATCGCCAACATTATGAAGTCCTGAATTCTCTTCTGTAAAATTTGTCCTTGGTGCCACATGAAGCAAATTGCACAATTCTAAAACTTTGTCATAGAATTTTCCCGAAATAGACGGAGTTAAATATTCTCCTGCTCCTGAACCAAAGAAAATATTTTGAGTATTATTTGGAGTCAATTTCTTAAACGCTGGTCCACATAATTCTTCAAAATGATGCCCAAGTCTGTTAAGTCCACTTTTTGTCGCAAGTCTTAATAGGGATGAACAAAGTAATATCAAATAAAGTGTTTGACTAATTGTCAATTCTACTTTTATAGTTATGTCGTTATTTGAAACAACAAATGGATAATCATCTCCAAAGTGCTTTTGACGAGATTTCAATAATGTGAAATAGTAATTTATTTTAGATGAAATCTTATCTCTCAAAGCAGGATTGTCGCTTGTTTCATCAAAAACCTCATCTTCAATTAATTCGTCTGGAGAAGCAATAGAAGTGACCAGTTCTATTATTTCATCTTCGTCCGCTACATCTTCAATTGCAACTAGTGGATTATTTGAACTCTCATCTAAAAGTCTGTCCGCAATTTGTTGCTCGCTGATTTTCCCTTCCTGTGAAATGAAACAGAAGAATTCAATATGGTCGGCCCAATGATTAGGTTCGGAATTTAGCTTGGGCAAACTAAGGTCTTGGTATTTTAAGTATGCCATAGCCATTAAATATTGTCTTTCTCTCTAATTTTTTTTGTAATCGTCCGACTTATGAGTTCAGCAGAATCAATTATTTCATCTGCGACTTTCTTGTCGTTTTTATCTGGGTTGGAACTTCTGTGAATAATCTTTTGAGCTTCAACTAAATTTTGCAAGGCTTTTGTCAAATACAATCTAATATTTTCATCGGCTAAATCTGTTAACTCTGCTGCTTCTTTTAATGTTTTTTCTCCACTAATAAATGATTCTCTAGCTTCAATATTTTGAATTACTTTGTTTAAGACTCTAAGATTTCGATTATCTCCAATTCTTGTTTTACCGTTTGATAATTTCTCGTAAAGCCAATGAGTTACTTCTTTTAATCTTTCTTGATTGATATCCGAAAATGGAGAATCTGACTCCATATTGATGCCCATAAATTCAGCTAATGCCGTATGCATTGTAATTGCATCGGTAATTAAAGATAAGTCAAAATTTTCTTCATCAAGTTCAGGAATATTGTAATATTTTCTGCTTTGAATTATTTCAAATGCTTCATATCCTGTGAGTAACCTTCTTACATAAGGTGCTTTACTTCCGATTTCTTTTGCTAATTCTTTATAAACGCTAGGGCCACCTGACTTTTTTTGTTGATAAAGATGGTTTAGATACCTTGCTTTAGAAATTACCGGCCATTGTTTCACGCCAGTCACATGTCGGAATGCAAGGTAATTTTCTACTTCCTTCCGTTCACTTACTACATAAACCCAAAGTTTATGTGGAATATGATTTTTCTCTTTTGCATCGTTGGATAAACTTTCAACTGCTTTGGGGCTAATTATTGCTAACCCAGGGTTGGTAAGAAGTTTTATTGCTGCTAATCTTCGATTCCCTTCAATGACAATATATGTTTTGTTGTCAGGTATAACGATTATTGGCTCGCCTGAAAAAAAGCCATTCTCAGAAATTGATGCCATTAAGTCAATTAAAGTAGCATCAGACAGCATCCAATTTAACACTTCTTTATCAGAAGCCCCTTTTAAACGCTCTGGAAGTCGTGGATTACTATGGTCAAGCTTGAGATTTTCTATTTCAACCTCAACAAAATTTGTTTCAGATTTCATTGCATAAATTAAATGAATCGTTTGCAAATATACTTGAATTAGACATTGAAATATTTTCAAAAAGTCTTTGAATAATTATACTGTCGATTGATATTAGCACGGTCGTTATAGAGTTTCCGGTAACAACCTGATCACTGCATCTGCAGCGAAATTCAACTGGGCTGATGTAAACCGCGCAGCCGGCTACGTGATTCGCTACAAAGTTTCCGGAGAAAAAACTGGGTACTGAAGACGGCCACCACAAGTACAAAAAAGATTGGCGGGTTGCAGCCAGCAACGGAATATACCTGGAGTGTCAGAACATTTTGCGCCGTGACGCCGCCGCCGGTTACTTCGAAATGGTCGCCCAACCAAGTATTCACAACACCTGCGCTAAGATTGGAAACACCGGTTTCCGCTTCACTCGATGTCTACCCCAATCCGTTCCAACAAACCGCCATGATCACTTATACTACAGCAAGTGATGCACACGTGCAGATTACTTTGTACGACCTCAGCGGCAAGTTGATGAAGATGTTGCTTAATGAAAATGCTTCCTCCGGCTGCACACGCTTTCACTCAGCAGTGAAGGACTTCATCGGGGAATTTATCTCCTGAAGTTTCAGGTCAATGATGTGTTGATGGTGAAGAAAGTGGTGATGGAATAGTTTTGACTTTTGCATGAAGCCGTTCGTGCGCAACGGGCGGCTTCATTGTTTTTATAGCAATCCTTGTCTGCCAGGAAGATCATGTTGCGATTCTTCGAAATGTAAAGCGCACTGCAAAATTTCCCAGATGCTGAAAAGAATAGCACCTGGCCTCTGCCTCGCTTCGCACCTGCACCCTTGTTCTTATGACGAATATCATTTTTTAGAAGCCTGCTACTTATGATTTTTGGCTTAGCTGAAAATGCGCCTGAAAATGTTGCATCATGCTGAAAGAAAGAATCAAATATTGGGCTGCTCTGTATATCCTGTTTAGCAATGAAATGTTAGGAAGTACAAACCAGGAGCTATTCAGTTACAGATGTTTCCGGTTAAGCCGGAATATTCAGCCTCAGTTGCTATGAAAAAAATTTCCCACACGATATCGATAAGGCAGATTGCCGCAACAGCTAACACATTGAAGGCACTTACAATAACTATTCAAAATATCTGCCATGGCAGGTTTTGGCTGCAGTTTTTTGTGCTTCTTCAAATCTATTGCCTTTCTCCCATAAACATTTTTGCCAATGTTACGATCTCCACCGGAGGTGTTGCCAGCAGTTCTTACACCTTAAGCAACCTTACCTACCCTTCCTATACTGCACTTGGCACAATCGCAATCATGGAAAACGCTTCAAATGATATCTCACAGGCAGGTGGCACCTTAGTACTCAACTGCCCTGCCGGTTTTGAATTTCTTGCAGGTGCCGGTAGTGCCTACAGCACATTGGCCCCTGATATTATCAGCGCCAACATAAGTACAGTGAGCACGTCGCAGATTACCATAACAATCGCAGGTAATGGCGGAGGAACAGCATGCTGCGATCAGATAACGATCACAGGCATATTTGTAAGAGCAGCCGCGCTTTGTCCTGTTGCGGTGAACGGAATCATAACGAAAGATGCTTCGGGTTCACAAACAGTTACCGGAGTGGTGAATGGTGTTACAAGCTTTGGAACCTTATCGCAGGCAAGCACGTCTTTGGCTACGAATACCATCACCGGATCTCCGCTCTGCCAGGGAGCAACCGTCAGCGTGCCTTTCACGGCCTGCGGATTTGCCGCCGGAAATATTTTCACGGCTGAGCTTTCAGATGCAGCCGGCTCCTTTGCTGCGCCCGTTGCCATCGGCACTTTAGCGGCTACATCTTCCGGTACTATCAGCGCCACACTTCCCGGCACCATAACTGCCGGCAGTGGTTACAGGATAAGGGTAAGTGCAAGCAATCCGGCGATTACCGGCAGCGACAATGGCATCAACTTAACAATCGTTTCGCCCATCAGCACAGGAGTCATTTCTTATGCACCTGCTTGCCCGGGCGGATCCATTATGGTTCCGTACACAGTTAACGGCAGTTGTACGGCGTTTAATGCCGGAAATATTTTTACTGCTCAATTATCGGATGCAAACGGCAGCTTTGCCACGCCGGTGAATATCGGCTCGGTAGCATCCACATCAGGCGGAACAATCAATGCAGTGATTCCCGGAGGTATCAGCACCGGAACCGGTTATAGAATCAGGGTTGTCAGCTCCAATCCTTCTTTTACAGGCACCACGAACAGCAGCACCGCTACTGTAACTAAAAATCTATATGCGAGTCATTTAAACTGGCAAATCCTCTGGTCATCAGGCGATCAGTTTGATGCAGGTGACATTGGTTGCACTGTGCAGTTCGGTGCAGCTCCGCCATCCGGACAAAATGATATCATCACCACTGCTTACTGGCCTTTAACAAGCACCTCGTGCGGTACATCATTCGGTTCAGGCACCTACATCACTTTTGGCGCCACACAGGCGCGCATTGTGAATTTCAACGGACCCGCCGCATTCACCATTGCTCCATTGGCCACTTTGCCATTGAGTACATCCACGGTTTGCAACGGCAGCACGGTGAATGTAAAATACAGCGTGCCGGCTTCCTGTAATACATTCAGTGCCGGAAATGTATTCACGGCAGAACTGTCTGATGCGACCGGATCATTTGCCACACCAACGGTGATCGGCTCCTTATCATCCACTGCATCCGGCACTATTGTCGCCACCCTACCAAGCTCGACGCCAATCGGCTCCGGTTACAGGATACGGGTTAAATCATCTTCTCCGGCCATAACCGGAAACGACAATGGCACCGATCTCTCCAATCAATCCATCACTGCCACCGTCACAGGATCACCGTTTTGTGCCAACAGCTCCATTGGTGTTTCTTATGTGGTTGCATGCACCTCATCTTTAAACGCAGGCAATATCTTCACTGTTGAATTATCAAATCCTTCCGGTGGATTCACTTCAGGCGTTACGGTGCTTGGTACGCTGACATCCACAGCAGGAAGTGGAACTATACTGGCTTCTATACCGAGCGGAGCAGTTGCATCGGGATATTACAGGGTTCGGATAAAGAGTTCTGCTGTCGCTTTCACAGGAACCGATAACGGAAGCGATATCACCATTACAGCACCGTGTAATTCAGCATCCACCTCCTTTATTCAAACTATTGGTGAAGCCAATCAGTCTGCAATCTATTCCGTGCAGCTCACACCGGCAGGCGGTTATACTGTCCTGGGGAATGCAGGAAGCAGCAATACCAATCCAGGCGATTATTACCCTTCTGTTGTCTATCTCAACACCGCTGATATCTTTTTAACCAATGTTAATCCTGATGGCAGCATACTTTGGCAGAAATCCTATGGGGTGATGCAATACAATGCTTATTATCATGTGCTCCGGCATGAGAATACTGCAGATGGCGGGTTCATTATCGCCGGCGGTGTCGACAATGGTTGCAGCCCTTCCGGTTCTTCATGTTATACACGTCCTATGCTTATTAAAACCACTTCAGATGGCACCATTCAATGGAGCAAGACGTATGATTGTTATGCCAGCATCTTTGCCTGGGGAGGATGGGCTTTTTCTGTTAAGCAAACCACTGATGGAGGTTACATTGTATATGGGCCACAGATGGAAGGATATACAGTTCCTTATCTGATGAAACTCGATGCCAATGGCAATGTGACCTGGAAGTATTCTTATGGTTCCAATGGAGGAGCCATCTGCTGCACAGAAGAAGCAAGGGCTGTCCGGCAAACGAGCGACGGCGGCTATGCACTGCTGTCGCCGGGTGGCGATTACAATATGGGAGGTTCCTTTGACCTGATAAAAGTAAATGCATCCGGTGCCGTGCAGTGGTCAAATTCCTTTCATTACGGCACTGGCACAGGTGGTGGTTATGATTTACAAACTACCACCGATGGTGGATTTATCATGACAGGTAACTCCACCACCAACGGGATTTTCCTGGTGAGGGCCAATGCCAGCGGTGCGGCACTGTGGGGCAAAACCTTCAGCTATAATGGTGGTATGAGTAATGCCGTCTGTCAGACAAGTGATGGCGGATTCGTCATTACCGGTACATCCAACGGAGATATCATTCTGATAAAGACCAATAGTACGGGTTCGTTGCTATGGGCCAAAGCATTCAATCCCGGCACCACAGACCGTGGGATGGATGTTAAACAAACAGCTGACGGAGGTTACGTAATTGCAGGCTACACCGGCAGCTTTGGCAACAAAGGCATCCTGATCAAAACAGATGTTAACGGAAACAGTGTTTGCTGCGGTACAGATATAACATCTCTGATCACAACAGGTTCTGGAGTAACCACCGGCAGTATCGCCTATGGAACTACTGCAACAGCATTGCCCACAGGTGCTGCCGCTCTGTCAATAGGAACAGGCGGAACTGTTACGGCAAATATTATCTGCAGTTCATTGACCACATCACTGCCGGTAGAATTAATTTCCTTCCATGCAAAACTGCTTTCAAATAAAACAGTGCTTGCTTCCTGGTCAACTGCTTCGGAAATGAACAACGATTACTTTATAGTTGAAAGAAGTGCTGATGCGGAAACATTTGATTCGGTTGGCAATGTGGAAGGTGCGGGTATTTCTTTGCAGCAGCATGACTATTCTTTAGTGGATGAAAAACCATGTTCAGGCATCAGTTACTACCGGTTGAAGCAAATTGATTTTGACAGAACGGTTACTTATTCAAACATTGTGGCAGTAAAAAATTTCGAACCCTTCTATGTCAATGTATATCCGAATCCGGCCAGCAGCGTTTTATACTATGATGTATTTTTTGAAGAAGATGAAAACATAACGGTGCAGGTAACAGACATGGCGGGAAGAATTTTAATCAGTCAGCAACAGCTTATGTTCAAAGGCAACTCCGGCGGCACGGTGGATATTTCATCATTAACACACGGAATTTATTTCTTCAGCATAAATGCTCCACCTACAAATTATCAGGCAAGGTTCATCAAACAATAAAAAAGGATGCAATCAAAAAGCTGATTCACATACTGTTATTTACCGGCTTATTGATACACGGAAGTATTTGCCATGCGCAGATAATATCTACAGTTGCCGGAACAGGCATCGGTGGCTACAATGGTGATGGCATAGCTGCAGTTACTGCCAAATTGTATTACCCGGCAGGCGTAGCACTGGATGCGGCAGGAAATATTTATGTAGCCGATATGTCCAATGCCTGCGTTCGAAAAATAAATGCAGTCACAGGCATTATCAGTACTGTTGCAGGAAAACCGGGCATTGCACCCGGATTCTTTGCCGGTAGCGGAACACCAGCCACTTCGGCCACTTTCAGTTGGTATGTACTGGGAGTAGTTCCTGATGCAGCCGGCAATATTTATATCGCCGATGCAGGCAGCAACATCATTTGCAAAGTAGCAGCCGGCACCGGCATCATCACCATCTTCGCCGGCATCAACGGAAGTGCAGGCACAACAGGTGATGGCGGAAGTGCTGCAAGTGCCAGGTTAAATTATCCGGCGGCCATGGCGTTTGATGTGACAGAAAGCAATTTATACATCGCCGATTGCTACAACCATAAGATCAGAAAGATCGCCATCAATACAGGCATCATCAGCACCGTTGCTGGCACCGGCACTGCAGGTGCGACAGGCGATGGCGGTCCGGCCACTGCAGCAAAGCTGAATTATCCGGCAGGTATCGCCGTGGACGCGGCAGGCAACATTTATGTAGGTGATGGCGGTAACAACAAAGTGCGAAAGATAACACTGAGCACAGGCATCATTTCTACGATTGCAGGCACCGGCACAGCAGGATTTTCCGGTGATCTTGGCGTTGCGACAGCAGCTAAATTTAACGGGCCGCAGGGATTAGCCGTTGATGAATCCGGAAATGTTTACATCGCTGATCAGGGTAACAACCGTATCCGGAAAATTACTGCCGGCACCAACATCATCAGTACTATTGCCGGATCAACGGCAGGCTTTTCGGGAGACGGTGGTCTTCCTGAACTGGCCAAACTAAATGCACCCTGGTCGCTGGCTTTGCTGGCCAATTGCACTTTGATTATAGCAGACAACGTCAATAACCGTATCCGTAAAATCACAGGGCTGACAGCCTGCACATCGCTGCCCGTCGAAGTGATTGATTTTATTGCAACAAATCACGGCCATCAAAATCTTTTGCAATGGACAACAGCATCGGAACTGAACAATGATTATTTCACAGTGGAAAGAAGCAGCGATGCGAAAACATTTGAATCCATCGCATTTATTGACGGTGCCGGCAATGCAACACATCAAAATTCATATGCCTACACCGATGAAGATCCATATGACAACATCAGTTACTATCGCTTGCGACAAACAGATTTCAATGGAAGTTTTTCCTATTCCAAAACAATTTCAGTTATCAAAATCACACCTGATTCCTGTTTCAATATCAGTCCCAATCCATTTCATTTTAGTACCACCATTTCCTATGCTATACCTGAAGCTGCAATCGTGCAGATTGATATATTTGATGCTGCAGGGCATTTAGTACAGCGGGTAGTAGATGAAAATTGTTCTGCGGGGGTACACAACACAACACTCAATTGCAATCATATCTCACCTGGTGTTTACCTTCTGAAGTTTCATGCCAATGATGAAATCCTTATCAGGAAGGTAGTTTTGCTGCAATAGTTTATCGCTGATAGTATTTCAGCACTATTCAGTTTCTATGCACTGCCGTATTCGTCATAAGCGAATGCGGCAGTGCACTTTCGTGCAAATAGCTGTTTCTGCATGGCGCTGTTTTCCTTTCCTGAATTACCATGAAAGTATTTACTAAAGCTAATGCAGATCATTTTTTTCAGACCTCCCGTATCTGACCTTTGTGCAGGCTGTTAATGAAAATTCCGGGCGATGAAAAGCCGTACAACAGTTTTTATTACCGCGGCGCTGACGATGATCATCTGGTACGTCTTCTATCATAAAATGAAAACAGCACCGTATCAGGAAATTACTTCATGCAGTTAAATTCAAATACCATGAAAACGAAAATAATTTTACTAACCATACTGCTTACAAGTTTGGTAACAGGGCTATCCGCGCAAGGCACCTGGATCCAAAAAGCAAACTTCGGCGGAACAGCAAGATACTATGCCATCGGATTCAGCATCGGCGATAAAGGCTACCTGGCAACAGGTATGAAGGATGATGGCATCTATCATTTTTACAACGATCTGTGGGAATACAATCCTGCAACCAATGCCTGGGCGCAGAAAGCAGATGTTGGCGGCGCCATGCGCTGCATGGCCGTGGGTTTCAGTATTGCCGGCAAAGGATACATCGGAACAGGATGGAACGAAACCGCCGGTAACATGAATGACTTCTGGGAATACAGTCCCGAAAACAATATATGGATACAGAAATCTCCTTTCCCGGGAACCGCGCGCAGCTGTGCCATCGCTTTCAGTATCGGCAATAAAGGATATCTCGGTACCGGTTATGACGGAGGTTACCGGAATGATTTATGGGAATATAATCCCTCTACTGATACATGGGCGGCAAAAGCATCGCTGCCGGCAGCAGGCAGAATGTCGGCTGTGGCATTCAGCATCGGCGAATATGGTTATGTGACTACCGGCGCTGACTTTAGCTACGCTCAATACCTGAAAGATTGCTGGCAGTATAATCCTGCTACAGACAGCTGGCTGCAAAAAGCAGACTTCGGCGGACAACAACGCTGGATTGCTGTCGGTTTTAAGATCGGCAATAAAGGATATGCTGGTACCGGAGCGCTTACTGCTTATATGAATGATTTCTGGGAATATGATCCGTCACTGAATACCTGGACACAAAAAACGGATGCGGGAAATGTTCAGCGGTGTGCTGCCGTTGGCTTTGGCATCGGCAACAAAGGTTACCTGGTTACCGGACTCGATTATGCATGGAACGAATACAATGACTGCTGGGAATATACCTTACCGGCCGACCCGACCTTTGACCTGCTGACCTTAACCGCAGGTGACGCCAATCTGAATGTTGATACGGTGGCAACCGGTATTGATCCTGCTTCCGCCATTACCGCTGTTTTCTCCACCGCCGTGGATGCCGCTTCCGCCAACAGTGAAAACATATGGCTGATCCGCAGCTATGACGGAAATACCGCTGCCTGCTCCATCCATGTTTCCGGCAATACCATCACTATTGATCCGCCGCATCTGCTGGCTTATGGAACCGGTTATCAGCTGCATTTTGAAACCGGGCTTACCGGCACTAATGGTACGCATTCGCCCCTCATCAACCGTTATTTTACAACTGCCGGAACATTCGTGCCTGCCGGTGAAGTGGCTTACTGGAATTTCGAAAACAACACCGTGGAGCAGATAAGCGGCATGATGGCTTCAGCAGAGATTGACTTGCAGTATGCCACCTCTTACAATCCTGAGGAAGGTACAGCGGCAAGCTTCAACGGCAATACCTCCATCGTGGAATTTCCCGCCACCGACACACTCATGAACTCCCATGACTTTGCCATTTCATTTTGGGTGAATGCATCATCTGCCAATCATGAAGGGCGTAATCACTGGATCTTCGGGCTTGGCGCATACCATGGCTTCGATTTTGAAATCGCTGCACAGTTTAACTGGTGCAAGCTTGCTGCCAGCTATGAATTGGCAGACGGCACTACAGCGTCTGAAGACCTCTATTTCGCTGCAGATGGAAAAACCAAAGATAATGGCGGCTGGCAGGGCTGGATTTATTGCAAAGACCTCACCGCCAGCGGCGGCCTGGCATCGTTGCTGAAGGATAAATGGGCGCATATTACCTGCGTCTATAACAGCCTGACAAAAGTAGGGTGCATGTTTATCAACGGTGAACTGATGTTTGCGCAGGACTTTGATCTCTGGCCTATAGCTGATCCCAAATCAACAACAGTAGGTTTGAAGTACGGCGGCCTGTTGCCTGACGTAACCAATGAATTCGCCCTTGGCTTCAATCAGTCAAGAGCCGGCACACTGTGGGATGATGAAACGTGGGGAGGATATGATTTCAGCACAGCCTATCACTTTGAAGGATTGCTCGAAAATTTGCATATTTTTCATGAAGTGCTGACGGAGGCAGATGTGGTCTTACTATATGATGCGGAAGGAGAAGTGATCAGTAACAGCCCTATGCTGCATAATGTCACCGGAGGCTTTATGGTATATCCTAACCCCTGCCAGTCAACGGCTACGGTCGATTTTACAGCAGCGTCAGCCGGTGCCCTGCAGATCATTTTATATGACGCCGCAGGAAAACAACTGAAAACATTGCTGCAGGAAAATGTTTCGCAGGGACATCATGCAATCACTATAAACGTTGCTGATCTCACACCCGGCATTTACCTCCTGAAGGCATGGTTAAACAATGTGGTGATGATGAAAAAAATTGCTGTGGAATAGCTTAACAGCTGCGGAAAAACAGTCATCGCATCTTTCAGCATGCTAACAAAGCATATCTCCGCAGCGTGAAAGTAATCCTGAACCTGTTGGAGGATATTGTATGTCCGGATACAAATGCATCCGGACTTTTTTAGTCATCACTATTCAGTGCGATTTGCCCCTTCTCTGTTTTAAGCTGAGATATTAGCTGCCGCTCATGAGCTGAATGCCAGTTCATATAACCACATTTCCGGTCATTGAAACATGCGACGTTAACAATAGCTGTCTTTTGTCAGCGAAAATCATAACTTCATTGCTTCACCGCCCGCAGCAGCATGGTACACGGTAATACAAAGGTTGATTAATCCTGCACCCTGCTTCCTGTAATAACACATGACCGACTCACCTTCATCCACAGGAATGAAACAGCCACTCGATGAACTGATCAAAATGCTTCAGCAGGCAAACCCTTTGTCAGCCGGTGAGCGTGCCTTATTGGAGGATACACTGAAGCAACAACAGCGGGAACTCGACATCGAAGCATCACTGGAAAAGGTCCGCGCCATTGCCTTAGGTATGAATCAACCTGCAGACATGCTCGAAATCTGCAAGACCATCAGTAAGGAACTGACAACCCTGGGCGTGAAAGCAATACGCAATGTGCAAACGGCGATTTTTCATGAAGAGAAAGAAATCTACCTCAACTTCGAATATTACTCAAAGCACGACAAGACTGTTTTTACAGAAACGGAATACCGGAATCATCCGCTGCACAATGAATTCGCCCAACAGATGCTGAAAGGCGCCGGTGAAGTATTCATTCGCACCATCAGCAAAAAAGAGTTGCCGGATTGGATTACATATCAGAAAACAACCAATGTATTCATTGATTCATTTCTCGAATCGGCATCTTCACTCACCTATTACTGGCATTCTCTTGGTCCGGTTGCGCTGGGCATGTCAACGTATGAGCTGTTGCATGAGGAAGAGATTGCATTGTTCAGACGATTCAGGAACGTCTTTGAACTTTCTTATCGGCGCTATCTTGATATAGAGAAGGCCGAAACACAGGCACGTGAAGCGCAGATTGAAACATCCCTCGAACGCGTGCGCGCCGTTGCACTGGGTATGCGAACACCCGATGATCTGCTGAATATCTGCGAAACACTCTTTCATGAGTTGCTTGCACTCGGTTTTTCGGGGATGCGTAATGCCATGATCAACATACACAATGATGAGAAGAAATCATTCATCAACTATGATTTTTCTGATGAGATAGGAAGAAGCACGAATCACCTGACATACACGATTCATCCGCTCGTTGAAAAGCAAATCAAAAAAATCCGCAGTGCGAATGATGCATTTTCAGAAACGTATTTCACCGGAAAAGATTTAGAGGAGTGGAAGAAATTCAGAAAGCTCATTGGAGAAAAAGATGATCCGCGGTTGAATCAAAACTCAGGACTCTATTACTATTTCTATTCAATCGGCATCGGTTCAATCGGCATTTCCACATTCGGTGCCATCAGCGACGAAAAGATAGCCATGCTGAAACGGTTCAGAAACGTGTTTCATCTGTCGTATCAGCGATACACTGATATCGCAAAAGCGGAAGCGCAAGCCAAAGAAGCACGGCTCGAAGCATCACTCGAGAAAGTGCGGGCGCAGTCCATGGCTATGCATACGACAGCGGAACTGAAAACTGTAGGCGAAACAATCTACCATGAACTGAGATCACTCGGCTTCGCTGATATCCGCAACACGGAGATCATCATTAATAAAGATGAGCAGGAAGCCATAGTTAGCTACTACTGCGACTACGGAGTTTGCGGCACGATCGAGATTGGATACAAAGCAAATCCCATTCTGCAACAATGGGCAAATGATCTGAAGAAAGCAAGCGATGCCTTTGTTCCCGTAGTCATCTCAGAAAAAGAAATGCCCGGCTGGAGAAAATTCAGAGAGGAAATCGGTTACCTGCCGGATGAAAAACTCAATGCCGCTGCTTCGGTTTATTACTACTCCTGGTCAACAGGGCTTGGTGCGCTGAGTGTTTCATCCTTTGCTCCGGTCAGCGAAGAGCAAATGAAAATGCTGGCTCGCTTCCGGAATGTGTTTGCACTCGCGTATCGAAGGTATGTGGATGTGGCGCTTGCAGAAACGCAGGCGCGTGAAGCGCAGATCGAACTCGCACTGGAGAGAGTTCGTGCAAGAACGATGGCCATGCAAAGAAGCGACGAACTGAGGGAGGTCATTCAGACTGTATACGAACAACTAGTTCATCTGTCTGTTGATACTGACCATACAGGATTTATTCTGGATTACAAGGAAAGAGATGATTTCCATAGCTGGATAGCAGATCAGTTCGGAACTCCGTCAGAGGTAACGATTCCATATTTTGATTGCATCTATTACAATCGTTTTAAAGAAGCAAAAGAAAAGGGAACAGATTTTTTTGCCACCACCCTTAACCTCGAAGAAAAAAACAGTTTTTACAGAGAGCTGTTTAAACATGTTCCCGGTTTTCCGGAGGAATCAAAAAAAATCATTTTCAGCCATCCGGGTTTTTCCATTTCCACTGTGTTACTGCAGGATGTTGCCCTGTATATCGAGAACTTTACCGGCATTCCCTATTCAGAGGACGATAATGACATCTTGAAGCGATTCGGAAAAGTTTTCCAGCAGACCTACACCCGTTTCCTCGACTTGCGAAAAGCAGAAGCACAGGCGCGCGAATCACAGATTGAATTAGCGCTTGAACGCGTCCGCGCAAGAACGATGGCCATGCAGCGCAGCGATGAGCTTATAGCAACCACTGCTGTTCTCTTTGAACAATTCAGGCAGCTGGGAGAAAACGTGGAACAGATATCAATCGGAATATTCGGCGAAGAAGAAAACACCATCGAAGTATCAGCTACATATCATGCCAGTCCGTTGAAGCGGATTTTTAAAGCACATATCAATGACTGGCCGCTGTTTGAACAGATTTACACGTTATGGAAATCAGGCGCAAAATCAGGAAGTGTGGAGTTAAAAGGAAAGGAGTTGCATGACTACAACCGTTATCGCAGTGAACTTTCCGGTACGCAGTTCGGCAACGAAAATGAATCACCTGATGATCGCTGGATCATCAACATAGCGAGCTTCTCAAAAGGCATCATCTCTTTTTCAAAAGATGAACCTGCGGAGGAAGAAACCATTCAATTACTGGAGCGCTTCGCCAAAGTTTTCGATCTAACCTACACCCGTTTCCTCGATCTGCAAAAAGCAGAGGCGCAGGCGCATGAGGCGCAGATTGAGGCATCGCTGGAAAGAGTGAGAGCCAGCGCCATGGCCATGCATAACAGCGACGACCTCACCGGAGCGGCCGGCACTGTTTTTACAGAACTGAACAAGCTGGGCATCCATACCATCCGGAGCGGATTTGTGTTGCTTACCAGGGAATCGCGCAGGGCGAAACTGTATCCTGCAACATCATTCGATAAAGCCATCACACTTTCTTTCACCGGCGAATTTGATTTTATCGGTCACCCGGTTTTTGAACAGCAATATGAAAGCTGGCTGAAGCAGGAGAACTATTTTCCGGTGCTCGAGGGAGAGACGCTCGTTTCATATTACCGGATGCTTTCCGAAGCGCTGGCTGTTTCTTTTGATCAGTACCTGAAGACTGACAAGCAGTTCGGCAGTTTCCTTCCGTTCACAGACGGCTTCCTGTTTACGTGGGGTACGGTGCCGGCGTCCACAGCGGAAACCGCTATTCTCACTCGTTTCAAAACCATTCTTGACCTCACGATCCGGCGCTATGCCGATCTGAAAAAGGCGGAAGCGCTGGTGGCGCAGTCGTTGATTGAAGAACGGAAGCTGCGCGAAGAGAAAGAGCGCGCCGACAAATTACTGCTGAATATTCTCCCTGCAGAAATTGCGGAAGAACTAAAGCAGTTTGGAAAGTCCTATGCGCGTAAGCACGATGAAGTCACAATTCTCTTCGCCGACATCAAAGGATTTTCTTCCATTGCCGAAACACTCTCCGCGCAGGAACTCGTCACGCAGCTTGATGAATGTTTCCGCGCCTTCGATCATATAGTTGACAAGCACGGCCTGGAAAAAATAAAAACGGTCGGTGATGCTTACGTCTGCGCCTGCGGTCTCCCGAATCCTGTAGCAGATCACGCCACAAAAACCATCCGCGCTGCACTTGACATGATGAACTTCATCAGAGGATTTTCCATCACGCGCACTATACAGGATCTGCCGGCATTTGATTTCCGTATCGGCATTCACACCGGGCCTGTTGTTACGGGAGTAGTCGGTTTGAAAAAATTCACCTACGACATCTGGGGCGATGCCGTCAACATGGCCGCCCGCATGGAACAACATGGCGAAGCCGGAAAAATAAATATCTCGGAAAGCACGCATACGCTTGTGAAAGACAAATTCAAATGCACCGCGCGCGGCAAAATCCCGGCGAAGAACAAAGGGGAGGTGGAGATGTATTTTGTGGAAGATCTCCGTTAAACATACGCTCGTCATTCCAAGAATTCTCTCTGTTGCCGGTCTTCGCAAAACCTCATGAGTCATACAAACCAGCCACCCGTTAAGGGGTAAATAAAAAAGATGCAGGAGTGCACAGATTCCCGCGCATGAGGTTTGATACGTCTGCTCGCTCATTTGTTACCGCGACACGAAAAGTTGTCTTGTTGCTGCAGGTTGACCATCAATGAACAGCACGCATTGACAGATACCGGCGGCAAGCATGCGCGTCGGGATTTCCACGCGACCACTGCGAAGGCTGATTGGAAATACATAAATCGCAACACCAAGAGCATCCCACAATTGAAGCTCAGCAGCACCGGCATTAACCGGTAATTCATAATGGATTGATGCGCTGTGTGAAGCCGGGTTAGGGATGCATTCACTGAGATATACTTTGGCGTTTGGGTCGGAAAAACTTCAGGTTTCTTCGTTCATGGATGGTGAAAGGCCTGCAGGAGCAAGCCTGGCTTCAATCGACGCCAGTCTTTGAAGCAGACCCGCGGCGCGCTCTCATGAGGTACCACTCTTTGGGCCTGCCTGAAAGAGAAGCTACCATGCCAGCAATATGCTTGGCGTAAATCAAACCTTATTACGAGCCATCCGTTTTAACCTGAGTATTCTATAACCTCGATATAACAGTACTCCTGCCGCTGCATCGCTGGAAATTATTTCATCATTACCAGGATACCGCCGGCGTATATCCTCAACTTATTACCACATCATTACTTTCCGCTTGGTGGCCATGAAAAAATAACTTTAAAAACTGTTTTAAATCATTTTTTCCAAACCGGTGGTACAGGAACTTTACCTGCTCAATCAATGAATATGATTGACGGAAGCAATCTCCAACCGGTCGCTCAGCATATTAAGAATATATCCTGTGTTGTATCACCACTTACATCGGTGCTATCTGCTAAAAAATTAATGATGACTTCGGTGACCGGAAGGCTCCTTCCGCGGATGAATAAGTTTTTCTCACCTAAAAATCTCCGCTTATGAAAAAGTTTCTATGGTTACTTATCGTCGCAATGCTGGCAACAGTGAATTTGCTTTTTGCAGAAACTGAACCTAACGATACAAAGTCACAGGCCAGCAAGATAAACCTCAACAGCAGTGCTACCGGCGCTATCAATCCAGCTGCAGATGGTGATTGGTGGAAGGTTGCCACCAATAAGGATGGTATACTCAGCCTTTCACTTACTTCCATTTCGGGTACTTACATCTGGGTATCGCTCTACGATAATGACGGCACCTCGCTGCTTACACAGGCATATTCTTATACCGTTGCCACCATCTCCATGGATGGCCTCTCACCGGGTACTTACTACGTTTACATTCATTGCTTCTACAATACGGACGTTTGTGACTATTCGCTGTCCAATGCACTCACCCTTGCACCGCTCAGCAATGATCCGGAACCGAACGGCACATTCGCGCAGGCCATTCCCTTGTCCGTAAATGCAACCGTTACAGGGCATATTGGCTATTACTTCAATCATGTAAGGGATACATCCGACTGGTACCAGGTCACCACCGCAGCAGACGGCAGGCTGACGCTTGCATTATCTGTATCCAACGGACAATATGTTTACTGGCAGTTATTTGATGGTAATGGAACTACTTACCTCAATGGTGCATATACCAGCACTTCCGGCGCGTACAGTACCGACGGGCTGGCTGCTGGTAACTATTATGTGCGCATAATCTGCTTTTACAGCAGCTCATTCGCGCCATATACACTCACCGACAGCCTGTTCCTTCCCGCACAACAACCGGATACCGAACCCAATGGCACGATAGGACAGGCCATAGGTTTTCCTCTCAACAGCACCCTGTCAGGCCATATCGGTTATTACCATAATACCGTCCGTGATACAGTTGACTGGTATAAGATCGTAACCAACGAGGATGGCATGATTACCCTTTCACTAAATATATATAATAGTCAATATGTTTGGTGGCAGTTGTTTGACACAGATGGCATCACCTTGTTAGCCAGCACCTTTACCAGTTCCAGCGGCGTCATTTCCAAGGATGGATTGGCAGCAGGAACGTACTATGCCAGAATCATCTGCTATTACAATTCCGGCTTTGCACCCTACACGCTGAGCAATGGTTTATCGTTGTACCAGTATGCTGATGACGGGCTTTTTAATGAACATGCCCTGAATGCCTCCACCTTACCGGCGAACTATGGTACAAGCGGACATGTTGGATTCAGGTCTAACGGAGGCGCGAAAGATCTCATCGACTGGTGGAAAATAAATTACACCGGCAATGGCAATGCTACCATTACATTGAACTTCGAAAAAAGGTTAGATGCCGGTTATAGTCCATATACGTACATGCAGGTGTACAAGGATACGCTTACCAGCCCGGTCTTCAGTAGCTACAACAGTTCCGGCACGGTTACTGCCAACTTAAGTAGTTTATCACAAGGAACTTACTACATCGCCGTATTCCTCTATTACAATACGGAATGGGTTTCCTATCAGCTTACGCCGGCCTGGACGCAAACGAACTGTGTTACTGCGGTAACAGCCACCAAGGTACATTCAGGATCAACGTGTACCAACAGCTATATCACCTTCCAGGCAACAGGCGGATCAGGCCAGTTGTACCTGCAACTCTACCATTACGGCGAAGCAGTGGGAACACCTGTTGCAGCCGATGCCACCGGCTCTCATAAGTTTAATCAGCTTGAACCGGGCAGCTATACGTGCAGGGGATTTTCCGATGGTGCCACCGGCGATTGCTATGCAACAAGCGCCGTGAAGAAAGTGGTGCCGGTGGTTACCGGCTTGTCGGCAACCGACATTGGTAAAAAGAGTGTTGATCTCAGCTGGACCACTTTCAGCTGTGTTGATTACTACCTGTTGCGCTACCGCGAAGCGGGCACCAGTAAATGGACGAAAAAAACCACGGATGGCAACGTGGGCACCTTCCATGTAACACAACTCACGCCCGGCACTAACTATGAGTTCCGTGTAGCAGCGAATGATTCTGCCAACGGGCAAACAGCTAAAGGCGCCTATTCGGATTTCGGTTATTTTACCACGCTGTCATCAACAGGAAAATCCACGGACCTGTTACAGGGTGATCAGGAGTTGTTGAGTATCTATCCTAATCCTGTTACCTCCGTTTTGGAAATCACATTCGTGAATGAGACAGACGGTAATATTCTCCTGCGCCTGACCGATGTTAACGGGAAGGTTGTATTTTCCAACCGGCAAAATCTTGCAGCCGGCACGGTTCATCAGTCAGTTGATCTTACCCGCTTTCAAAGCGGAATGTATCAGTTACAGATCATCACGGCAGGTGGCCGCGTCATGCATCAATCAATCGTGAAAGTAAATGAATGAAAGATGAATTGACACTTTAGTCACCGCAGCCTCCGTACATAATACGGGGGCTGCATCGTATCACCTGCTGAAAAGCCGCGCCGGCTATTGCAATATAATGGCTCTTGGTTTTCAGGGTGATACAGCTTTTGGGTAGAATCATCCATAAACTGATATATCTCACACCTTTACCTTTCCAAAATCATTGTTTCTTTTATCAGCCAACCCGAATTTTGGTTCCTCACTTTGAACACAAAATTTCCAGTCATGAAAAGCGAAAAGAAGAAACTGACCTCTGCGTCGGGCATTCCATATACAGAACACGAAAACTCCTTAACAGCCGGTCCGCGCGGTCCCATCCTGCTGCAGGATTATATGCTTCATGAGAAGATGGCACACTTCAACCGGGAACGTATTCCTGAAAGAGTGGTACATGCTAAAGGCACCGGCGCATTCGGCAAGTTCACTGTCACCCATGATATCACGCGTTTTACAAGGGCGAAACTCTTCGATAAACCGGGCAAGGAAACAAAGGTGTTTGTCCGCTTCTCCACGGTGGGTGGTGAAAAAGGATCTGCTGATGCCGAACGTGATCCGCGTGGCTTCGCTGTAAAATTTTATACGGAAGACGGCAACTGGGATCTCGCCGGCAACAACACACCGGTCTTCTTTATCAAAGACCCGAAAAAATTCAGCGACTTCATCCATACCCAAAAAAGAGATACGAAAACAAATTGCAAGAGCCCAACGATGATGTGGGATTTCTGGTCGTTGAATCCTGAATGCATGC
This sequence comes from Chitinophagales bacterium, assembly GCA_019694975.1. Lineage (NCBI taxonomy): Bacteria > Pseudomonadati > Bacteroidota > Chitinophagia > Chitinophagales > Chitinophagales bacterium. The sequence continues at coordinate 49,845 of JAIBAY010000007.1, forward strand.
ACCAGTTACTCATCCTCATGAGCGACCGCGGAACACCGCAGAGCTATCGTTTCATGCATGGATTCGGCAGCCATACTTTTTCATTCATCAACAACCGGCACGAAAAGTTTTGGGTGAAATTCCATTTCATCTCACAACAAGGCATTAAGAATTTCACGGATGCCGAAGCCGTGAACATGAAGGGTAAAGACCCTGACCATGCACAACGTGACCTGGTAACTGCGATTGAAAAAGGTGGTTTCCCAAGGTGGACCATGAAGGTGCAAATCATGACGGAACAGGAAGCAAAGAACTACCGGTGGAATCCTTTTGACGTCACCAAGGTTTGGCCGCATAAAGATTATCCGCTTGTGGATGTGGGCGTGCTCGAACTGAATGAGGTACCGGAAAACTATTTCCGCGATGTGGAACAAGTGGCATTCGCTCCGTCGAACGTAGTGGATGGTATCGGCTATTCACCGGATAAAATGCTGCAGGGCAGATTGCTGTCGTATCCCGATGCACAACGGTATCGCCTCGGTGTAAACTTCGAACAGATTCCAGTCAACCGCTGCCCTTATGAAGTCAACAACTATCACCGCGACGGACAGATGCGCATCGATGAAAATGGTGGTAGCACGGCCAACTACTGGCCCAACAGCTTTGATCCTTTGCCGGTTGATCATGATTACAAGCAATTACCCTTGCACCTCGACAGCACGCTGGCTGATTGGTACGACCGTAATGCACCCGGTGAAAACGATCATTATACGCAGCCGGGCATCCTGTTCCGCGCTGTATTGGACAATGAGCAGAAACTGCATACCATCAATAACATTGTGGTCGCCATGAAAGGCATCACCGGCCCGAAGAAAGAGGAAATCACGCATCGTATGCTGCACCACTGGTATATGGTCGATATAAACCTCGGATCTGCCATTGCAAAAGGGTTGGGCATGCACAATGCTCCGCTGGCTTTACCTGCAGAAAAAAAAGCGAACCTGGTTGTTGCTTAAATGTTGCGCCAGGTACGCAATGTCTGCCGGCATTTGCTGTAGCTTTCAACACCATACAGTGAGTGCCGGTAGCTCTTTTCAGCATGGAAACACAAGTTTCAATAGCACGAAGTGAATGCCTATTGCTTTTGCCGTCTTGAACTGTCGCTTGTCAACTTCATACAATAATCGCGTCTTCACCAGGCGCCACTCACTTCCCCAAGTCATAAACATCATCTCATGCACAACTTTCCTCATCATCATCAAAAAAAAAGCGGGCACGGCCCGCTCTTCATTAATAAATTCAATAAAGCTTACTTCATCCCACCCAACATTCCCAACGCTGATGTAATCGTAGCAGGGTCAAATCCGCTTTTAAAAATTTTCGGATCGAGGTTGGAAACAAGGGTAGATGCCATCGGCGCAATCTGCGAGATTGACGTTGCCTTCTTCAGGCTGTTCATCATATCCATTGGCGGCGTCCATCCGTTCAGGAATGAAGTGGACTTCAAACCACCTGCAAGCTGCACCACCGAAGTGCCTGCCGCAGCCATGTCGGTAACATTCATCGATTTCAGGCCACCGAGGTAGTCATCCAGCGATTTCTTAAAAGTTGGCGTAAACGCACTGGATTTGATGTTACCGGCCAGGTCAGACATGATGGTTCCAAAATTGGCCGAAGACACGGCCTGTCCTCCGATATTCTTTGCTGCATCCATTGGATTTTGCGCAGCTGCAATGCCGCTGATGAAAACCATCGCGAGCAGCAGGGAAACTATCTTTTTCATTTTGCTGATTTTTTTTCACAAAGATAATACACGGCACATGCAATTGCCGGTTTGATGAGTGGAACGGCAGAAAAAATATGTGGTTTGTCCACAATGCGAGTGAACAGATTAAGAATGCGGCTTGCAGCTTATGGTAGCAATCATCGCTTTTGCCTGATGAGGCGCCGGGCATTGTCCGAAGCACAAATCAACCCTGCACCCATCATAATTACATCTTTCAGAACTAATCTTCCGGCTGCGGATAAATAGGGAAAACCAAATTGCGGAGTGGGAAAGTCGCCGCCAAGGTTCGGCACAAACACCTCCGGTGTTGTGATCAAAAAAGTCAGCGTAACCATAGACATTCCAACGGTGAGCAGCGCTCCCGCCAGCCCCATTTTATTGTACCGGATACCTGACAGCGTCAGCAATCCAATCAGCACAATAACTGCACCCAGGCCATAAGCGAAAGTATAAGTTCCGTTTTCCTTATGCCATGCAATGTTTTTTGCTACCGTTTTCCCCTCCGGGTTTTTATACTGCTGATAATCCGGTGCAGGATGCGTGTAAAGGAAAGACATGAACGGACTGTTGGCAACAAACGGTACTATGCCGTCCGCTTCATACTGAAATGCTTTAAGTCCGCCAATCCACGCCATGACGATAAAAATGGATAGTCTCGTAAAATGGATAAACCATGATTGGCTTTCTGCCAGAAATTGGATAAGTGCTTTCACGGCATGAATTACTTTACAGGTTTAATGGAAATATGATTCCGGCTTTGCCTGATTCATGACAGTCATTGCCAGGCATGCATTTTAGTTCTTTAATAGTGTTTTCAACTCCATGTTGTTTTGTTGCCTGATCGTAACGAAGTAAATGCCCGGCGCATAACCGGAAATATCAAAGTCCATTGATTGCAACGCATCGTCAGCTGGTATGGAAAACTGTTGCATCACCTGTCCCATCGTGTTGGTGATGGTGATGGTAGTGGCTTCACCGAACTCACCGGAAAATTTCACCGTTTCCGCCGCCGGATTCGGACTCATCCGCCAGGGTATCGTATCGCCGATGATGACGGAATGGATAGCATCAGGATTGCACTTCACGAGATAGCATTCGCGTATTTTTTTGTCTTTCTTCAGCGTATCAAAATATTGAATCTTCAATGCCGCCAGCTCATCGCGGAGGTCATTCAGCACGCCCTGGTAATCGGGTTTGAATATCAGGTTGGTGGTTTCCAGCGGATCGGCATTGAGGTCGTACAACTCCTCGGTGAAATGATCGCACTGGCTTTTCACATATTTATAATCTTTGGTCACCACGCCGCGCATGGATGGGTTATCACTGTCCTCCACCGCATCACAGGTAGCATTTCCCAGCTTGATATTTTCAAACAGGAAAGCATCGCGTGTCACCTGCCCCGAGATAAGTTTCTGCAGCGAAGTGCCCTGCGGATGATAGCTTTCATAACTGACTTTCGCTGCGGCTAAAATGGTGGGCATGATGTCAATATTCAGGCAAAAGAAATTACCGTCCACCACGGTATTCGATGCATACCACGACGGATACCGGATGAATAGCGGCAGGTGAATGGATGGATCATACACCTTGCCCTTGCCTTTCAGCTCATGTTCGCCGTAATTGGCGCCATTGTCAGAAAGAAAAATAATCATCGTATTGTTGAGCAGGTTCCGGTTCTGCAGGATGTTGAAGATGTCGGTCACATTATCTTCCACCGCCAATATTCCTGCATAATAGTTTTTGTAATCCTTGATCAGTTCTTTGTCTTTGTCGTAGATATTGGTGCTGTCGCCATAAAGAAAGGATGGATACCAGGAAGTGAACTGGTAAAAGTTGCCAGGAATCGGCATGGTATCATTCTCAAAAATTCCATCATACTGTGGTAATGGAACCACGGGCCGGTGCGGCGACGGATGGCCAATGGTGACAAAAAACGGCGTATCTACTTCACTCAGGTATTGATGAACGGAATCATTAATGATATTTTCAACATGCCCCGTCATACTCAGTTCCGTATTGTTGAAGTAAAAAGTCGGATCCTCGTACTCAATCTTGCGTCCGGTGACAAACCAGTAATCCCAGCCATCCTGCTTCTTGGTGGTAATATGATATTTACCGATCATGCCCGTATGATATCCTTTCCCGTCTAATATCTCCGCCACGGTCTTGATGCTGGGCTTGATGAATGCACAATTATCCACGGCACCATGGCTGTGGGGATAAAGACCCGTCATCAGCGTGGCGCGCGCCGGAATGCATAAAGGATAAACACAGTAGAAATTATCAAACCTCGCTCCTTCATTGGCAATCCTATCGATGGACGGTGTATGCAGAAAAGACGGCCCGCCGGTCATGTTGAATGCATCATACCGCAGGTCATCGGCAATGATCATGATCACATTCGCGCGGCCGGTTTGTGCAGCAACCGGCAGGGCTGACAAAACCAAATACGGAAACAGGAGAAAAAAAACATACTTCATGAGTTGCATATTTCAGCAAATGTAGGAAGTCAGGCGCTAAGTATCAGCCACGAACCGCAAACGTCTCCGCTGACCCGAAAGAAAACATCCACCAGGCAGGTTGCTTAAAGCATGAAGCCAGCCGGGTGGATGCTGCAAAAGCACTATGAATATATCAACGAATCACCTGGAATTTCGCGGTAGCATGTGTGGGCCCGTCCTGTAACACCACGAAGTACATTCCTTCCTTCAGCGATGATACATCTACAAGTTGCCGGTCAAGGCCTGCCGTCCATGATTGTTGCAACAATGTTCTTCCTGATAAGTCAATAATTTGTATGGCAGCGTTTGCGCTCTGCAATGGCTGATGTTCCAGCATGATGAAATTGCTGGCCGGATTAGGATACACGGTCCATGCTGCGCCATCGGGTGAAGCGGGCGCAATGCCCACAATATAACTCGGCAGCAGCGTGCCGCCCTCATCGTGGTAACGCGCCACCCATTCCTGGTAATACTGATTGGCGATGCTTGCATTGTGCACCACGACGGTGTTTTCATCATTCTTTGTTTGCGCGGAAGTACTCCAGTTATGTGAACCGGTCAGCACAGCCGGATCCAGTCCGGGTGCATTGGCATCAACCAGCAGGTATTTATTATGCACGAGATAAGAGTGATTCGCTACAAACAAGGTACCCACCATGTCGCTTGCCAGGATGCTGTAAGCAAAGGAACCGTTGCTTGTATCGTCAATCACACCGCCGCCCCAGACGCCGGCACTGGTGCGGTCATCTATCGCATAAGAAATACTGAATCTTGTATCAGCGAATACACACAGTTCGAGATCATGATCGGCCGATGTGGCGGTGCGTTTGATGGCTGACTCTGTATCATCACTGGGGCTGAAGTACAATTCAACACGGTTACCTCCGATCACGAATTCCTTTGGTGTATTGTTAGACTTATCAGGGCCAAACAAGCCGCTCCACATCTCATTGAACTCCACGCCATAGGCCTTTGCAATACTTTGATCCTGGAAGATGATCACATTATTCGCATCCGAGTTAATCTGCTGATTGGTGAAGTTCATCGATCCAGTCCAGAGAAACACCTTGTCTGGGTCCGGGCTATTGGCATCCATGATCACAAACTTATTGTGCATGATGCCGTAATCAATGCCTGTGGGACTCAGTTTTTTATTGCCGGTGCCGATATTCAGCTGCGCCCATGCGGATGCGTCCATGTTATCGCCATCACCAATCACCCTCACATTTACACCACGGTTGTATGCCGCATTAATGGCATCCACGATACCATTGTTATTATCCATGTTGTAAATGGCAATATCCATCGTGTACACCGTTCGGTTCATGTATGCAATCAATGTATCATCGGCTGTCTGTGCCAGGTTAACGGCATTCGTCCCCTGCGCTACTGAATTATCTACCGAACGGGTGAAGTATGTTTTAATCACGCCCGATGAAAGCGACTGAGTAATCATGGTAGCCACAGCCGAATAAGAGGTGTCGCCTGTACTGCTTACGGACACTCCTTTCAAATAATAAAGTGTTGCCGGAGTTAAACCGGTTATGCTGATGGTATGATCAGTTACCAGTGATGCATAGCTCACTTCACTTCCTAAAGCAGGCGTTGTGCCGTAATAGATCACGGTAGTTCCCGGATTCAGTGTATTAAATGATACATCAAATGCCGTTGGTGTAATGTTACTCTGCGACAGTGCTGTGGTGAATACAGGAGGGTTGCCCGCGAGCACAAAATCATCGAGGTCGCGCGGTATAAGCTGATAGGTCGTTTGGTACTGACTCATAATGCCGACAATGTCGAGCGGTGTGGTTGGAATTGGAGTACCTGCTATATTGGAAGTGTGGATGGTGCGAACCTGCGCACTCGGTACACTTCCGTCAGTGGCGTCGTAGTTAACATCACTGCTGGCGGAAAAACTGCCTGTGCTGATAAAGGTGGAATTATTGAATCGCACGAGCCTGGATTCATAAGCTTCGGCATAGCCAGCGGCCATATTCACCACAAAGGGTTCCGGCAGTGCATTGCCGGAACTGATGACAGTATAACTGCTGACCGGATTTAATTCAATCAGGTTATTGTAAAAGTCTATCACACCGGTTATTTCAACACTGTCGCCACGCTGAACAGCGGCCAGCGAAGTTGAATAGGCAGCTATGCCTCCGGTAGGATCCTGCAGATAGCGTATTGTTCCCAGTTCACCTGCATTGGTCACAATGCCACGAACGGTAACGGTTGATCCTTCTGCCATCGTTCTGGCTGTGGAGATGGGGATTTCTGCCTGGGCAGCAACAAAAATGAAGAGGCAAAGAAAAACGGAGAGTAGCTTTTTTTCCATGGGAGTTTTAATGAGGGCGCAAAGATATTCAAGGTTAAAGAGATAACCAGATTAATTTCGGTTTATGGTAAGAAAGACCGGGCGATTGTTCGGGGAGAAGTTGCGAGTAGCGGGAGGGCGGGAATCAGCGCGGTGATCTTTGCATTATTTTCTGCCTGCAATCATTTCTGCTTATTCTACCAATAATTTCAGGTGTTGCTTTTCATGTATTGTTGCCACTTCAACCATGTATAAACCGGCTGCCAGCCATTCCGTATATTTCAGGACAGCTGTTCCTGCAGGAAAATTTTTTTTACTTACTAAAAATCCAGCCATGTTATAAAGCCGGACCGTCTTCTCTTCGTTCAGCAAATGACGGCTGAGCCGGATATAAAATATATCATGCGCCGGATTGGGAAAGCAGGAAGCGGAAGCAGTAACGGCGGATACACCGGGAACGCCCGTTAATGCTGCCTCCGTCACTTCAATTTGCTGATTCACCGGCACATTGATCAGCACGGTATCATTGCCCGCAGGAAAATGAACTCTTACACTGTCAATAACCGTCGCATCACCTAATCCAAAATGCGCAGTTAAACTGTTCTGTGAACAGTAACCGGACTGCGCCGTAATTTCTCTCATTTGCCAGACGGAATTTCCATTAATCGTGGCTTTCACTTTTACCCTTGCACCAATGGCTGATTTATTTGATTGCGTTCCGGCCAGTTCAATTTTGATCCAGTTGTTGCCGTTGCCATTGTTCATATAAAACAGATCAGGCGGATTGGTTCCGACGCCACTGTTCTTGCAGGTAGCAAACACGAGATCCATGAAACCATCATTGTTGGCATCGCCCCAGGCGCATCCATATGAGCATGGTGTAGTCAGATCATCAATACTGTTCAGATCCCGTTCGAAAACTCCGTTTCCATCGTTCAGGTATAAAAAATTAAGAATGGTTCCGTTGCAGAATCCATTACTCACGGCAAGATCAAGATCACCGTCGTTGTCATAATCGGCAAAGGATGAACTGAAGCTACAGCCGCCATCGGATACCGCATCACCACTTGAAATTTCAGTAAAGTTTCCGGCTCCATCATTGATGTATAACTGATTTTTTTGTGTGGCAAAAAATCCTGAATTGGCGGTGTAAACATCCAGGTCACCATCATTGTCAATGTCGCCCCAGCTCGCACTCATTGTGCTGCGGTTATCACTCACCAGCGGGCCGTTTGTAATTTTGGTAAACATTCCATCATCGTTGCGGTAGAGGTTATTTTCTTCCGAACTTTCATTTACAACATAGATATCAGGATCACCGTCATTGTCATAATCGGCCCAGGTTACTCCACGTGATGTCTGCGCATCATTTACAACAACACCAGCGGTGATTTTTGTGAAGCTCCCGTCACCGTTGTTATGAAATAAAAAATTATGAAAATCACCTTCGCTGTTACTCACATAAGCGTCTAACCATCCATCGTTATCATAGTCACCCCAGCTGGCTGTTTCAGAATATCCGTTACTGGTGCCTAATGCATTATTGCCCGCTTTCACAAAAGTGCCGTCACCATTGTTTACAAAATAGTAATCCACCTTATCATACCACGTAACAGCCAGCACATCAGGGTCACCGTCATTGTCGGCATCAGCAATCGTTGCACCATCATAAGGAGCAATCGTCGTTACGATGTCATCTCCGGAAACCTTGGTAAAACTACCGTCTCCGTTGTTGAGATAAAGAAAAGACACGCCGAAGGCAGAAGGGCCATTCGTGATAAAAATATCGTCCCATCCATCATTGTTCAGATCCGTAAAATTTACGCTGCGGCTGTCTCCTCCGGTCGTTACAACAGGACCGGCAGTCACAGCGGTAAATAATTGTCCATAGGATAAACAGTAATGAAAGATTATTGCTGTGGTGAGTATTCTTCTTTTCATGCTTTATTAATTTTCCACAAAACACGGCCGGATAAATGACAGGATTTGAAAAATGCGACGAAGCAGTGATGCTGGTTGACAGACAACCTTTTCATCAAAGACCTATTATTGACCGCTGTTAAATGGTTGTTTATCTTGCTAAAGCAGCTGTTGATCGCATTGCATCCGTTATTCACCAACTTACGCCGACCTTGCCAGCATGAAAAACCGCCTCGGGCTTCATTTGCTTTTCTGGGGGACTTACCTGTTCCTGAAAACCTATGTGGATGTATTTCTGATCAATTACTCGTATTTCAATCTTGCCTGGGAAATCCGTCTCGCTAAAGCTTTGCTGCCGGAAGCCATTCTGCTGTTGCCTAAAATACTCTTCGCCTATTTCCTGATGTACTATTTAATTCCCCGGATGGGAAAAGAAAGCAGGTGGCGGTTGACTGCAACAGTAACAGGCGTGATGGCACTCTCCCTACTGCTGTATCATGGACTGATGCAGGTGATCATCATGCCCATGATTCATCATGAAGTGCCTGAACAAAGCGCTGTTTCCGAAGGCATCTCGCGGTTCATCTGGCGCATGCTGGATATACTTACCGTGGCAGGAGCAGCCTGCACATTGTCGCTGATGCGCAAACAATTAAAGGATGCGAAACGTGAACAGCAGCTGATCAGGGAAAAACTGCAATCGGAATTAAATTTTTTACGGGCGCAGACCAATCCGCATTTTTTATTCAATACATTAAACAGCATTTATGCGCTGGCGAGAAAACAGGCGCCTGAAACCGCACAGGTGGTGATGCAATTGTCAAAATTGTTGCGTTACATGCTGCATGAATGCAAAGAAACTTTTGTGCCGCTTGACAGGGAATGGAAAGTGATTGAGGATTATATTGAGCTTGAAAAAATACGCTATGGTGTGCGCGTGGAAGTTACCTGTCAAACTTTCGTTTCCAACCTGCAGGCACCGGTTGCCCCATTGCTGCTGTTGCCGGTAGTTGAAAACGCATTCAAACACGGAGCAGGCAATAACCGTGGCAAAACAAATATTTCCATCCATCTCGAAGAACAAAAAGGCCGCCTTACTTTCGAAGTAAAAAACAATATAGAAGCAGAAAGTGAATACAAGGCCGCAGCAGCAGATTCAGGCATCGGGCTCAGCAATGTGAAACGGCAACTCGAATTGTTATATCCTGTTCATACCTTTGAATCTTCCGGGAACAATGGCATTTTTACCACGCTGCTAACCTTTCAATGGGATGACCAAACTGCATTGCCTGATCGTTGAAGATGAACCGCTGGCCGCAGAAGTGCTGACCGATTATGTGCGACAGGTTCCGTTCTTACATTTTTTGACCTGGTGCAGCGATGCGGTGCAGGCAATGCAGGTGCTTCGTGAACAACGGGTGGATGTAATTTTCCTCGACCTGCATCTGCCGGCCATCAAAGGGTTTGAATTACTGAAGACACTTACACACAAACCCCAAATCATCATCACCACGGCTTATCATGAATATGCATTGCAGGGTTATGAATGGCAGGTGACCGATTACCTTGTAAAGCCGGTTGAGTTCAGTCGCTTTTTGCAGGCGGCCAATAAACTGGTTGCACCGGTTGAGCCGCAACAACCTCTTTCAGGCTCCTTGGTAAATACTGCCGGACATATTTTTGTGACGGTTGATAAGAAGCACGTAAAAATCTTATTTGCGGAAATATTATTCATTGAAAGCCAGAAAGACTATTTAAAGCTTGTGATGAAAAACAAAACCTTGGTTATCCGTCAGACAATGTATGAGATGGAACAATTGCTTCCTGCCGGTCAGTTTATCCGCATTCACCGCTCTTACCTCATATCAAAAGATGCCGTAGAAAAGTGGGATGCTGCTGAAGTTGAAATAAGCGGCCAGACCTTGCCGATTGGAAGAAACTATCGCGGGCAGGTGCTGAAGCTGATGCGAGTCTGACATTTCAGCAATGACACCCGTGTTACCAAACGCACAAAATTCCTGAATGCAGGGATTGCTGAATTGTGCTGCCAGGGCCATCTGCGAAAACTGCGATTACTGCCGGAGATAACATGCTGCTGCAATCTTGCGCCGAAAGATCAAAAAGCGGATTGCTCCAATACAGAACCTGGAAAAAAGAGATTATCATAATTGATAAAGCACGTCTCATCGAATTTTTTTGCACCAACAAATAGAAACAAATCCGTGCAGGAGTATTGTTGACATGGGTTTAAGAATCATAGATGAAAGGTTAAGCCGGCAGGAATGGATACAAGCAGTAATAGCTGACAAAAAACAACTGCACCAAATGCATGCTCTGCCGGTTTAGCCTCTTCGCCGACCGGTTGATAATGATGCTTGCGCTTACTCAGCTGTAATAATATTTGAAACATAATCTACCTTGGCCACCTTAAACCGAATCAATACACCCACATGAATTTATCCAATCAAATCGCAAAAAACTACAGGGACGTTTATTACGGCGGCAACTGGACATGGGTCAACCTGAAAGATACGCTCGCGGGAATAACATGGGAGCAGGCAGTAGCGAAGGTGTATGATTTCAACACCATCGCTATGCTCGTTTACCATATGCACTACTATGTCCGCGTATCAGCAAAAGTATTGGAAGGCGGACCGCTTGATGGAAAGGACAGGGACAGTTTCGACGTACCAATCATCGGATCGCAGCAGGAATGGGAACAGTTGCTCCAAAACATGTGGAAGGACGTTGATCTTTACGCTGCGCTGATTGAACAATTGCCGGAGCAAAAACTATGGGAAACTTTTGTAGACGAGAAATATGGTAACTACTACCGGAACCTGCACGGAATAATTGAGCATGTTCATTATCACCTGGGTCAGATTGTACTGATTAAAAAAATCTTATTGCAAAGTAAAGTTTAAGGCGGAGACACGGGGGCGGTGTAAATACCTTAGCTTGCACTTCAGCAATAAATGAAATCACTTCCTCTTTTATTCCTGCTCCTTGTTTCAGCCGCTAAGTGCTTTGGGCAGTACCAGTTTATCTCTCCAAAGCCCGGAGCAAAAAGTCTCCCTGTGCAACACAACATCATCATCCGGCAGGGAAATGTTTTGCTGCATGCCGATTCGCAATTGTTTTCCATCACAGGCATTAAGAGCGGAAAGGTCCCTTTCAGGATGATTATCTGCGACGATAAAAAAACCCTCAACCTCAACCCTTTGCTTCCCTTTGCCACCAATGATACCATTACCGTGATTGCAGCCGAAGGTGCCGTTACCGTGGAAAACGCAGGAGCCATTCCTGTTTTGCAATTCACCTTTACAACCTCCAGCCAAAAGGCACTGGAAGAGCGGAGCGCAAATAGTCTTTGGGAAAATGAATGGGATGACGTAAATGAAATCGTGCAGAAAGATGCCGCAACCACCGATGATGATGACAGCCTTAAACTGTTTACCATTACCACCAACCTGCAGCCTTCTCCGGGCAGTATCTTCTTCGATTGCAAGCCTGCAACCGTTCTACCGGGCGACAGTGGCCTGCATGTGATAGGCATCATCCAAAACAATGGTGATTCCGTTTATCAGCAATCATTTACCGGCTTGCCTTATGATTTTCATTTGGGCGACAATGGTTATTTTATCACTTACCGGAGTGATCGTGGCTGTTACCATATGCTTGATTCCAACTTTCATGTGGTGGATTCTTTTGCCATTGTCAATGGATTTGCCATTGATCCTCATGACTGCCGGGTAACCGCTGATGGCTATGCATTTATCATCGGTGCGGAAGATCAGCCGGTAGGCGATGAAATGAGCCATGTTTACCGGGGTTCCGTAATCCAGGGATTCGACCCCCATCACAACATAATTTTCGAGTGGCGGAGCCTGGATTATGTTGATGTCAGCGAAGGCACGCACCTGAATGAGGATGCCAGCACGCTCGATTATGTGCACACCAATTCGATCGAGATGGATTTTGATGGTAATATGATCACCTCCAACCGCAATCTCGACCAGGTAAATAAGATTGATATCAATACCGGTGAATTCATCTGGCGAATGGGTGGTGTGAAGAATGAATTTACCTTCGTTAATGATCCCCAGAAATTTTCGCGCCAGCACGATTGCCGCCGCTTGCCCAATGGCAACATCACCCTGTATGACAATGGAAATTTCCATCCGCTGTCGCATTCTGCCGCGAAGGAATACAAACTGGATGAAGTGAATAAAACAGCTACCCTGGTGTGGAGCTATAAACGTCCCATGGTGGATGGCATCATTCCCTACTACCTTGCAATGGGAAATGTGCAGCGGCTGGCGAATGGAAATACATTTATCAACTGGGGCAAACGATACAACGCCAACCTGCCCAGCATGACAGAAGTTGACAGTGCCGGCAACATTGTTTGGGAAATGAAGCTGTCAGCCGATAAGCAATACATCGCTTACCGGGCGCATAAATACGACTGGAATCCCTGTGCGCGCCCTTCTGCCGATTCCATGAAGGTGCGGGATATTACAGGCCACAGTGCAAAGCTCTCCTGGGAATGCGTGGCCAATGCCAACCAGTTGTATGAAGTGCAATACAAAATTAAGGAGGCGACCACCTGGGCAACACAGACCGTTCTTGCATCTGCTGATTACCTGGTGCTTTCGTTCCTTCAACCTTCCACTACATACGACTGGCGTGTGAAATCATGGTGCGACACCGTGGCAAATACCGCTTCCGGGTTGAGCGAAACGAAATCTTTCACTACCGCTTCGGATGCTGACAATACCGTATTGCAGCTTTATCCGAATCCTGCACAAGACGAAGTGATCATTCAATCACCGGGAATGGAAACGGTGCAGGTTTTTAATATGCAGGGGCAGTTAATGAAGCAAGTTAACAACGCTCAAGGTGGCACATCAGCGATGGTGCTTTCGATCGCCGCTATACCATCCGGGTTATATCTTGTAGTAGCAGGCAATCATGATTACAGGGTGGCGGGTATGCTTTCTGTTGTGAAGTGATTAAAAAAATCTTTGCAGGTTCATGATTTCATTAATCAGGCAGGTGCATTATAATCTGCTGTTAATGATGCGGCAAAAAATCCAATACCCGGTAGGCAGTGATTTTTAAATTCCGAACCACGATCAGAGGATGTCTAGGAGGATTAAAAATCCTCTGCTCAATAAGTCCGGATTGAAATAAATCCGGACTAGCGTGGGGTCCTTATAATAACCGCTTTCCCTTCCTTGAATTACAACTCCTACACATAAGTGCAGCATTACTTAAAACACTTTTACCTCCTAATGCATAAGGTTTAATATGATCTATTGTAAAATTATCCCAGGTCAACTTCTCACCACATGATTTGCAATTCTTCGCTAATTCACTATTCCAAATTAACCTTCTTTGTTCGGTGTTGAATCCGCGTTTCTCATCTTTCCTTTCGAAGATGCCATTAAATAACTGTAAAAGAACCTGCGCTCTTCGATTTCTGGTAGTCGAACTATCGCTGTCCCCGCGTGTAGTAAATAGATAAGCTGCAAATAATTGTTGGTCTGGTTTTGCCCCTTTTGCTTTTGAAATTTGAGTTCTGAGTTCGTCGACCCCGTTTGACATCCATTCCAGCAATTTCTGCGCTTGCCAATTCCGATTTTTAACTGTTAAAATCATCTTGTCGTTGTTCAGTTGCCACACCATCATGAAAATTGAATACAATTCTGCGGAATTTCTAAACCGGGTTGAACGAATATTTGGAAAGAGCCTTTTAACAAGATTCAAGGTGGTGACAAACTCTCTACGGCATCTCTTTAATGACCGGTCATCAATAGTTTTACCACTGATAATCCTATCAAGAGCTGTTTTCTTATTCATTAATTGCTTTGTATGAAATGATGCCAATAATTCACAGATCAGCTCAATGTGCTTCATGCGTGATAAAAGGCCTGCCGATAACACCCTGTTTTCAAGAAAATATTTGTAATATCTGTTACCTAACTGCCCTGCAACTTTTAAAAACTGACTACTATAATACCGGGCATGCCTTTTTTCCTGGCCTGTAAGCCGCTTGCCAGTAGAATTAATCCTTACAAATAAATCAATTATATCAGTAAGGTCACCGCTGACTTCTACAGTTTGTAATTTATAACCGGTAATTTTATGCTCTCTCCTGGATCTTTTAAGCTGCTGCCAATCCCATAATCTATAATTTTCCTCATCACTGAAGCTATATTTAACCTGAAACCAATCTCTTTTAAACTGACGAATCCCAAGAAACATCAATATCGATTCAATTCTTTGTTTACCATCTAAAACATCATACTTTAACCTCCCTTTGTCATCCGCACTTTTATAAAGAAAAATAGATGGCACCGGATAGTTTTGCAACAATGATTGAATCAATTTCTTTCGATCGTTAAGCGACCACACTGATTGCCTTTGAAAACCAGGTTCTAGGTTTAACCTTCCTTGATTAAATAGTGAAACAAAATCTTGAACATCTTTGCTTCCATAATCAAAATCCAATGTCTTCATATAAGTAAAAGGATTTTAGTTGATTCAAGTTCTCTTATTTTTCTGGATATGGTACTGCGTTGCAGCTCGGTCTATTAATCCCGTTGGCGCGGATTTGTAATCACAAGGTACTGTCTTCATTTCCACTTTTATAACATTAGTCCTCGCTAATCACAAATCGAATTTCGTTGAATTGCTGCACAAAGCTGAAACTTAAAGAAGGGTTCGAACAGCAGTGATTTGTAATCCGTGTCTATTGAGCAAAGGGATTTTTAATCCCTTTTTTAAAAAGTATCGGCAATGATTTATACGCTCACTTGTTCGCCTCCTGCAATGCCCCGTTTGGCGCAAGCGTCCGCTTGTGCCTATAATCTGTAAGCGTCCGCTTACTATTAAAAGTAGGCAATTAAGATAACTTTTAATGGTCCCCTTTCACCGGCATAGTCTCTCGCACTGCTTTAAATCCAATCCTCCAGCTTACTCACAAATCCTGCTTCTACCGGATTGTAGTACTTATAATGCAGTGTATTGTCCGGCAGTTTATTTGTGTTCAACTCGATGGGTTCATTATTCTGCTGCCAGAATTGAAAGCCCCGGACTCGCCTCGTTTGCATACAAGCAATTGAGTGTGGTGAACGAGCGCGCTTCTCAATAACCACGCTCATCCCGGTGCGTTCATTGAAATAAATTCCGCCCAACTGACACGGCGGCGGCATAAAGTGATTGTTCGCTGATTAAAAGCGTTTCTCCGCAAAATGAGGAATCGGAAAATTGACAAGGTGCTCCTGATTCATAAAATGCAGCGCCTGAATACGGACAAGGCAAAATCGGCTACCAAATTTTTACTTGCCGCTTCAGCCTGAAAACTCTAATCACAGGCTGAAACTGGAATCCTTAACCGTTAAATTCTAATGCTGAACAATAAACTTAGTGGTCGCCGTGGTCGATCCACAACGGATAAGACAAATATATAAGCCGGGGGCAAGATCATCGGTGTTAAATTCAATCATCATTTTCCCTGGTTGGCTTACCGGCAGATCCTGTTTTTCTATGCTTACCTTACCTGTAACATCCATCACATAAAAGGAAACCGGCTGGGCTTCTGCATTCCAATATTCCACCGTGGCACTGCCATTTACCGGGTTTGGGTATATGTTCATTACCGCTGAGCTGACAGGAACCTCAGGTGTATCTCCGAGGCGACAGTTCTGCGTTTTCTTTTTCTTGGTGGCCCACGGTGTTTTGTCGTTCGTTAGATCGCAAACGGCCCGTACCGAGAAGCTGTATTGAATGTTGGGCTGTAACCCGCTAAAGAGGTAATTGTTTATATGTCCCTGGTTGCCGAGTTTGGTCCATGCAGATGCGGAGGAAATTTTATACCGTACCTCGTAGGTGCTGAACAGGTTCCCTTCCCAGGTAAGGTTGGCGCTGTTAGGTGCGCAGGAGGTAGTTACACTCAGCCCCGTGGGCTCGGTGATGGAGCATTGTGAAGGGATCTTCTTTGCGTAAGCTTGTGTTGAATTGGTTTGAAAGAAAAAAAGTGTTTCGAAGTTCGCCAGCGGAAGCATTGATCCATTATTGTACAGGTAATTAATGGGTCCTGTCACGGTCAATCCTGTTGCGCCTGCTTCAAGGGTGCCCGTTGCACTGATTAGCTGAAGCTGTCCACGAAACGCAAAGTTCGAAAAAGCTGATAACCCCACTTTTATTCCACCATTGGCACCCGGTGCCAGATCATGAATGTATGCATTGAGGGTTGACACTTTTACACCCTGTGGCGCCCATTGTTTTACACCGCTGCCATTCAGCCGTTGTGCGTAAATGTATGCCAAGCCATCCAGGGTTCTTCCGTCGAACCAACTCATAAAACATCCGCCTGCACCATCTGAAAGAAGAGCGGGTGAACTTTGTGTGCCCGCGGTATCGCAGACGATCAGTTCATTACTGCCCCATTGTTTAATTCCGTTTTTATTAAATTTTTGAGCGGCCAAACCTTCGCTGCCTCCTAAGCTGAATGCCCACGAAGCAATAAAATTGCTGTTCCCGTCGCTGATGAGACGAACAGCACCGTACAAGGCATTAACAGGATTCAGTATAATGCCGGCGGTATCAAGCTGCCGCGCTCCACTTGAATTGAGCCGTTGCATTCTTGCCTTGTGTTGTAGCCAATCGTGCCAGCAAATGATGTATCCATTATTCCCGTCGCTTACCGCTACCGGCGCCCGGTGGTCAGAATAAAAATTTCTTACAATGCTGCCCGCCGCACCCCACTGCTTGCTGCCGTTGAAGCTGATCTTTTGTGCCCGTATGCCTTCGGAACCTCCGCTTATCACACAACCGGCCGTTACAAAAACGCCGCTACCCGTATTTAACATCGATACTTCCGTCTGGCCAACGGACTGATCATAAACAAATGGTTGCACGCCGGAGCCGCTCCATAGCGCTGCACCGTTGGAATCGAAATGCTGGATCAGCACATTGAAGCCGCTGGCACCATCCTGCACGGCGACATAACAGCCACCTGATCCGTCTTCACGAATTCCCATCGGAAATTGGGAAGCGGACGCATTGTAGCATACAGCAATACCTGAACTGCCCCATTTCGCCTGTCCATTGTTATCAATACGGTTTATATAGGTATGGTTTTGGCCAGAGGAATTTTCAAGCTGGATCCAGGAATAAATTGCCCCATTGTTCCCATCCTTACAAAAAAAGAAACCGTTGTTCCAATTTTGATTTGGGTAGGCACTAAGAGCATTGTCAACCGATGGAATGGTGGACCATTGTGCATATAAAGAATTTCCGGAGTTTGAAAAAACCAACAGGGTAAAAAGAGTAGCGAGCCTGAGTTTCATTTTGAAAAGCTGTTTTAGTAAAGTGAGATGATGCAGTTTATGATCCATTAATATCAAAACTAAGGTGTTAACAGCAATTTCGCAATTTCAATGTGTATACGGCTATGATGGGTTAGTTAAAGGTGTAAAATCAATTCTTCGAAGTATGTCAACAGAAGATATGGGTATATTGAATACCTGAGATTAAATGTCGGTTTCAGCAGATTGTCATTCAGCCATACAAAAGCGGAACCTTGCGACAATCGAAGTCCCGCTCACATATTGAATTTGTATAAACTATTTATTATCTTCAGCCTGTGGTCGGTGTTTTCACCGACCACTTCATAGATGTTCCATATAATGGGTTATGAAATAAAATCTTAACTCATTCTAACGCTGGTTGGTGAAAACACCAACCAGAGCCTGAAGATTAAGTCGGAAACTGATCAGGCTGCCATATCAAACCTCATTCAACTGTCTTTTTCCAATCATCCAGCCCTGTCATGCATCAAGGCAGCCCGCAATCATTTTTCTTTACCTTTGGCTACACAAAAAGTTATTCATCCCTCGTTCTCCGCTATGTCTTTCCTTGTATTAGATAAGGTTGTAAAAAATTATGCCACCACACGGGCAGTTGATGAAGTGAGTTTCTCAGTACCTCCGCAAACGATTTTCGGGATGCTCGGCCCCAACGGGGCAGGAAAAACAACCACCATCCGCATCATCACCACCATACTCACGGCAGATGCCGGCAGTGTGCTTTTCAATGGCCGGCCACTTGAAGCCATGCATGCGGAGAAAATGGGCTACATGCCGGAAGAGCGCGGCCTCTATAAAAAGATGAAGGTATGGGAACAACTGGTGTACCTCGCACAGCTGAAAGGAATGAGCGCCCGTGATGCAAAACGCAGTGTATTCGAATGGATGGAGAAATTCAACATCAAAGACTGGTGGAATAAAAGAGTGGAAGAGCTCTCCAAAGGGATGTCGCAGAAAGTACAGTTCATTGCCACCGTTATTCACAAGCCCGGCCTCATCATCCTCGATGAACCGTTTTCCGGTCTCGATCCAATTAATTCCAACCTCATCAAAGATGAAATTGAAACGCTTCGGAAAGACGGAGCCACCATCATCTTCTCCACGCATCGTATGGAACAGGTGGAAGAAATATGCGAAAACATCATCCTGATCAATAAAGGAAAGGTGATTCTCAATGGCAGCGTAAAAGACATCAGGCAGCAATTCAAAAAGAATGAATTCAGCATTCATTACGAGGGCAGGGCACCGGCGTTACCACCCGAAAATTTCACGTTGGTCCGGGAGACAGACCATGAACTGGTGGTGAAAACAGATTCCCGCTTTTCATCCAACGACCTATTGCGCGAACTCGTGAATCAGCAGGTGCACATCAAATCGTTCAATGAACTGCTGCCATCCTTGAATGAAATTTTCATCACACAGGTAGAGGGTAAAAGCCATGAATAAAATACTGCTCATCATCCGCCGGGAATATGTTACCCGTGTAAAAAAAAGAATCTTCCTCATCACCACCATCCTTGCGCCGTTAAGCATCGGCGTGGTAACCCTGCTGCCTGTTTACCTCGCCAGTCATGGAACACAGGATGAAAAGATTGCGATTTATGATGAGTCAGGCATTTTTTCCGCGCAGCTTGAAAGCAGGGATCACCTCACCTTCGGCCATATCAATACGGCCAATGTGCCTTATGATTCACTGAAAAAAAACTATGACGCTGCTGGTTTCTCCGGCATCCTGCACATCCCTTCTTATTTCACCATCGAAAAGCCGGCCGACATTGAATACTTCAGCAGCGGGCAGCTTGGGCTGATGACGAAAGCAGCCATGGAGGATCAGCTGAATGAAATCATGCGACGTGGCCGCCTGAAAGCAGCGCATATAGCACCGGAAGTGATGGAAGGACTGAATGTGCCGGTAAATCTCGTGCAGGCCAATCATTCGATGAGTACGGCGGAAACATCCACCGTGCTGGGATATGTGATGGGTTTCATGATTTATATCGTGATGATTACCTACGGCATGATGGTGATGCGCGGCGTGATGGAAGAAAAGAATAACCGTATAGCGGAAGTCATCACTTCTTCCGTCAAACCCTTTCAGCTGATGATGGGAAAGATCATCGGCATCGCATTGGTCGGGCTCACACAATTCATCATCTGGATAGTATTATCCGGTGTGATCATCTCCGTGCTGAAAAGCCTGTATGGCGGCGGCATCAGCGATCAGCCATTGCAGGGAATGGATACGCAATACCAGCAACAGGGCTTGTCGCAAATGGGCAGCTTCATTACCGACCTCGATAAGCTGCCACTCCTGCTCATAGCAGCCGGCTTCGTCTTTTTCTTCTTAGGCGGTTACCTGCTGTACGCATCCATCTTTGCTGCCATCGGTGCAGCTTCCGGCGAAGAAGGTGACCAGTCACTCACTTTCATCGCCACGGTGCCTATCATCATTTCCATCATACTGATGATGTCAGTACTCAATCAGCCTAACAGCCGGCTGGCAGTCATCTCATCCCTTATTCCATTCTGCTCTCCCATAATAATGGTAGGCCGTTTACCGTTTGGTCCACCGGTATGGCAGATTATCTTGTCGGCGGTTTTACTCATTGCCGGTTTCATTTTTATGGTGTGGATGGCCGGCAAAATTTACCGGACAGGTATCCTCATGTATGGAAAGAAGGTGACTCTGAGAGAGATGATGAAGTGGGTGAGGTATTAATGAAGCACTAAAAACAAAACAGAAAAAGCAGGTTAGATCACCGTTCCTGTAAATAACTACCGCAATTTATGCATCTGCTGAAACCAATTGCCTTGCTGCTGTCAACCCTGATGATTATTGCCGGTTGCGGCGGAAAGAAAACAGGGAACGTAACAACTCCTGTAACTAAATCCACTGAAACGGCAGCTGCGGGCGCAGTAGTGCCCGATTTCAGCGCCGATTCAGCCTATGCCTTTGTCGCCAGGCAGGTGGCCTTCGGACCGCGTATTCCCGGAACGGCAGCACAACAAAAATGTGCGCAGTGGCTGGAAGCTAAGCTGAAATCCTATTCATCAGCTGTGGTGCTGCAGGATGTGAAGGTTACCATTTATAATGGCAGCCAGGTACCCTGTAAAAACATCATCGCTTCCTTCCATCCTGAAATCAAAAAGAGAATCCTGCTGTGTGCACACTGGGACACGCGCCCCTGGAGCGATCAGGACAGTCTTCATAAAAAAAGTCCTTTTGACGGTGCTGATGACGGCGGAAGCGGCGTTGCCGTGCTGCTGGAAATTGCACGGCTGCTGCATACACAAAGCGTGGCAACCGGAATTGACATTGCCTTATTTGATGTGGAAGATTACGGCCCGCCCTACTGGGAGGAGAAAGAAGGCAATGAGCAGCCATCGCAATATTGTATCGGCACACAACACTGGGCAAAAAATCCGCATGTGAAAGACTATCGTGCTTATTACGGTATCCTGCTGGATATGGTTGGAGCAAAAGGTGCTACTTTTCCCATGGAAGGATTGTCTATGAGATATGCTCCTTCCGTTGTAAAAAATGTATGGGATGTGGCCAATGGCCTCGGCTATGGAAATTATTTCGTTTACGCCAAAACAAATGCCATCACGGATGATCATGCATTTGTGAATTCCATAAACGGTACTCCGTGTATCGACATCATCAATATGACCGATAAGGGATTTGCCAAACACTGGCACACGCAACAGGATAACCTGTCTGTTATTGATAAAGCTACGTTGAAAGCCGTCGGCCAGACACTGCTGCAGATAATCTTTAATGAAGCACCGGGCGTATAGCGCTATCAACACTTCGGTTGCATTTACCGCTTCAACCGATCCGTATTTCCGGCTTACTATTCTTACCATCCAAGGCTTCTGTAAAATAAAAACAGGCAGCCAAGCAGTATTGCCACGCTGCAGATCTTTTTCCAATGAACGTTCCGCTTCTATTCCAATAACCATCTGCCCCGTCAGTATTATGGATGCAGATAATCAGTAACTTTAATCTGCACCGATAACTGATGGCCATGAAAACAACCCGTTTACTTTCCCTCACAGCATTTTTAGTTTGTGCAAATGTGCTGATCACTGTTGCACAAACCTCCACCGTAACCATCTCCTTCGATAACAGCCAGGTGGGCATGGAACGCAGCGGCGCACCAACGGAACCTGTTCCCGGCATGCCTGATTTCGCAGCTTATTCCTGGACCTGCAACAGCGTTCCCTGCATCGGCCGTACGCTCATGACGGTGGATCTTTCCATGATTCCCGACGGTGCGCTGATACTCGATGCACGGCTTTCCCTGTTTGCCGATCCGGCCTGTTCCTATCTCGGCTACTATGGCCAGCCCACCTACGGTGAAAACAACGGCGGCTATGTGAGAAGGATCACATCGCCATGGGATGCCGCAACACTTACGTGGCAGAATAAACCAACAGCCAGCAAACGCCATCAGCTGTTGCTGAACAGCAGCAGTACTGATGTGCAGGATTATATCAACCAGGATATAACACGCATGGTGCAGGATATGATGGATTATCCTTCTTATGGAATCCTCCTGAGAATGGGTGATGAAGAAAACCATTACAAGAGTCTCATCTTCGGCTCGGGGCTGAATGACAATCCGGCGCTGCGGCCACAGCTGACAGTTACCTATCGGGCGAACGGATTGCATGAAAGAAATACTGCTGCTGGCGATAACTTGTGGGAAGCGGAAGCATATCCGAATCCCGCGCCTGACAGGCTTACATTTGAATTCCCCTTTGTTGGTCAGCAGGATGTTGTAGCGGTCACTGTTTACTCGGTCACAGGGCAGTTGCTCCGCATAGAAAATCTTACAGCCATAAACGGATATAGCATGGATGTGTCATCACTGCATGCAGGCTGTTATTTTTTTAAAGTGGAAAACAAAACTTCACACAACTGTTTTGCCGGCAAGTTTCTCAAACAATAATTGCTGTTGCTGAACAACATTTTTCCCGCTGAAAAATCATGCAGGGAGCATCAGCTTTGCGGCAATTCAGCCGCCGGAAATTTTTCCGCAATATGCCGTGTCAGCTCCGGAAAGTATTGCCTGAAATCATCTTCTAATGCATCGTAGTTATTGCGCAAATCCCATGTCGCGTTTTCAATGCCCGGGTTATTCTTAATCCTGCGCGACATGCCGGTCAATGACCGCTGAATGCCTTCCAGGTGTCCGTAGTTCAGCAACCAGTTTTCTTTTTGCATATACGGAAACATGTGCTGATAGCGCTCCGGCATCCGGTCAATATATTTTTCAAAGACACGATAGGCGAACTCCGTAAAAAAAATAAGTGGCGCATCGGAATAATGATTCCAGTTTTTCGCCAGGAAATGATCATAAAACAAATCAATGAGCACAGGCGAATAAAGCCCGTACTTTTCGCGGAAGAAACTTTTACTGTGTCTGACTATGTCATGCGTGTCGGTAAAAGTGTCAATAGCACGGTGCATCACAATGCCTTTCGAAATCTCCCCTTCAAAATCCAGGTATTTTTTTCCCTTCACGCCGTCGGCGATAAAATTTCCCACCATCATTTTTTCTGAATGCTGCGACAGGTACAGATGGGCGAGGTGATTCATGATGCAGGTAAAACTAATTGTAAATCCGGAAGTGATGAAAAGCCGTTGCTGTACAGCGTGATTTTGCTACAGGATAAACAGCAATAAATTAAAGACCTGCATTGTTAATTGCCGATGTTCATCAGCTGCGGCAACATTTAATGGCCATGAATCATAGCCTGTTGAAGTCTCCACACAGCAACGCTTTCTCAATGCACATTAAAATCCTGCCCGTTAAAATTCCCTTCCGGCATTTGAATCACAATAAATTCATGTTTCGTTTCCCGGTGACAACTGTTGCAATGCTGAACCAGTGATTGATAAACAGGAATAAACCGCGCAGTATCATTATGCATCAAAACACTGTCAACGGATTTCAAACCAGGTTCCAGCAGCTGATGCAGCAATGCGGAAATGTCAATGCCTTCATCCGCAATTGATTTATCAGCTATCTCCCCGTAGGCCTCTTCCACTTCATGCAGGTAGAATTGCGCAAGCGGGCCATTCTTATGCTGCAGGGACAAGCCGAGTTTCAAAGTATAATACTGAATGTCGCGCATGTGCTCGCCGAGATGAATGTCCGCAGCCGTAAATGTTTGCTGCTTTGCTGCTGCCTGCTCTTTTTCAATTTGGGGAGAACAGGAGATAACCATTGTGCTGATTGCTATTGCAAATACAAAACAGCGCGCTACCTTTTTCATTTGTTCTTCATTAACACTTTCATGCAATTTAGCGGTACATCCGTAACATGAAAAATAAAATTAAAATTGAACCAAACCACTGCCATGCAGCGTTACGTACATTCATTCAATTAATTTTCGCATCATGAAAAATTTGTTCATCATCGCCCTGTCTGTCAGTTTACTTTCTTTCAGTGCCTGTGCGCAAAATGAAAGCAAACCCGCCGTCACGCAAAAAACCACCTACCCTGTTATGAAATCAGATGCCGAATGGAAAAAGATCCTCACGCCGGAGCAATATCACATCCTCCGCGAGAAAGGAACGGAACGCGCCTTTACCGGTGCCTACTACGATAATCACGAAAAAGGAATTTACTACTGCGCTGCCTGTCACCAGGCGCTTTTTAACTCCGACACCAAGTTTGAATCCGGCACCGGATGGCCCAGCTTCTGGCAACCGGTCAGCAAGTCAGCCGTTGTGATTGGCGCCGATAACAGCTATGGCATGCAACGCGATGAAGTGCTGTGCAGCAATTGCGGCGGCCACCTCGGACATGTCTTTGATGACGGGCCAAAACCAACCGGCCAGCGCTATTGTATGAATTCAGGCGCCATGAAATTTGAAAAAAGCGCCGGTAAATAAATAAGCTGCCACCGCTATCTCCGTCCTGCGCAGGTTTGAAAAAACGAAGTGCCATGCAGCATGAGATATATTCTGTGCTGCTGACCTATCTTTGCCCCGTTTTTGAAAACCGCTTCCCCCATCGTTGACGTGATCATTCCCGCTTTTAATGAGCAGGAAGCCATCGGAAAGGTAATTGCCGGCATTGACAAGCGCCTCGTGCGTGAAGTCGTGGTGGTAGATAACAATTCAACCGACAACACGGGCATCATGGCGGCGAAAGCCGGCGCAACGGTGCTGACAGAAAAACGAAAGGGCTACGGTTCAGCCTGCCTGAAAGGGATAGATTATCTCAGCGGCAAGGCAGTGCCGCCGGGCATTGTGGTTTTCATTGACGGCGATTATTCAGATTTCCCGCAGGAAATGGAAAAACTCATTACACCCATCATGCATCAGCAGGCCGATCTGGTGATCGGCTCACGTGTGCTGGGTAACAGGGAGAAAGGTGCCATGCAGCCTCAGCAGGTCTTCGGCAACTGGCTGGCCACGCGGTTGGTGTATCTGTTTTATGGCGTACGCTTCACCGATCTCGGGCCTTTCCGCGCTATAAAATGGCAGTCATTGCAACAACTTGCCATGCGTGATAAAGATTATGGCTGGACGGTGGAGATGCAGCTGAAGGCCGCGAAAAATAAACTCGCATGCACCGAAGTCGCCGTGAACTATAGGAAACGAATCGGCATTTCAAAAGTGTCGGGTACCGTGAAAGGAACTTTCATGGCCGGTTATAAAATCATCACTACTATTTTTAAATACCTGTGAATATGGAAGGTTTGGCTGTTATTATCATTATCGTCTATGGACTCTCGCTGCTTTTCATTTTCTGCTATAGCCTCATTCAGCTAAGCCTGCTGCTCAGCTACCTGCGTCATAAACGCATCGCACGCCACAGCGCGGTTGCCGCACAGCCGCTGCCTTCTTCGGTTCCGCAGGTTACCGTACAGTTGCCTGTTTACAATGAGATATATGTGGTGGAAAGACTGCTGGATGCCGTGGCGCAGTTCCGCTATCCGAAAGATAAATTACAGATTCAGGTGCTCGATGATTCAACAGATGAAACATCAGCGCTTATCAGGAAGAAAGCATTCGAGCTGCAGCAGGCCGGATTCACCGTGGAACATATTCAGCGTGAAAACAGGAAAGGCTTCAAGGCCGGCGCTTTGTCGCATGCACTGGACAGCGCCACCGGAACCTTTATCGCCATCTTCGATGCCGACTTCCTGCCGCGCCCCGATTTCCTGGTAAGTACGCTTCCCGCATTCAGCGATCAACAGGTGGGCATGGTGCAGACACGGTGGGAACACCTCAACAAAAATCATTCGCTGATCACGCGGCTGCAGGCTTTTGCCCTTGATGCACATTTCACCATCGAGCAGGCAGGCAGAAATGCCGCCGGCCATTTCATCAACTTCAACGGCACAGCCGGCATCTGGCGGAAAAAATGCATTGAAGACGCCGGCGGATGGCAGTCTGATACACTGACGGAAGACCTTGACCTTAGCTATCGCGCTCAATTGCGCGGCTGGAAATTTGTGTACCGTGAAGATCTCGGAACGCCTGCCGAGCTACCGGTGGCCATGACGGCTTTAAAAAATCAGCAGTTCAGGTGGAACAAAGGAGCGGCGGAATGTGTGCGCAAAAACCTCGCTTCCGTCTTGCAAAAAACAGGCTTGTCGTCTTCCACTAAGTTGCAGGCAACTTTTCATCTGCTCAATTCCACCATCTTTCTATTCATCATGACGGCGGCTTTGCTCAGCATACCGATGCTGTTCATCAAAAACTACTTCCCGTCTTTTGAATTCCTGTTTCTGTATGCATCCTTCTTTCTCGTCAGCCTGCTGATTCTCGGTGCTTTCTACTTTGTATCGTATGCGCAGCAGGCAAAAAAATTCCCGCGTAACATCATCGGTTTCCTTTTCATCTTTCCGCTTTTTCTATCGGTCAGCATGGGGCTTGCGCTGCACAATGCCATCGCAGTGCTGCAGGGTTATTACGGGGTAAAAAGTCCCTTCAATCGAACCCCAAAGTTTAATGTGGAAAGCGGCCATACAGGCTGGAAGCAGAACCGGTATCTCGAAAAAACAAAATCGATGATGGCCATAGCAGAAATGCTGCTCTCCGTCTATTTTGTTGCCGGCATCGTGATGTCATTTGTCTTCCATGATTACGGATTGCTGCCTTTTCATGCAATGCTGGCATTCGGGTTTGGTTTTGTCAGCCTGTCGTCTCTGATACATTCACAACAGGGAATAAAAAAATATGGTGCGCTGCGCGGAAGGTTCAAAATGGCCCGCGGCTGATGACTTGACAGGCAATATGGATGATCACAGTTTCGCGTCCTCACCCAGATTATAAGATGCCGGTCCATATTAATCGCGACGGCAGGACGGCATTGAAGAAATGTAGTATCCAATTTTCATCTTTGTCGCATCAATCATCCATGTCATAAAAAATCATATAAGCTACACCCTGCAAATACGTTATCGCTACATTAGAAGTCATCCCGAACTTGTTTCGGGACCTGATCCACATAAATAATCTCACAATGATCCTGTCCTTCCGCCATCTACCGCTATACTGATACCTGTAATATAACCTGCCGCCGGCGAGGCCAGGAAGGCCGCCGCCGCGGCCACCTCCGCGGGGTCAGCAAAGCGGCCCATCGGAATTTCCGCCAGCATTTCTTCTTCAATATCTTCAGGGCTTCTTCCCGTTTTCTGCGATTTGCCGGATATTATTTCCCGCAACCTTTCCGTATTCGTGGCGCCGGGCAATACATTATTCACCGTGATGCCGGATGATGCAAGTTCATTCGACAGCGTCTTCGACCAGCTTGCCACGGCACCGCGTATGGTGTTGGATACACCGAGGCCGCGTAACGGAATCTTTACCGAGGTAGAAATGATATTGATGATGCGTCCATACTTGCTCTTCTTCATGCCGTGCAGCAGTGCCGTCGCCAGCAGGTGGTTGCAGATCAGGTGATTGCTGAAGGCTTTCTCAAACTGCTCCGGCGTTGCATCCACAATATTGCCTGCAGCCGGGCCGCCGGTATTGTTCACGAGGATCTGATACGTTGTATCCTTTAGCTGATGAAAGATCAGCTCCTTCAGTTCATCGGGTTTTGAAAAATCAGCCAGCATAAAATCATGCTGTTGTCCCATCGTTGTGTCGAGTTCGCGGATAGCTGACAGCAACGAGTCTTCATTGCGCGCTGTGAGTGTGATGTTGGCTCCCTGTGCAGCGAGCGCAACCGCCACTGCCTTTCCAATGCCTTTGCTGCTGCCGCATACGAGGGCATTTCTGCCGGTGAGTGTTGTATTCATAAGATTTACTTTGAGAACGGTTGAAGATGCGATGCAGAATAAATTTCTAAATTTACTTAAGTTTGATGGTGATTGATGAGCTGTAAATGACTGATGCCGTGATGCCTTGATATTTCATCAGCTTTCCGCTGCTTCACTTTTCATTCCGTAACCTTGTGACCCTTTAACAACCAATTCCTCCAATGATACAACGCGCCTTCAGCTTCAAGACATGGATAGATGAAAACAGGCACCTCCTCAAACCACCCGTCGGCAACCGGCAGGTGTATGTCGGCAACGACAACTTTATTGTGATGGTGGTAGGCGGTCCCAACTCCCGCAAAGATTATCATTACAATGAAACGGAAGAATTTTATTATCAGCTCGAAGGCGACGTAGTGGTGAAAATTGTGGAAGACGGAAAGTTTGTGGACATACCCATTAAAGAAGGCGAGATTTTCCTGCTACCGAAACAAACCCCGCATTCCCCGCGGCGCGGACCCAATACCATCGGCCTTGTGATGGAAGTGTACCGCCCCGATGCCAAAGACGGCTTTCAATGGTATTGTGAAAATTGCGGCAACATGCTGCATGAAGAAAAACTGCATGTGAGGGACATCGTGAAAGACCTTCCTGTAGTGATGAATAATTTCTACGCCTCTCAGGACCTGCGCACCTGTAAGAAATGTGGCCATGTGATGGAGCCGCCTAAATAGCCGGCACTTACATTTTCAGGCAGAATCATTTGCAGCAGCTTCGCTACCGGTAAATCAATGTACGTTCACTATGTTATTTCTTGCCGGTAAAATCCCGTTTGCGGTAAGCCAGAACACTTGCACAACAGATTAATACACGCCTTCATTTTCGGTTAACGATTCCCTTTCCCGCTACATATTACTGATTTTTAACAGTAAGAAATTCACCTATTTTAGCGCGAAAAGAATAGGAGCATGCCTTAATTTTGACAGGCGGCTGTAATTCCAAACAATTTGTCCTAAATTTGGTTGATAGACAGGGAATTGTGTGACCGGCAATCGTTCATTCGTACCAAAAAACATCGCAGATGGGGATTTTTACAAACACTAACGATGGCGGTAAAATCAAAATCATACAATTGGTTGTATGGCTTTTATTGTTTCTGCCATGCTTCAGTTATGGGCAGGCGCAGACTTTTACCATGGCCAATACCACTATCACCCTTAGTGGTACTTATCCTTCGACATATACTTTTTATGATCCGGGAGGAAGCGGTGGAACAAATTCCCCATGTGCCGGAACCGGTGTAGCACCCGATTATCCAAATAATGCTAATTATGTGGAGACATTTTATGTCGGTACCGGGCAAAGCATAGTCGTTGCATTCATCACCGGCGCCATTGCTGCAAATGACTATCTGTATATTTATGACGGACCTTCTACAGCTTCAACGCTTTTAGCCACCTATACGAATGTTTCGTCAATGACTTCGTCTGTAGGTTCATCTTCCAATTCAATTACTTTTAAATTTACGTCTGATGCAACGGTAACCTGCAAAGGCTGGCAAGCTACGTTTACCCGTAATTATTTCATGCAGCCCGGCACGTATTCTTTGGATTGCAATTCTGCCTATTTCTCTGATCCTTCCACCGCACATGTGACATCAACCGGCAGTACCACTTGCAATACAGGTAGTACCAGCGGTGATTATCTCGACAGTCAGAATATGGTGCAAACCTTCTGCACCGGCGGTACGCAATACATTACGGCCACCTGGAACTCCGGGCTTAACCCGTTTTATATCTGCGCCAGTGATATCTTAAAAGTGTATGACGGTAACAGTACTTCCGCATCACTGATGCAGACGTATACAAATCTCTCGGCAGCACCTGCAGCCGTGAGTTCTTCCGGCTCCTGCATCACCTTTGAATTTGTCTCTGATGGCAGCAGTCATGAGAAGGGATGGAATGCGGCCCTGTCTTGCGGCACCATAGTGACGCCGGCAAATGATAACTGCACGGGTGCCATTTCTGTTACTGCCGGGTCACCCTGTACCTCAACACCAGGTACTACGCAAAGTGCTACAGCATCAGGCTCGCCGACAGTGGCTTCCGGTACCCCGAATGATGATGTCTGGTATTCTTTTGTAGCCACCACATCAAATCCCACTATCACCGTAACAGGTACCGGTGCCAGCATGCAGCCGGTGGCACAGTTATGCGTAGGGCCCAATACATCGCCCACACAATCTACCCTTGGCGGAACGGTGTTTATGAATTCCGGCGCAGCACTCGGCACGGCTACCTTAACACCTACCGGCCTTACCACAGGAACCACCTATTATGTAAGGGTTTTTGATGCCAGTGCATCCAATGCAGCTTACACCTTTACCATCTGTATCACCGGTGCCACGCAGCAGGATTGCGCCGGTGCCCTTAATGTTAACAGTTACTTCTCCCTTTCCGGTACTGCCACCAGTTACGGTGCGCAGGAGTACAATGCTACTTCCTTCGGCTGCCTTGTAGGCGGTGAGCACCGTTCACTCTGGTATAAGATGAAAGTAACGAGTGCCGGCAGTATTGCCTTCTCCTTAACGCCTGCCACGGGCCAGGATATTGATTTCGCCATCTGGGGGCCAACCACGCTGGCCAGCAGTTGCACGATCACGCAAAGTTCCGCTCCATTGCGTTGCACATTTGCGGCTAACGGCGGTTCTGTGGGCGGATTGAGTGACTCCTATACCGATGCAACAGAAGGGGCTGTCGGCGACGGGTGGCTGCGGTCCATCGGCTGCCCGACCTGTACCTCTTCGTATGGAGAAACTGCAGTGGCAATCGGACAATACTACACCTTCCTCATTGACGGCTGGTCGTCGTTCAATGGCAACAGCCTGACGCTTACATGGACGGGTACTTCCTCGTTACCGATCATACTGTCTGATTTTCACGGTGAGAGTTTCTTCGATTACAACCAGCTTGACTGGGCTACGGCTTCAGAGTATAACAATGATTTCTGGACGATTGAACGCTCGGCAGACGGTGAAGTGTTTGAACCGCTCACCGTGATGGAGGGTTATGATAACTCCACCACTTCCAGGACTTATCAATACTACGACCGCAGTCCGCTCAATGGTAATAACTATTACCGTTTAAAGCAGACGGATATCGGCGGCACCTATACATATTCCAACATTGTGTTGCTGAAAAATTTCGGCAAAGAAATTTCGGTGGAAGACATCTATCCAAATCCGACCAATGGATCTGTGACGCTTAATCTGTATGCCGGTGAAAACTACCAATGCATTGTGCGCGTACTGGATGAAACAGGAAAAGAGATGTTTCAATACAACGAAGAACTCATACAAGGGAATAACTTCCTGCATCTTGATGTAAGCCAGTTGCATACAGGTATTTATTTCCTGCAACTGATGAATCCGCGGACGGGGAATGTGCAGACGAAGAAACTGGTTAAGATGTAACAGGCGGAAACAGATGTAGCGGGAAGCGGAAGATCTGTTATTTTGCAGTTGGATCTTTCCTGCAGGGAGCGGGTGAAATTGTTAAACAACAATTTATGAAGAAGGGAAACCGGACGCTTGTTCCTGTTTCCCTTTTTACTTTTCTAATCTTACCTCCTATGCTTACAAGCTTATCATCTGTGACAGCCTTCAAATAATGACATTCCCTAAAGACAACTCGTACCACCTATATTCATTCTGGAAGAACCTCCTTCCAATTCGCGACTCACCCCTTTAAAGGAATCACGGAATCAACTTCATCTTTCCCGGATTCTTTGATTTTATCAATGCAACCTTCCTGTCACGTTTAAACAGTTTAATCTCCTTCTCACGCCAGATCGCAGCAGTTAGGTACGGATAACATTCATAATATACCGGTTCATAACAAAAATATCTGCCGGCAAATGTTTTACGGTTTCCGCGGTTCTGCAAATGCTCTGACATCCTTCGCTTCAAATTATTTGTTACACCGGTGTAAAATGCAGTGCGGCCCGGATTAGATGTGATGTAAGTGCAATAGGGATTTATACAATCGCTTCTCATATACAAAACCGATATGCAATTAATAAAATATAGCAATCTGTAAAAACGATCAAAACCTCGGAAGATGACTTTGACCGGTGTAACCTATTAGATAGAAATTATGAAATCAGGCCGCATAGACTTTATACTGCCAGCGAGCGATTGCCCGTGCTATAGATCAGATAAGGTTTATGTAATGTTGTTCTGAAGTATTCGCGGTTATATTACCCTATCAATTCTTTATCTGAGTTGCAGGAAGTTTCCCTCAGCATCACAACATTGAGCGTTGTCACAAATGTCAGGCGGTCATTGCATCGTAACTCTTCTATGGCAGAGTTTAAGATGGATAAAAAACGTTTTGGCATGGTGCGAACGATCATTCACTCTATCAATACAACCCTTTCCACAGAAAGTGATTTGCAAAAAAAAACTCCCCCGAAATCGAGGGAGTTTTTTCATCTGAATTTTATTCAGGACTAATGCTGCACCACAATCTGACCCTGGTAAACCTGACCATCAAAGATCACGCGTACCATGTACATACCTGCTGCATCACCTTCCTGTAAATTGATTTCCTTCATCAGGTCACCGTTGGCAACAGGAACTGTTTCACCAACCACAGATTGGCCTAAGGCGTTAAACACCTGTACTATAGCATCACCATCTGACTTATTGGTGAGGGCGAGGTGAATTACAAAGTGCCCGTCAGTAGGATTCGGGTATGTTTCGAATACTGCCTGCTCCATGCTCGCAATACCGCTTTCTTTGCAGGTATTGATCACTGCCACCGGTGCTGAAAGTGTTTGACAACCTGTGTTAAGGTTGGTTACGGTTACACGGTAGCTACCCACAACCAAAGCAATGTAATCCCTGTTGGTTGCGCCCGGAATGTCATTGCCATTATAATTCCACTGATATCCGAGTGGTATGCCTGAAGCACCATTACCACGCAACTTCACTTTACCGTTGATACAAAGATCCGGGTTGTCAGCTGGATTCACAATGATAACATTGGCATTCGGCGTGGCAAGACGGTTGATTTCAACCACATTAGATGTGGTAGAACAACCTTCCGCACTAGTCACCACCACCTTGTACTTCTTCTTGGCATTAGGTCCTACCATGTAAGTGGAATTGGTTTCACCGGCAAGAATATTACCAAATGAGTACCACTGATAAGTAAGTCCTGCACCTGTATTAGCCTGGAGGAGGAAGGTAACACCTTCGCAGGCTGCAGCCGGATTGGCCGGCGTTACATTAGCGACAGGACTCACATTGATGGTCACGTTAGCCGTTACAACACTGTCGCAGCCTGCTGCATTCGTGTAGGTGTGGCTGTAAGGTCCACTTGCAGTCACCGTTCCGCCCCATGGCAATGTATAGCTGTCGCAAGCTACTGCATTGAATGAGGTAGGTGTACTGGAGTGGTTGATCGTCACATTCGCTGTTACCACACTGTCGCATCCTTCTGCATTCGTGTAAGTATGCGTGTATGGACCGGATGCTGTGGCGGTTCCACCCCATGGCAATGCATAACTGTCGCAGGCTGTGGCATTGAACGAGGTTGGTGCGCTGGCGTGGTTAATCGTCACGTTCGCGGTTACCACACTGTCGCAGCCTTCAGCATTCGTGTAAGTATGTGTGTAAGGACCGGATGCTGTGGCTGTTCCACCCCATGGCAATGCATAACTGTCGCATGCTGTGGCATTGTATGAGGTTGGTGTGCTGGCGTGGTTAATCGTCACGTTCGCTGTTACCACACTGTCGCAGCCTTCAGCATTCGTGTAAGTATGCGTGTACGGACCGGACGCCGTGGCTGTTCCGCCCCATGGCAAGGCATAGCTTTCGCAAGCTGTGGCATTGTAAGAGGTGGGCGTACTGGAGTGGTTGATCGTCACATTCGCGGTTACCACACTGTCGCATCCTTCAGCATTTGTGTAAGTATGTGTGTACGGACCGGACGCTGTGGCGGTTCCTCCCCATGGCAATGCATAACTGTCGCATGCTGTGGCATTGAACGAGGTTGGTGCGCTGGCGTGGTTAATCGTCACGTTCGCGGTTACCACACTGTCGCAGCCTTCAGCATTCGTGTAAGTATGTGTGTAAGGACCGGATGCCGTGGCTGTTCCGCCCCATGGCAAGGCATAGCTTTCGCAAGCTGTGGCATTGTAAGAGGTGGGCGTACTGGCGTGGTTAATCGTCACGTTCGCTGTTACCACACTGTCGCATCCTTCAGCATTCGTGTAAGTATGTGTGTAAGGACCGGACGCCGTGGCTGTTCCACCCCATGGTAATGCATAACTGTCGCAAGCGGTAGCATTGTATGAAGTAGGTGTGCTGGAGTGATTGATCGTCACATTCGCGGTAACTACACTGTCGCAGCCTTCAGCATTTGTGTAAGTATGCGTGTACGGACCGGATGCTGTGGCGGTTCCACCCCATGGCAAGGCATAACTGTCGCATGCTGTGGCATTGTATGAGGTTGGTGTGCTGGAGTGATTGATGGTCACATTCGCTGTTACCACGCTATCACATCCTTCTGCATTCGTGTAAGTATGCGTGTACGGACCCGACGCCGTGACTGTTCCACCCCATGGTAATGCATAACTGTCGCAAGCCGTGGCATTATATGAGGTTGGTGTGCTGGCGTGGTTGATCGTCACATTCGCTGTTACCACGCTATCACATCCTTCCGCATTCGTGTAAGTATGCGTATACGGGCCCGACGCCGTGGCTGTTCCACCCCATGGTAATGCATAACTGTCGCAAGCGGTAGCATTGAACGAAGTTGGCGTACTGGAGTGATTGATGGTGACATTCGCAGTTACCACGCTGTCGCAACCGGTACCGTTAGTGTATGTATGTGTGTACGGACCCGATGCTGTGGCGGTTCCGCCCCATGGCAAGGCATAACTGTCGCATGCTGTTGCATCATAGGAAGTTGAAATGCTGGAGCTGTTAATCGTAACATTAGCGGTCACTACACTGTCACATCCTTCTGCATTCGTGTAAGTATGCGTGTACGGGCCGGACGCGGTGGCGGTTCCGCCCCATGGCAATGTATAGCTCTCACAGGCAGCAGCAGCAAATGATGTTGGTGTACTTGCATGGTTGATAGTTACATTGGCTGTTACCACACTATCGCAGCCTTCAGCATTCGTGTAAGTATGCGTGTATGGACCGGATACTGTGGCTGTTCCGCCCCATGGCAATGAATAGCTTTCACAAGCTGTGGCATTGTAAGAGGTGGGCGTACTGGAGTGGTTGATCGTCACATTCGCGGTTACCACACTGTCGCAGCCTTCAGCATTCGTGTAAGTATGCGTGTATGGACCGGATGCTGTGGCTGTTCCTCCCCATGGTAATGCATAACTGTCGCAGGCGGTGGCATTATATGATGTTGGCGTGCTGGCGTGGTTAATCGTCACGTTCGCTGTTACCACACTGTCACATCCTTCTGCATTCGTGTAAGTATGCGTGTATGGACCCGACGCTATGGCTGTTCCACCCCATGGCAATGCATAACTGTCGCATGCTGTGGCATTGTATGAGGTTGGTGTGCTGGCATGGTTGATCGTCACATTCGCGGTTACTATACTGTCGCAGCCTTCAGCATTCGTGTAAGTATGCGTGTACGGACCGGATGCCGTGGCTGTTCCGCCCCATGGCAATGCATAGCTTTCACAAGCTGTGGCATTGTAAGAGGTGGGCGTACTGGAGTGGTTGATGGTCACATTTGCTGTTACCACACTGTCGCATCCTTCAGCATTTGTGTAAGTATGTGTGTACGGACCGGATGCAGTGGCTGTTCCGCCCCATGGTAATGCATAACTGTCGCACGCTGTGGCATTATATGAGGTTGGCGTACTGGAGTGGTTGATCGTCACGTTCGCTGTTACTACACTGTCACATCCTTCAGCATTCGTGTAAGTATGCGTGTATGGACCGGATGCAGTGGCTGTTCCTCCCCATGGCAATGCATAACTGTCGCATGCTGTGGCATTGTATGATGTTGGTGTACTGGCATGGTTGATAGTTACATTGGCTGTTACCACACTGTCGCAGCCTTCAGCATTTGTGTAAGTATGTGTGTAAGGACCGGACGCCGTGGCTGTTCCACCCCATGGTAATGCATAGCTTTCACAAGCTGTTGCATTGTAAGAGGTTGGTGTGCTGGAGTGATTGATGGTCACATTCGCGGTTACTACACTGTCGCATCCTTCAGCATTTGTGTAAGTATGCGTGTACGGACCGGACGCCGTGGCGGTTCCACCCCATGGCAATGCATAACTGTCGCACGCTGTGGCATTGTATGAGGTTGGCGTACTGGAGTGATTGATGGTCACATTCGCTGTTACCACGCTATCACATCCTTCTGCATTCGTGTAAGTATGCGTGTACGGACCGGACGCCGTGGCTGTTCCACCCCATGGTAATGCATAACTGTCGCAAGCCGTGGCATTATATGAGGTTGGCGTACTAGCGTGGTTGATCGTCACGTTCGCTGTTACCACGCTATCACATCCTTCAGCATTCGTGTAAGTATGCGTGTATGGACCGGATGCCGTGGCTGTTCCACCCCATGGTAATGTATAGCTTTCACAAGCTGATGCATTGTAAGAAGAAGGCGCACTGGCGTGGTTGATGGTGACATTCGCCGTTACCACGCTGTCGCAACCGGATGCATTAAGGTAGGTGTGTGAATAGGGACCGGTGGCCGTAGCTGTTCCGCCCCATGGCAGGCTGTAGCTTTCACAAGCTGAGGCAGTGAAAGAAGAAGGCTCACTGGAATGGTTGATTGTTACATTCGCTGTTACGACGCTGTCGCAACCAAGATGACTGATGTAAGTATGAACGTATGCACCATTGACAGCAGCAGTTCCACCCCATGGAAGTGCATAACTGTCACAGGCAGAAGTACTGTAAGAAGTAGCTATTGGGGCAGTATTTCCAACGGTAGCTACCACACTGTTGCTGCAACCGCTTGAGGTTACCCAGGCAATAGTGTGAGCACCGGCACTAAGACCGGTAACGGTAAACGGAGAAGAAACCGGAATCGGCTGGCCTACTCCATCCACGGTAAACTGTGTAAATGGGAATCCGGCACCACCGGTGAAAGTCATAGAAACTGTTGCCGTACCGGTGTTTAACCCGAAACAGGTAACCGGTGTAGTGCCGGTAACCAGGCCGGTGCAGGTAGCTGCCGGGTTTAATGACGGATTGTTTGTACAGGCACTGCTCCCACAAAACTGCAAAGAAACCCCAGTCTGTGCAGCGGTAGGAGCCGGTGAAACGGTAAGTGATGTTGCACTATTGATAGCAGTAATGTAAGTGTTGGCAGCTATGCCAGGACCGGTTATCGGCATGCCGGGTGACAGGCCAACCGTGCTGCTTAATCCTGTAATATTAATGGATGCACCAGTTCCGGTGTTACCGGTGAGGGTGACACAACTTGTAATATCCGAAAAGGTACCCGTTGAATTAACGTTAACTGCTATACCGCCAACGTAAGCTGAAACCAGGGTGGCAGTTTTACCGGATGCGGCAACAAAGTTGAAATCAACCAAGGGTTGTTGTCCAGAAGTGTAACATTGCGATGGTGCAGTTCCTCCACTAAATCCCCAGGAAGTAGAAGTACTAGATGCCAAGCCGGAAGGAATTGGTGCTGTCAACGTAAGTGATGTGTTAGACGAAATAGTTTGTATAACCCCAAGTGCTTGTCCCAACTGATTATAAATGGTCATTCCGGCTTGTAATTGCGTGAGGAAAGAAGTCCCTACGCCGGAGATTGCAGAACTGCTGATCGTTTGCGAGATAGAGGTACCACTTCCCTTATTCACAATCTGCATGATAAAGGTCCCGTAACGGGTGCCGCCTTGTCCGCAAGGTTCAGAACCGTTGGAAATAACTGTGCCCGATCCCGCGCCCGGATTGGCACGTGCCGTAAAGTTTACGGTATTGGTACTGTTATTAAAAGTCGTGCTGGAAGTAACCGGAGACTCTGCAGCATTAAAACCCGAACTGCCGGATACGTAGGAGATGGCTACGTGATTGGTACCTTTTGCGGAAGGATTAAAGTTGATACCAAAAGCGATGTTCGCAACTTCCATGGGCGTTGTGCCTGTGCGTTGCACCCATAGATCAAACTTATATTTGTCGCAACCAATACTGGAGTCATTGGTGATGTAGACATTGTAAGTTGGGTTTTGTGCCTTGCCTTGGCCTGCAACCAAAAAAAGGACAGCGAACATCAGCAACTTGCCAATGTGTGATTTTAAAGCATTCATGCTTTTTTGATTTGGGGTTAGAAATTTATTCATTGGGACCGGGTTTTACAATTTGTTGAAATATGCAGGGAAGCCGGGCTTCCCCGCATAGGTACTACTTATTTTATTCAAAGCGTCACAATTACTCCGCGACACGCATTAAATTCCAATTAAATCTACGGATGCGCCACAAATAATCCAAAGCTCACATTTATTTCCAGCAGGTTGAAGTCTTCACCCGCCGTCGGGCCGTTGCCGGTGATGTCGGTCACATTGTATCCAAAGGCCTGTCCTGTTACATCGAATTCTACAATGTTGAAGTCATCGCCTGCTATTTGTCCATCCTGATTCACGTCGCCGCTGTAAATCGTCCAGTGTCCATCCACATAAATCATTTGCGGATTCGGATTGTTTACGTCCGGATACGCCTGCGTAACATCGGTAGAGAAGTCATATGACGACACACTCATCGGAACAGCCGCAGCACTCCACGTTTCCAGGGCATTCTTGTAATGGATGGAAATGTAGTAAGAGGCGCTGCCGGAAGCGTTATCGAATGTACAACTGATCAGCCCATTGGTATGCAGTATCCCTTTGAAGGTATCCACCGGCGCATAGCTGCCTGCATCGTGTAACACAATCATGATGGTGTCTACCTCATTCGGATCGCTGGCTCCGGCGAGGCCTTGATTCACCATTACCGGTTTCATAAAGCCAGGATTAAATTCATCCATGTAACCCTGTATGTACAACGTTACATAGAAATTAACAGCACAGCTGTTGATCGTGATGTTGGCCGTCACCACACTGTCGCATCCCGATGCATTGGTGTAGGTGTGTACATATGCACCGGAGGAAGTAACCGTTCCGCCCCAAGGCAAGGTGTAGCTGTCGCAGACCGTATCACTATACGCTGTTGGTGTGGATGGCAGGTTCACGGTAATGGAACCATTTACTGAACCGGAGCAGAATGATGAATTGGTATAGGTGTAGGTAACGAGGTGGCTACCCGAACTGTAATCAGCAGGATTAAAGATGTTTCCTGTCAGCGCTGCAGGGTTGTTGTCAATGTAATACAATCCGCCCGAAGGTGATCCGTACGTCAGCTCAAATGGGGCCGCATTCTGACAAACAGCCGGTATCGTGTCGAGCGTAGGAGTAGGATCAGCCACCACGTTAATGGTATCATTGTAACTGGCACAGCCTAAGTAGGTTGTGTAAGTAATTACATGAGGCCCGGGGTCTACACTCGGAGCAGACGCATCAAAGTAGAATGTTCCAAAGAACTCTACAATGGCGCCGGGAGCATCTGTTGTAAATACACCACCCGGTACATTGGGTACCAGGATAGCGCCACCAGCATCAGACTTGCATATTTCAGGCTGCACTTCAAAGTAGGCATCAGCTTGTATCACTTCAACGGTTACAGAGTCTACTGCTGAGCAGCCACCACCATTCGTCACAGTTACTGTATAAACAGAAGTTGCACTGATGCCGCTTGCACTGGCCGGATTAGCTGTTGTATCTACAATCGTTGCTGAAGGTGACCATGCATAAGTGAGCGAGGTAGGCGGAATCGGATTGAATCGGAATCCGTTACCATCGCCTGGCCATGCTGTGGACGTAGTGGTAGCATTACCGGTACCGGTCAATGCATTTATGTAATGGTCTGTGCCACCTGTTGCATCTTCTATACCTATGGCAGCAGCAAATGATGTGGTGCCGGCTGCAGGCCCGTATATCATCTCAATTCTGCCCGGGCTGGCGGATGCCGGTCCATAGATATTAACCTGGAAGGAAATCAGGTTGGTGGTAGTTACACTGAAGCTGGAACCTACTGCCTGATCCCACTGAAAGGCATATACATCTGTTCCGATCAATCCATGACGCATGCTGCCCGGGAACCCTGAACCAAGATTCGCTCCCATATCCTTAAACCAGGCAGCAATTGTATTGCTTGGCAGCGAAGATGTAAACAAGTTCCCGCTGGCGTGATCGAAGCTGGAAGTGATAGTTGAAATGTCTCCTGCAGCTACCCAGCCATTTGTTGACATAGACATCTGCGTGAAGGTATTTCCATTATAGGTGAAGGTAAACGGTAAAGTTATCAGAATACCTCCATCATCCTGGCTGCCTGTCGCAAAACCGGTCAACAATTGGGAAGCATCATTGATGATACTGATACCACCACCGGTCAGGGTACTGTAAGTTTGGCCTGTAAGGCTTGTTAACGAATAATTATTAACCATGGCACCTGCCTGGAATGCATTGGCAGTAAGTGTGCTGGAACCTCCTGCACAGACGGAAGGCAGATTGGCTGTAACAGAGGAAATGGTTGGTGGTGTAAGCACGGTTATGGCAACACTTGCTGTATTCACACAACCATTGCCATTGGTTCCGGTTACGGTATAGGTGGTATTCGCAGTGGGATTCGCCGTTACGGTAGCACCTGTTGTTGGAGTCAGGTTAAGCGCTGGACTCCAGGTATATGTATTGGCACCGCCCACAGTCACTTCCACACTGCCACCTGTACAAATGGTCGGGCTGGCAGGAGTAACCACGAGTACCGGCAAAGTATCAACCAGCACTGTACCGGATGCATAAGCCGTATCTCCGCATAAATCAATTACCATAACACTATAGCTTGTAGTGGTGTCGAGTGACACGGTGATAACGTCAGTAGTTGCTCCGCCCGGTGTCCATAAGTAAGTGTAAGGATATCCACCACCGGAGATACCGGCAGTTAAAGTTGCGGATTGACCTGCGCAAATGGTATCTGAATTCACAGCAACCAGCAACGGCTCACCTACATGTACCGTTATAGTATCAGTTGAACTGCAGGAGGTAATCGTATCCGAAGCAGTTACAGTATATGTTGTGGTAGCAGCCGGAGATACATTTACGGTACTGCCATTCAACGGGCCAGGAGTCCATACCCAATGATTTGAACCAGTGGAATTTACCCCTGTAACAGCATTAAACTGGAAAACAGGACGCGTACCACTGGAAGTTGGGTTACTTCCGGTTGCAACAGAACACGTGGTATTGTTTGCTACGGTTGACATGAATGGTGTAGCATAAGTTTGCAATGTAGTACCACTGCCGCTACCTGCCACTGTTAAATCACCGCAGATGTTAATCACAATGTTTGACATACCATCCCAGTAGAATGGAGTAGAGAAAGGATGATTATTCAAACCGTTAACCGGTGTCCAGGTGGCAATCGAATAAACAGGGTTTACAGGATCGGTAAGGAAAGTGGTCGTCATGGCCGAAGCGCCTGTATAACCCATCGAAATCACCATGTTACTGATAAATCCGGTAGGCGTGTTGGTAACAAATAACCCTAAACTGGTAATATCCCCCGCCGTGATGCCGGCTGTTGTAAGCTCACTGCCCAAAATCAGGTATTGGCTTCTGATCGAGATACCGGTGGTTGTACCGGTCCGATAGGGTGTGCCCACTGTGTTGATCTTGGTGGTGGCATTATCACTGCCCAGGATAACATCTGCATTGGCAAAATTACCGCTGGCCGCTGCGAGTGTTGTTGTTCCTCCGGAGCAGATATTCGAAGGTGTTGCAGTAACACTGCTGATGTTTGGATTCGGATTCACTGTTAAAGTGCCTGTCGTATCAATCGTGGCACAACCGGCTGCAGTATCAGTAGCAACTACAATGTAATGATAGCTGCCGGCAGCCGTGGGTGATATGCTCACTGACTGACCGCTTTCAGAACCGGTGATGCCACTTCCTGTTGCAGGATATGCTGTCCAGGAATATTGATAGTTATTGGTAGTACCTGTTTGCACGGCAGTCAGCACCGTACTTGCGCCAAGGCAAACCGGAGTCGGTGACACAGAGGCAGTAACAACATCAGGCTGGGTTACATTCGCAATCACCATCACCCTGTTGCTTTCGCACTGTCCGTTAGATTCAGTTACATAGAAAGTATCCGTGACATTGATGGTATGCGCTGTAAGGTGATTCATATTTTCACCGGAAAGCGCTGTACCGCCTGATGGATTCAGATACCAATGGTAAGCAGGTGAAGGTAATCCGGATGTTGATGTTACATATACTCCGGGAACGCCTAAGCCACACTGTATTGAGTCATGACCTATCGGATCGGTTGGCACAGGTATCGAGATAACATTCACCGTATCCGAAATTGTACATCCTCCAGTACTGGTTGCTGTTACGGTATAGGTCGTACTGGTAGTTACATTGGTAGCTTCAGGGTTTTGCAGACTCGAATCATTCAGGAATGCAGCAGGTGACCATGCATAAGTGAATGAAATCGGTGATGCCGGGGCAAACCGGACTGCATCATTGGTAAGCGTCCAGGTAGTGTTGGCATTACGAGCGTTATCAACAACTGCTACTCCACCGCCTGCATTTTCAATTCCTTGTGTATGAGGATTCCATAGCACTCCATTCGGATTTTGCGGCATTGAGGTCGTATGAATCTCAATAATATTGCTTGACTCATACAGGACAATCTGTGTGGTAACCGGATCACCTCCACCGCCGGTAGTTGAATGGTGGCCTACCGCATTGTATCGTACCACGAAAACATGGTTAATTCCACTTCCCTGGGTAAAGAAATCAATGTCGCCGTCAACGCCTGTGTCCAGATCTTCCCATGCAGCCGCTATCAGGTTGTTGGGAGCAGTGGCATTTGGCAGTGATTGTCCGCTGCAGCATCCTGAACCCGGAGAAGCATCAAAAGAAATAAATCCGTTAGTGGAAATGGTTACCGTAGAATAAGTTGTGCCAAAGAAAGTAAAGTTGAAGCCTATCGGTACACCGGACAGGGTTGCATCATCACCCGAAGGACCCGGGGAGGTCGCTCCAGACGGAACCACCGGAGCAAACGGTGTACTTGTCAATGAATAGCCTCCGGTAATCGGCACCGATGCCGAAGCACTCAGTTGCGAAGTTGCATTGGAACATACACTGCTGGGTGAGGCACTGGCTACTAATGAGAGTGTTGGCACAACGGTTACCGTTTGTGTAGCTGTCAGGCTGCAACCATTGGGCGTGGAACCGGTAACGGTATAGGTGGTGGTGATGAGCGGAGTTGCTACCACGTTGGTTCCGGTAGTAACATCCAATCCCGCTGCAGGTGCCCAGGTATAGGAGGTAGCTGTACCAGACGCTACCATCGTAACACTTCCGCTGCCGCAAATTCCACCGGCTGCAGGAGAAGGCGATATGGATACGGTTGGTGTCGGTATAACAGTTACCGTTGCATAAGCGGTATCCATTCCTGAACATCCGTCAGCAACCGTAATGGTGTACGATGTGGTAACCGTTGGGTTAGCGGTTACACTGGCTCCCGTGGTATCACTTAACCCATAAGCAGGATGCCAAGTGTAAACGAAAGGCGCACCGCCACCTGTTGTAACAGCCGTCAGGGTAGTGGAATATCCTTCACAGATCGTATCACTGTTCACCGTCAGGTCTGTCAAAGGATCAGCTACCACTGTTACGGATGCCGTATCGGAACATCCGCCGGCACCCGATGCTGTTACAATAAAGGTTGTAGTACCCCCTAAGGCATTCGTCGCTGTGTTCTGGCTGTTGGCGCTTACAACATCTGCAACCGGTGTCCATGAATAGCTCAGTGAATTTGGAGTGAAACTATATCCGTTACCATTGCCCGGCCAGGCTGAAGAAGTAGTGGTAGCCGTACCATTACCTGTTAAAGCATTAATATAATGATTGGTACCACCTGTACCATCTTCAATACCAATTGCAGCACCAGTAGCTGTTGTTCCTGCATTAGGTCCATAGATAATTTCAATCTTGCCCGGGTTTGAAGAAGCCGGACCATAGATATTAACCTGGAAGGAGATCAGGTTGGTTGTGGTAGTACTGAAGCTTGAACCAACTGCCTGATCCCATTGGAAGGCATATACGTCAGTTCCGATCAGCCCATGCCGCATGCTGCCCGGGAAACCGGATGCAATGTTTGCACCCATATCCTTAAACCAGGCGGCAATTGTATTATTAGGCAGTGAATTGGTGAATAAGTTACCGGCTGCATGATCGAATGTGCTGCTGATTGTTGATATGTCGCCTGCTGCTACCCATCCGTTAGTTGACATAGACATCTGGGTAAAACTATTACCCATGTAAGTGAAAGTGAACGGCAGGGTTATCAGTACACCGCCGTCATCCTGCGTACCTGAT
Organism: Chitinophagales bacterium; assembly: GCA_019694975.1. Classification (NCBI taxonomy): domain Bacteria; kingdom Pseudomonadati; phylum Bacteroidota; class Chitinophagia; order Chitinophagales; species Chitinophagales bacterium. The sequence goes on from JAIBAY010000007.1 coordinate 94,452, forward strand.
GAAAAACCAGGCAGCAGCTGTGCAACAGTATTAATGACCGTGATGCCACCGCCTGTAAGCGTTGAATAGGTCTGACCTGAAAGGCTGGCTAACGAATAGCTCAACCCGGTCTGTGTTGCAGATGATGTAAGGCTTGTTGTATTCCCGGAGCATATTGCCGAAGGTGTCGCTGCAGCTGTAACGGTTACTGTTCCACCCACCTGTATGTTGGCCGTAGCAGTATTTGTACAGGTATTGCTGCCGGTTCCGGTTACCGTATAAGTAGTTGCCGCTGTCGGGTTGGCACTAACAGAGGCACCGGTTGTTGCACTGAGTCCTGTGGCAGGTGCCCAGGTATAAGACACTGAAGTGCCGCTTGCTGTAAGGACTGCTGCCACGCCTCCACATGCTGAAGCATTGTCCGGCGTAACAATAACGGTAGGAAGTGAGTCGACCGTTACCGTACTGTAAGCGGTATCCGTCGCTCCACAATTATCCGTTACGATTACCTGGTAAACGGTAGTTGTATCGGGATTGGCATTCACGCTTGCTCCTGTTGTCGCACTTAATCCCAATGCAGGTGACCATGCGTAACTGAATGGAGCACCACCGCCAAAAGATACTGCTGTGAGTGCAGTGGTTTGTCCAACACAAATGGCAGGTGAGTTAACATCCAGGCTCAAAGGTTCACCCACGGTAACCGTTACCGTAGCTGTGGCAGTACATCCTGTGGATGCATCCAAAGCTGTTACGGTAAACGTAGTGGTAGTATCTAATGCATTCGTGGTAACCGGTGAACCGGTGGTGCTGACTAAATCTGATGCAGGTGACCAGGTGAAGTTGGTTATCGCTGTTACAGGAGGTGTAAAGGTATACACCGTACCGCTTGGGAAATTGGCACTCGATGTAACACTGAACTCTGAAACATTGCTTGCTGTAGAGGTATTTGCGGGCAACAGCGGGGTAACACTTAAGAAGTTACCTGCGTTTCCGGATATACCAATGGAAGCTGTTGGGCTCGATAAAGCTGCGCTGGTAGCACCATAAACAAATTCAATCTTACCTGTTGCTTCATACAGGATTGCCTGCATGGAAATGGTTGGATTTGAGCTTGAACCTGATCCGGCAACATGCATGTTTTTCCACTGTACGGTGAGCACATGGTTTCCAGTGCCACCGGTAGTCAGGTATTGAATGTCACCACCGGTCATGTTATTATCATCCCAAAGCGGTGCGATAAAGTTGGCATTGGAAATTAAGGCGTTACTAAAGAATCCAGAGGTAGCCGATGTGGTTTCACCCGGTTTCATCCAGCCATTTGGTGATACGGCAAATACGGTATGGCCGGTGCCGTTGTAATTGAAGGTAAAGCCGATTGGCAGGTTGCCGGTAAATCCGTCATCCTGGCTGCCTAATGTTACCGTAGTGCCGGTAATAAAACTAAATCCACTGCCTGCAGATCCTGCAAAAGTATAAGCACCCGGAGCATTTGAGCCCGGTTTTGAAGCAGTGGCCGACAAGGAAGACGTTGCACCATTGCATACTGAAGCAGGTGTAGCCGTTGCTGTTGCAGTAACTGCACTGTTTATTATGCTGAAGGTTGAAGGTGATGCCGGATCAGTGGTCACTGTATTTACATCTGTCGCTATTGCACCGCTTGCATTGGAACTGATATTCGGAGTCACCGGCACCGTATCCTGTGCAATGATGTAATAGGATATCACATCCGAAAGTGTTGCGCCTCCGAAATCTGAACTCACGATGGTAAATGACCATGTTCCGCTCGTGCCGCTGCCTGAAGTCAGAACACCCGGCTGCGAGAAGTAGGATCCTGCTCCCTTTTTATAATAAATGCGCGGCACCAATGAACCGGTAGTCCATACACCAGTGGCATCTGTAATGGTAGCTGTCAAGGTACGGTCCGCCGTACATCCATTGGAAAGGGCTGTGTAGGTAATTACCGGACTGGTATGATCACTGATAATGCCCTGGAATTCATCGGCACCGATATCAGGTGCTGTGCCGCCTGAAGGATAGCCCGGATTACCGCCGGGGTAGCCGATATTGCCAAAACGGATATGGCCGTCCCAGTCATCTGTGATACCGGTGACGTTAGCAGCACCGCTCTCCATTTGCGTGGCAATGGAAGAACTGATATGCAGATAATCAGAAGCCAATGCTGCAGGTGAAGTACTGATGAAGGGTGGATCTTCCGTTACTGACTGCTGATCACGAGTTGCGGCCGCGCTCTTGTACTTGCTCAGTGACTGTGCAGAATCCGATGTGCTGGAGAAGTAGATCAACCTGTTGGCAGAAGGACCGCCTGCATAAAAATTATTCTGGTTGGAGGCTGTTGAATATCCTGAAAATCCCGACGCGGCACGGCGGTAGGCGACCGTAAAGCTGGTTCCTGCTGAACCTGGTGTGCTGAGGTTGTCTATAATATTATTTCGCATTTCAACAATCGGCGGAGTGGTGGAGCTGGAAATACTTACGCCCGATGAACCAAAGGTGGTTCCGCCACTTGCGGCAAGCCTGATGGTATTAAAGTATAATCCAACAGCCTGTGTGGCGGTTGTACTAGACAGGCTGATACCGATCACTGCATTGGTTCCCGTAGCGGCAGGTGCCAGAAGATCGCCGATATAGTTGTTGTAAACACCGGTCTGTGTGCCGGATGTTACCGAAATACCGATTACAGTCGTGCTGGCTCCTGCACCAATCAGGTTAAAGACACGGTTCTTAGAGTAAAGCACAGTGCCGCCTGCTGAAGAGGTAATACCGGTAATGGCCGCACTTCCGGCAGAATACAAGCTGTCAACCTGATTACCGCTCACCGTCCGTGTATTTCCACTGATGGTATTATTTAAAATACCGCGAATCGTATGCGTTCCGGTAGAGGCACCCGTAACGTACAATCTGCGAATACTGTTATTGCTAATGGTTTCAATGGTAGGTGAACCGGAATTAGAATAACCTGTCACCGTAGCAGTACTTGTTCCTGTCATGGTTGAAACACCATTGTTCCTGATAGTATTCCCACTGTACGTATATATGGAAGTGGTGGATTGCGAGCAGGTAAGCGTACAAGATCCTCCACCACCGGTCATGGTATTATTGGTGATGGTGTTGGTATTCATGGTAAAGTTGGTAGCGGAGCCGGTTGACACAAGTCCGTTCATGGTACCAACCCCTGAATGCAGGTTATTGTTAATGGTATTATTGCTCATCGACAAGGTCGCCGGTGCGCCGCTGTTGGTAATCAGGGCCATCGTATGCCCAGTAGTGGACACATTGCTTGCCGTGTTTCCGGAAACGGTATTACCATTGATATTCACGGTGCCGCCACTGGGTCCTGATGTAGAAGTGATACAGGTGATGGTACCCGTACCGGCCACTGTATTGTTCTGCACCGTATTGGTATTGATGTTAATCACTGCTGATGTACCACCGGCACTGCAGGTGATGGCCGTGAAGGTGGCTGAAGTAGAAGTGGAATAGTTGATATTCTGCACCGTATTGCCGGTGATGTTGATCAGGTTCGGATTGGTGGCAGTACCGCCGCTGAATCCGCAGGTGATGCCGGTCATCGTACTCGTAGTTGCTGCAGAAGCCAGGGTGATGGTATTGTTCCTGATATTTCCCCATACACCACTGCCCATGCTGATACCGGTTACTGTGCTGGTAGAGGCAGTACCGCCATTGATGGTGTTATTATCTACCGATAGGCCGCGCTGATTTGTTTCAATGATGGCGTTCACGGCAACTGAACCGCCGCCGAAGTTGGTGATGGAGTTCGCTGCCTGCCCAATAGCACCTACCTGGTTCAGGGTATCATTCAGACTGGCGGAAGGCCCTGCAGTTGCATTACCATTCAGTGAAATACCGGTATAAGTGTTCGAAATAGTATTACCATAGAAAGTATTTCTTCCGTTACGGGAAGCATCTTCATTGCCTGCACCGTTTGAATAAGTAAGGCCGGTAGTATTCGCTGCTGTATGGTTGCCGGAATAGATCGCTACGGAAGCCGTATTTGCTTTGTTTAGCGTAATAGCGCAATTTTTAATGGTATTGCTGTTGGAACCGTTGTTGCCATCGCATTTCAGCAAGGCATAACCCCATTCCATCTGCAGCGTAGGCGTGGTATTGCTGATGATTTCCGCAACATCAATTCCATCGAAGGTGATGTAATCACCTCCCACAATTTTAACTATACCATCTACCGTGGTACTGGTGCCTGCATAGGCATTGATTTTCGGATTGGCGCCTACACCTGATTTCTGGAAGGTTACCGTACGGGTTGAACCGGATTGAATGCCAGCGGAAAGTGCGCACTGATTGTACACGACACCACCCACCGGTGCATTTTCACTGTGACCGGCTGCAACATTAAAGACTACTGATCCGGAAACACCATTCGCGCTCATGTAATTAACTGCCGCATTAATGGTCTGGAATCCGCAGTTGGAAGGAATAGCATACATGCCGGCTGCCAATGCGCCGGAGAGTGTGGTTAATACCACTGGAGGTGTTGAAGTGGTGGAGCAGCCATTGGAGTTAGTCACCACCACCGTATAAGATTCCGCTGCACTGGTAGTATAGGTTGAATTGGTAGCGCCCGCGATATTGCCAAGGCTGTTTTTCCATTGGTAACCGGTAATGGTGCCGCTGCCTGCTGTGGCATTAGCTGTCAGCGTTACACTGCCGCCCGGGAAGATGGTGCTACAGGTTGCAGTTACAGTTACAGAGGGTGATGCATTTTCATTGATCGTAGCGGTAGCCGTATCGATACAACCATTTACATCAGTAACTATTACGGAGTAAGTTCCGGCACCGGCTGTAATGGTATTCGTAGTTTCTGAACCCGGTGACCAGAGGTAAGAAGCTGCGGCAGGGGTAGCTAATGCAGTAAGGGTAACCGTACCTCCGGTGCAAACTGTCGCAGAAGAAGGGGTGATGATGGCCGAAGCGCTGTTAATGGTCACCGTGGTGATGGCTGAGGTGGATGAGCAACCCCCTGCCGTAACCGTTACCGTGATGTTGGAAGTAGAGGTAACTGTGATCGTATCCGTCGTTTCACTGGTGCTCCACAAAATGCCGGAACCACTGTATTGTGTCCAGAGTTTAACAGCTCCGGGACCGCAGAAAGTAAGCGGGCCATCGGCGCTGATAACAGGAATAGCAGGCGACGGATTTACCGTCATGGTGATTGTATTGGAAGAAGCGGGATTAGGTGTGGCACAGGCAAAGTTGGCCGTGAATTCACAACTGATCACATCGCCGTTTGACAGGCTATCGGTAGTATACGAAGCATTCGTTGCGCCGCTGATGGGTGAGGCGCCATTCATCCACTGATAGGTTCCTGCACCGCCGGTAGTAAGGCTGGTGAAGGTAACAGCCGTTCCTTCGCAGATGGTGGTAGGACTCACGGTGCTGATGGTGATACTGGCTGTAATTGCACCTGACACGGTCATGTGCAAATGGTTCGAAGTGGCAGGGCTTCCGGTAGCGCAGGTGGCATTGGAAGTCATCACTACCCACACAGAATCCTGATCAGCTATTGATGAAGTATTATACGTTGAATTGGTTTCACCACTTACCGGTGCACCATTCAGGTACCATTGGTAAGCCGGTGAACCGCCGCCGTTCGTTGGGTTAGCGGTAAAGGTAACCGCCGATCCCGCGCAGATGCTGTCGCTTGGTGTAGTGGCCGTAACAGATGCCGGCAACAATGGATTCACCGTCATGTTAACGGTGGAAGAAGTATAGGGATTTCCGCTGTAGCATCCAGCATCTGTATTGGTCAGTACAACATATATTGCATCACCATTGGCTGGTGTGTAAGCGTAAGAATTGGAGCTTCCGTTCTGAACGGAAAGGCTGTTTTTGAAGAATTCATAGTTCGGTGCAGCCCCGCCATTGGTAGGCGTTGCAGTAAAGGTAACACCGGTTCCATCGCAAACCGGGTTGGCATCGGGAGCGAGTGATACACTAACCGGCGTACTGGGTGTAACCGTTATGGCAGCACTGCCTGTTTTATCACCTGACTGAGCAGTGCATGATGTTCCGACATCCGTTAGCGTGGCAATCGTATACGTATGACTGGATCCGGGTGTAACTGAAACACTGATCGGGCTGGATGATCCGCTGAAGGCTGTTCCATCATCTAAAGTTCCATTCCAGGGACCAGTTCCGGTAACCGCAATCGAAAGCATAGCGCTGCCGCCTGCACAAATGGTATCATCGCCGCTGATAACGCCGGTTACTATGTTCACATTAACCTTGGCGGTATCGCTGGCGGAACATAAGCCATTACCGATGCTCACACTGTAGATCGTAGTGGTGGTGGGACTAACGCCGGTTGGGTTTTGTGCTGAAGAAGTGAAACCTGAAGGCACAGCCGTCCATGCATAGGTTAAGGTGGCAGGATTCGGTGTAAATGTAATGCTTTGTCCATCTACAAGACTTGCCGTATTACAGGAAAACTGCAATGCTGATGATGCACTGTAATTCAGACCAATCGTGGCGCTTGCACCACCGTCAAAGCCCGATGCACCGTAGGTAATATCCGGATAGACAATGTTAATTTTATTAGTGGTTTGTTCCAGTTGAATCTGGAAGGTAATGGTGCCGGTTCCCGTGGCATTGAAATTATCTTCATTCGTCCATTGAATGATATACAGAGAGCCGACCTGCTGCGTTACGATGGAAGTAGTAACACTGCCTGATGTTGTCATATCATCCCAATTAGCACAGATCGCCGCGAGAGAATTGCCGGTTCCGGTTATGAGACCGACAGAACCTGTTGAACTTGGTGCGATATCCTGAGGAAGGCAGGAATTGGTGTAAATGATATCGCCTGTTGTTGTACCAAACACCAGCACACCATTGTTTCCTATCCTGGCGGTGGTATAGTCAACTCCGTTAAATTTAAAAGTGAATGGTAAGGTAAGATTATGCTCGCTGTCATCAGAAGGGGTGCCCACAGAAGTACCGGTTCCACTAATGTCCGTGAAAGCAACACCGCTGTTACCATTTAAGCTGTAGCCTACGCCGGCGAGTGCGGTGGTACCGGTGGAAGTTAAATCAACCGTGCCACCATTGCAAATAGTGGAAGCGCTTGCCGATGCTACCACACCGGTTACCGCCGGATTAACAGTTACAGATACGGCAGCGGAAGTATTGCTGCAACCTGATTTGGTTACAACCACTGTATAACTGCCTGTTGTGGAAGGTGTATACGTGGAATTAGTTGCTCCGGAAATATCCGTGCCGCCCGATTTCCATTGGTAGGTTGGTGAAACAGCATCAGAGGTAGCGGTAAGCGTTTGCAATGCATCACTGCAAACCGTTATCGGACCGGCAGGTGTGATCCCTGCAGTAGGTATCGGGTTGACTGATACGGAGGCAATATTGGAAGTGTCGCTTGCTGAAGCAGCAGGGCATGTTACAACGAGGCGATAATAGGTAGTGGAAGAAATGGTACCTGTGCTGTAGGTGGCAGTGTTGTTTACACCGGCAGCGGCAGAGAACGTACCAGCATTACCGGTAGCTGACGACTGCCATAAGTAACCGATTCCTGTTCCGGAATTAACTGCAGAGGTTGATAAAACGGATGAGCCGGAAGTTCCGCAAATATTGGACGGCGCAGCAGAAACGGTGCTTGCAGACGCGCCTGAACAGGCCGGTGGTGTGAATTCATCGGCACCGATATCTGTTGAACGGGTGTTGCAATCAATATCATCGGTTATTGACACAGTGATTGCACCGTCATTCAGCGGGGCATTGGTGGCATTAGCAGCAACCAGGTGAAGGTCAGCTGGCAAAGAAGTAAATACAGGGTCAACCTGTAGCGTTGTTTGACTTGCATTAGGAGCCGAACCGGCACCATCGCGGCCCGTCTCAGAAGTCCAGTTGGCAAGTGATGTTCTTGATGTGCCAGACACTGTTCCACCGGTTATACCTATCTGGTAAGTTCCTGGACCAGCACCGGCACAAATAAAGTTGTTGTGATCAGAGGTAAGTCCCGCATAATTACCAACAGTAGAAGAATAGTTAAGTGTTACACAGGCAAACTTTACAGACGCACCCGCATTACCAATTTGTTTATTTACGAGAATATTATTCCGCATCTCTACAGATGTAGGAGCAGTTGAAGCAGTAATGGCAACGCATGGTTCAGATTGTGTAGCAGCAGTTGAGCCGGCAATCGTACCCTGCATCATAACCGTGTTGTAATATAGCTGCGTAGTAGATCCTGTTCCTCCGCCAAGAATAATACCGGCTCCAAAATCACCGGTGGTGCCATTCGCCGACACGCCGCTAATCATATTATTGGCAATCAGGTTTGTTCCGGAGGTGGCTGCTGAAACAGCAATACCAACTGCTGAGAATGTTCCTGAATTCACCACCGTACCGATCGTGTTTTTAGTAACCGTCGCATTCGTTACTTCATTCCCGGTAGCAGTTGTGGCACTCACTGAAGTTCCTATTCCAAGGGTAATCCCAAACACATCGGGACTGCTTGCCTGGGCAATATTGGAAACATTGTTTCGCGAAATTGTGATGTTGTTTTCAAACCCTACCCAGATACCGCCCTTGGTATTGGCGCTTGTATTGATGATGTTTTGATTGATAACCGTTCCCTGATTTTTGTTCCCGGCACTTGCCCCCTGTGAATAGATACCATATTGCACACCGGAAATGTTATTATTGATATAAGAATTGCTATTGTTACCGGTTCCCAAGCTGGAAGTACTGATAGTGCTTGAACCACAACCAACACCAAAGAGTGTTTGAGTGACGCCACTTCCTGTAATATTGCAGTTCCTGATAGTATTGCCGGTTGCGCCATCTGAACCAGATGTCTGCAGCCATACCACAGCACTGGAAGTGCCTGTATTGGTGTTCGTAATGGTCAAATCGCGTGATGCCGCCACATCGGGACAAACTGTATTCGAAGTGGCCGATGTAGATCCGTCTATCACCACGTTATCAGCACCATTGATGGTGATCAGTGCCCCGGCACTCGAACCGGTTAACGTGGAGGTTACTGTGGGCTTAATGATGAGTGTATATGGGCCGGAACTGCAACCATTGTAGTTAATAGCATTCAGTGTCACGGCATTGGTCTCCGTTACACTTGCGTCAATAATATTGGCTGTTACGTTGCCTGACATACCGCTTGTGTTGATCGCAAGGAAAAGGCTGCTTGCCGCACCGGTAAGACTCGTGTAGGTACCGGATGCGCCAATGGTTACCGTGCCACTCAATCCTGCAGCCACAATCGTATAACTGCTGGGAGTACCGCCGATAGAAGTGACACCCTGTGCCTGTAAATCAACCGTAGTGGGTGTGGCACCTACAAACGATCCTGCATTGATACCAACATTCGGTGAAGCGGCACTGTCTGATGCCACCACGAAATATTGAATGACATCACCTGCGGCTACTGCTGCCTGCAGCAAAGTGTAATCCGTGGTGAAGCTGAAGGGAGAAGCGGAATTAGCTGCTTCAACAAACTTCCATCCGTTGTTCGCCGATGTATTGCCTGCAAATGCATTCGCATCCGTAGATTTTTTGAAGTATAATCTTGGGCGGCTGCCGGTTGCGGTTTTCACACTGCTGGCATCGGTAATGGTGGATGACAATGTTCTGTCGTTTGTGCATGATGTGCTCCCCAATGTAGTGTATGATATAGCCGGTGGCACAAGGTCTAAACCAATTCCGCATAATTCCCAGGCTCCAACATCAGGCGCACTACCTGCAGGGGTACAAGCGACATAACTCGGATTACCAAACCGAACCGTTCCAGAATAATCATCTGTGTATGTTGCAATGTTCACCGCACCACTTTCAATCTGTTTTGCAGATGACACTTTATATTTCAGGAAATCAGCACTTGAACCGGTAGTACTTTGAAATTCAGGGTCTTCAGAAAATGAAGAACCATCTCTTGGGGCAATTGTACCTGCTGTAAACACCCCATTCTTATAGGCAGTCATCGTTTGTGCCGTAGAAGTTCCATCTGAATAGATCAGGCGGGTGGCAGATGGAGTTCCCGCATAAAAATCATTGTTATTGGAAGTGCTGGCGTAGTTGGCAAGATTGTTCGATGCACCACCACTGCGCCTGTAAGCAACAGTTAAGCCTGTTCCTGCAGGCGTGGAAATATTAATTACAATGTTATTCCTCAGATTGAGCGTGGAAGTTGTAGATACGGTAGAGATTGTGTGGAAGATACCGGTAGTACCAAAGTTGGCACCTGTGGAAGAAGCATTTAGGTTGATGGTATTGTAATAGACATTATGCGTAGTTGAAGTTGATGTAGACGTAATATTTATCCCCCTGATAGCATCCGTAGAGGCAGCCGCAGCGGCTGTTAAATTGCCGATGAGATTGTTATAAATATTATTAGGATTGGTTGAACCACCACCTGAAATACGAATTCCACTCACGATGGTTGATGTACCGGTAGCAAGTGTAGACAAGCCATGAATCCTATTTTTATACACATTGATACCGCTACCACCCGAAATCAGAATTCCGTCAATAACAGGGCTGGCAGTACTGGTAGCAGCACCGATTGAAATATTCGTAATGGTATTGTTGAATACATTAGCCAATGTTCCACCACTTATAGCAATACCGCTAACCGTTGGAGAAGCAGTAATAATGCCGGTGAAATTCATTGCTGAGAATGTATTATTTGTTATTGAATGAACACCGGAACCTGATTCATTTATACCAGTCATAGCTGTAGGTGAAGTGGTACTGGAAGAAAGTGACAGGGTATTTCCCGTAATAGTCATGGCTGTGCCCGTAGTAGTAATACCAGTTACTGTTGGTGCAGCACAAGAAATGGTAACTGAATTATTCTTGATAAAACCAGTATTTGTAAAACTACAAGTAATACCAATGGTTGTACCACTATGTGTGCCGGAAATATTGATTGTATTATTGTTCACATTTTTATTGCCGGCTGCTGGAGAACTGGGTCCACCAAGTGATGAAATTGCTGTCGCCGTTGTAGTTCCTGCAAGATTGGTAAACGTGATCGTATTGGCTGAAATGGTATCAGCAACTTCGGAAGGTGAGCCTGATGTAGATTGAAATATGATAGAACCTGATGCAGCCACCCTGTCAACATTCATTGTATTGCTCTTTATGTTCACCAGCACCGTTGCGGTTGCATCCTGGAAAACCCCAATGAGTGCGCCAGTACTCCGGATAGTAGATCCCGTTGTATTCAAATTGTTACCCGTAACATTAATAGTTCCGGAAGCTGCACTTACGTTAATGTAGGTAATTGCACCGGATCCATATGTACCTGAACCTGTTTGTGCTTGCTTAATAGTAATTGCATTAGTCGTGGTAACATTTACGGTGGTTGCGACAGCATTAGCTGCAATTCCAGTAACTGGACTTGTAACAGCACTAGTGGAAGAAGTTGTTTGATTAATTGTTATCGTATTTGTGAGCGCATTCAAAGTTGTTGAGGTACCGGCAATAGTAAGGCCGGTTATCGCACTTGATGTTGCTCCTGTACCCGAAGTCGTCTGGTTAATAACAATTATGTTTGTATTACAGGTATTCGTTGCGGATGAATAATTAGCTTTAATACCAATCACAGCAGCTGAAACTACAGCAGAAACTGTTTGATTAACCGTAACATTATTATTGCTTCCTGTAATTGTTCCTGTACTGATACCATGTCCAAAATCAATACCTGTCATTAATGCAACTCCCGTACTGGTAATGTTAACTGTATTGTCACTGATGGTGGAGGTATAGGTAACACCCGTTGGAGCTGTGCCACTGCTGATCATAATACCATTCAAGCCGCCTGATCCTACATAAGCTAAACTGGTAGAAGTAACAGAATTAAATCTGATGGTATTTCCGGCACCATTCCTAAAATAGATACCTGCCTGTACGGTTGATTGTGATCTGTTCCAGACACCTGAACTGGCTACTGCATTTCCAAAGGTAATCGTATTGGCAGTTGCTGCGGAGGATCCTCCAATATCATTACCTGTTTCAAAAACTGTAGCAGTAATAGGCGGACAGATAAATACAATACCCTGGGCCACGTTTGAAATAGTATTCTTATAAATTTTGTTGTTTGAATTGGTACCCGCCGTGCTGGTTGCGTCCAACGCTCCAAACGGAGATGATCCGTCGCTTGAGGAAGTTGAAAATATACCGACGCTATTTGTGTATGAAGCGTTCAAAGAAATGGTACAATTCTGAATAGTATTGTTCTGTGCTCCGTTAGTTGCAGTAGCATGAATAAGTAAGACACCAAATTCCGTCATTGTATTCGTGGCTCCTGTAGTTAGTACAGTATTACCCGCATTTTCCTGCATTGTAAGTCCGTCAATAGTTATATAATCACCACCAGTTATTTTAAAAACCGCATCAAATGACGCAAGTGCCGCAGTTCCTGCAGCTACCTGTAAGCCAGCAGTAATGGTAGAAGCAGCACCTGCTGCTTTTACAAACTTAATTCCGAGAGTCGATGTACCGGTTGCAGTAATATTGTAACCACCTACCGGCGCAGTTTCCGTATACCCTGCGGCAATATCAAATTGAACATCGCCGGTACCGGTTACACCATTAGTATTTATGTAATTGACGGCAGAAGCAATTGTCGCAAAGCAACCCGGTATAGCATAATTACCAACCGGCAAAGCACCCGACAATGATCCGCAATAGTTAAAAGTCGCTTTATAGTTACTGCCGCTGTTATTGAGGAACTGAGTGCCTAAGGTGGTGGCTTCCTGGGAAAAAATTTCAATGGTATAATTAGCAGGTGTCAAGCCGGAGAGTACGTTGATGCCGAGCGTGATATCCTTCCACTGCTGATCTTCCCCGCCGCAACCATTGGCACCGCCGCTGGAATAACCGATATTGCTTTGCGTGAAAGAGCCGGGCGTAGTGCCGGTCTTATAAATCCTGTAATTGAGGGTGGTACTCGTGATATCCGCTCCGCCGCATTTGTACACGTTGTGCTCCGCGCCTTTCAGCACGAGTGTATTCGCCCCGCTGAAGTTACCGAGGTTGGCACCGTTTAAGGACGGGTTGGCACCGCAACTGGTATTGCTCGGCATGCAGTAATAGCTGTCGCCACCACCGTTGATGCTGAATACGGCATACGAGCTGTTGAAGCCCGCCGACTGCGCAAAGCCCGGTTGCACCCCTGCTCCCAGCAGCATGGCCAAAACAAAAAAAGCAGCCACTACGAAGGAGACTGCTTTGCTCATCTTGCTTCCCGAAGAAGCGTTGGAAACGTTTGTCGTAGCAACAGGCATCGCCGGCATAACATTGACTGCCGCGTTGGTGTAGATATTTCTCATGGTCTGGTGGTTTTTACCGGTAGAAGTAGCGTGGGAAAGGGAGGAGTAACAATGCTTCATGTAATAAAAATTAAAGGATTGAAATGTAAAGTGGATGGTTGAAAGAAGGCGGGAAAGCAGCAGCGCATGATGAAAGGCGGGAAAGCGTTACAGCAGCACTGCAACGATGCAGGCGGCTAAAACACGCAGATGACCATGCATGAAGAGGAGTAAAGGTTAACTTCATTGAACTGTTTTACCTGGCTGTGATTGCTTGAAAAATGCATTCGTTAATGAATGCCGGTGTTTTAAAAGCCATCAAACGTAAACCTTTATTATGCTAAAAAAAATACAATTCGGTGACACTTTCTTACCAATTCATGAATTAAAATGCTATGAATTTTGCATCATTTCATAGCTATAGAATAAAAAATGCGAATAATATGAGTTGCCAGCCATGGCTTACGGCGGATACGGAGCATGAGGGAATATTGTTATAGGAAGGGCGTGTGTCGTGGGTGGCTGTAATTGTAGATTGGTTGTTGATGGTGGACTATGGATTGTTGAAAAAACTTACAATCAAGCGAATGACCTCAACAACCAACAAGTCATCCCGAACTTGTTTCGGGATCTTAATCTTAAAGATGCCGAAATAAATTCGGCATGACGCTTCCTGCTGGTATAACGATGCTCACTGTTAACAGCGTCCTAAAACATTATCCAGTCTATCAAATGGTAATTGCAAAAGCTACAGTCAGGCGAAAGACCTCCACCACCCATAAGTCATCCCGAACTTGTTTCGGGATCTTATATTGAAAGATGCCGAAATAAATCCGGCATGACGCTTCCTGCTGGTATAACGATGCTCACTGTTAACAGCGTTCTAAAACATTATCCAGTCTATCAAATGGAAATTGCAAAAGCTACAATCAGGCGAATGACCTCCACCACCCATAAGTCATCCCGAACTTGTTTCGGGATCTTATATTGAAAGATGCCGAAATAAATTCGGCATGACGCTTCCTGCTGGTATGACGATGCTCACTGTTAACAGCGTCCTAAAACATTATCCAGTCTATCAAATGGTCATTGCAAAAGCTACAATCAAGCGAATGACCTCAACTACCTATAAGTCATCCCGAACTTGGTTCGGGATCTTTATACTGAAGATGCCGAAATAAATTCGGCATGACGCTACTTACTAGTACGACGCCTAAAATTGATACTGATGCCATCTTAAATATATTTTAACATCTAATCACAAATACTCGCTTTCCATATCGATCCTGAATTGCTCGATTTCATTAACACTAAACCAATCAAAAGCCAAGTCAGCTAAATCCTTATTAGTCTCTCTCACCAGGTTCCATTTCCATTCCGCATGCCAGTTTTTCAATTGCTTTTCCCTTCGTATTGCATCAGTCATGTTTTCGAATTTTTCAAAATGAACAAGGTCCGTAAGTTGGTACTGCGAGGCAAATACGGAACCAATGCCTGCCTTGTGTTCAAGCATCCTTCTTTCAAGATTATTGGTGACGCCGATGTAAAGCGTAGTTCTCTTGTAGTTGCTGATTATATAAACAGCAGGATATTTCATAGAAAATATTGATGAATATTGAATGAAGATACAACTTAGTTTTTAGCATTTATTTGATGCGGGGCAATAGATCAAAAAGTTATTGAAGATGCCGAAATAAATTCGGCATGACCACGGCCAGCGATACAATGACTTCCATCGGTATGACGACCGCCAGCGGTGTGACATTGTTCAATGGTAACACAGCCTTTAACTATCATAATCGCAATTCAAGAGTAATAGCTAAAACTGCAATCATGCGAATGACTTCAACAACCTATAAGTCATCCCGAACTTGTTTCGGGATCTTTATACTAAAGATGCCGAAATAAATTCGGCATGACGCTTCTTGCTGGTATGACGACCGCCAGCGGTGTGACATTGTTCAATGGTAACACAGCCTTTAACCATCATAAGCGCAATTCAAGAGCAATAACTAAAACTGCAATCATGCGAATGACTTCAACAACCAACAAGTCATCCCGAACTTGTTTCGGGATCTTTTATTGAAGATGCCGAAATAAATCCGGCATGACCACGGCCAGCGATACAATGACTTCCAGCGGTATGACGACCGCCAGCAGTATGAAGCTGTTCACTGGTAACACAGCCTCAGACCATCATAATCGCAATTCAAGAGCAATAACTAAAACTGCAATCATGCGAATGAACTCAACAACCAACAAGTCATCCCGAACTTGTTTCGGGATCTTTATACTGAAGATGCCGAAATAAATTCGGCATGACGGCCTCCATTAGCCTGACGGCCTCCATTGACATTACGGCCTCCATTAGCATAACGGCCTTCACAGGCATGTTCGCAATAAGGCTTCCCTTGCGATTGAATTTATTCAACGGCTGAAGAAAGCATAAAAAACATCAGATAACATCTGCCGGATGATGAGTGCCGAAAAAGCAAGCTTACCTTCCTTCGAGGATGCGAATGTAATTCGCCCGCTCATAGGCCGTCGGGTCGGCGATATACTGTTGACTCATAATACCCTTAAAGGAATGGATAGTGGGAAAGCCGCTTTCCTGCATCCAGGCATCAAGTGCATTATTGATGGTGCTGATGGAATCAATGCCGTTTTTGTATAAGGCCGATGCTGTCATGGCGACATCGGCGCCGGCCAGCAGGTATTTGATCACTTCCACAGCGCTCTGCACTCCGGTGGTCGCGGCCAGGGAAACAGGCACCCTTCCATACAGCATGCCCAGCCATAGCAGCGGCAGCCTTATCTCATTAGGTTCGCTGTATTGCAGGTTGTGCCGGATCTTGAGTTCGGAGATGTCGAAGTCGGGCTGGTAGAAGCGGTTAAAGAGCACAAGCGCATTGGCGCCGGCCTGCTGCAGCTTCATGGCCATGTGTCCCATGGAGCTGAAATAAGGGTTCAGCTTCACCGCCACCGGAATCCTCACCGCCGTTTTCACCATTTCCACAATATGCAGGTAACGGTGTTCCACCGAAGCCGCGGCCATGTTCACATCGCCTGGAATGAAGAAGATATTGATCTCCAGCGCATCAGCGCCGGCCTGTTCCATGTCGCGGGCATAGGTGATCCATCCTTCCGGCGTGATGCCGTTGAGGCTGCCGATGACGGGTATGTCCACGCGCTCCTTCGCCTTGCGGATATGCTCCAGGTACTGATCGGTGCCGAAGTGGTATTCATCGAGATCAGGGAAGAAGCCGGAGGCCTCGGCAAACGGATGGGTGGTGGCGCCTTTGATGGAATGATAATGCGCTGTTTCCTTTTTGATCTGTTCTTCGAACAGGGAAAACAGTACTACGGCCCCGGCGCCGGCATCTTCCATCTGCACGATGTTGCCGATCTCTTCCGAAAGGCTGCAAGCCGACACCACTACCGGTGAGGAGAGGGTCAGGCCCATGTAGTTTGTTAACAGGTTCATGGTGGTGTGTTATATGTTTTTGTTCAGGCTACAGGCACAAAATCACTGGCGCTCTTGGTGGCCAGCTCTTCATAATTCTTCCAGCGCAGGTTCACCATTTCCTGTGCCAGCGACATCAGCGAGGCCGCTTCTTCAGGGTTGGTGTGGGTGAGTACTTTGTAGCGTAATTCGTTATAGGCAAATTCCTTCAGCGGTATCAGGGGCCGTGTGGAATCAAGTATGAAGGGGTTTTGCTTTTTTGTTCGCAGCACAGGATTATAGCGGAGCAACGGCCAATAGCCGCTCGACACCGCCTTGCTTTGCTGCGACAAGCCATCTTTCAGATCATATCCATGGGCGATGCAATGGCTGTAGGCAAGTATCAGCGAAGGGCCATCGTAGGCCTCGGCTTCCCGCATGGCCAGCAGTGCCTGCTGCGGGTTGGCACCAAATGCAATGCGGGCCACGTATACATTGCCGTAAGAAATAGCCTGCAAGGCCAGATCCTTCTTGCCTCCCCGTTTGCCGGCAGCGGCAAACTTGGCCGTGGCGGCGGTAGGTGTGGCCTTTGAGCTTTGGCCACCCGTATTGCTGTAAACCTCCGTATCCAGCACCAGGATGTTGATGTTTCTGCCGGTGGCCAGTGCATGATCGAGGCCGCCATAGCCGATATCATAAGCCCAGCCATCGCCGCCGACGAGCCACACGCTCCGGCGTACCAGCTGATCGGCCACCGAGAGCAGGTGGCTGGCGGTACTGCCTGGAATAGCAGCCAGCTTCACTTTCAACTCCTGCACCCTGCTACGTTGCGCCACGATCTCCGACTCCTGCAATTGCGGAGCGCTGAGGAGGTCGTGTACCATGGTGGCACCGAGCTCAGGCTCGAGCTGTTTCAGCAGTTGCTCTGCCATCACCAGCTGCTGATCGGCTGTGATGCGCATGCCAAGCCCGAACTCCGCATTGTCTTCGAAAAGAGAGTTAGACCAGGCCGGCCCTTGCCCCTGGCTGTTGGTGGTCCATGGCGTGGTGGGCAGGTTACCACCATAGATGGAAGAGCAGCCGGTGGCATTGGCAACCAGCAGCCGGTCGCCAAACAATTGCGACAGCAGCTTCAGGTAAGGTGTTTCGCCGCAGCCGGCACAGGCACCGGAGAATTCAAAGAGCGGCTCCAAGAATTGCGCGCCATGCACGGTGGAGAAATTGATGGTGGAGCGGTTGTTCCAGGGCAGCTTGTCAAAGAAGGCAATGTTCTCTTTCACCTGGCTGATGACCGGTTCTTTCTCCGCCATGTTGATGGCTTTCAGTGAATGGTTGCCGGGTGCAGTGGCCGGACATACCTCCACGCAGAGGTTGCATCCGGTGCAATCTTCCGCATATACCTGCAGCGTATATTTTGTTTCCGGGAAGCCGCGCGCATTGATCGGCGCCGACTGAAAAGATGCCGGTGAGCCTTCCAGTAAATCTGCATGATAGAACTTGGCGCGAATCACGCTGTGCGGGCAGACATAGGCGCAGTTGCCGCACTGTATGCAGATGCCGGGCTCCCACACCGGAACAAGGTCGGAGATGTTTCTCTTTTCCCACCGCGTGGTGCCGCTTGGATAGGTTCCGTCGTGCGGCATCTTGCTGACGGGTAGGTCATCACCGTGACCCGACATCATCACAGCTGTAACCTCTTTCACAAAGTCCGGCGCATCGGCGGAAACCACAGCGTGCAGGCCGGCAGTAGCCGTGACCTTGTCAGGAACCGTCACCTCATAGAGATGCGCCAACGTGGCATCTACCGCCGCGAAATTCTGCTCTACCACGGCTTTTCCCTTTTTTGAATAGGTCTTTTCAATGGCATGTTTGATCTGCGCGATGGCTTCTTCCCTCGGCAGTACACCACTCAGCGCGAAGAAACAGGTTTGCATGATGGTATTGATCCGGCCACTCATGCCGGTGTCTCTTGCCACGGCGGTGGCATCTATTACGTAACATTTCAGTTTTTTGGTGATGATCTGCGACTGCACATTAGCCGGCAGGTAGTTCCAGACAGCTGCGGCATCATAAGGACTGTTCAGCAGAAAAGTGCCGCCGGACTTAATCATCTCCAGCATCTCCACCTTCTCTACGAAGTTGAACTGATGGCAGGCGATGAAATCCGCTTTGCCGATGAGGTAAGGCGCTCGTATCGGCCGCGGCCCGAAGCGCAGATGGGAAACAGTGCGGGCGCCTGACTTCTTGGAGTCGTACACGAAATAGCCCTGTGCATACAGCGCGGTGTTTTCCCCGATGATTTTGATGGTATTTTTGTTAGCCCCTACGGTTCCATCGGCGCCAAGACCAAAAAACAAAGCCTGCCGCCATTGCGACTCATCGAGTGAGAAGGCGGGATCATACGGCAGACTCGTATGGGTGACATCGTCGTTGATGCCAATGGTAAAATGATTTTTAAGCAGGGCATTGCCGGTTGACTGTGCGGCTTTCTTCAATTCATCAAATACACCTTTCGCCATGGCCGGTGTGAACTCTTTGGATGACAACCCATAACGGCCGCCAATAACCTGCGGTATCTTTTTCAGCTTCCCTTGCTGCAGCCCTTCCACGAATGCCGACAGCACATCCTGGTACATCGGCTCGCCCGAGGCACCTGACTCCTTGGTACGGTCGAGCACGGCTACGGCTTCAACAGATGCCGGGAGCGCATTTAAGAGGTGCGTTACGGAGAAAGGCCGGTATAACCGTACCTGGATGACACCGGTTTTTTCGCCGGAAGCGTTCAGTGCATCCACGGTCTCCGCCACCGTTTCACCACCCGAACCCATGATGATGATGACCTGCTTTGCATCAGCGGCACCGCTGTATTGAAAGAGTTCATAATGCCGTCCCGCCACTTTTTCAAAATCACGCATCACCGCTTCCACTATAGCAGGCGTGCTGTCGTAGTAGCCGTTGACCGTTTCGCGGCTCTGAAAATATACATCGGGATTCTGTGCGGTGCCGCGGATAAAAGGATGGTCGGGGTTGAGTGCGCGGCTGCGGTGTGCCAGAACGAACTCATCGTCAATCATCGACCTGATTGCTTCATCGGGCAGCAACTCCACCTTATTCACCTCATGCGAGGTGCGGAAGCCGTCAAAAAAATGAATGAAAGGAATCCTCGAACGCAAAGTTGCCGCCTGCGCAATTAGCGCGAAATCATGTGCTTCCTGCACGCCGGCAGCAGCCAGCATGGCAAAGCCCGTGGTGCGTGCCGCCATCACATCCTGATGGTCGCCGAAGATGGACAAGCCCTGCGCCGCGAGCGAACGTGCCGCCACATGAAAAACACAGGCAGTGAGTTCTCCGGCAATCTTATACATGTTGGGCAACATCAGCATCAGCCCCTGTGAAGCCGTGAAAGTGGTGGTGAGCGATCCTGTCTGCAGGGCGCCATGCACCGTGCCGGCAGCACCGCCTTCACTCTGCATCTCGATGATATCAGGGACATTGCCCCAAATATTTTTAATGCCTCTGGCGCTCCATTCATCAGCCAGCTCGGCCATGGTGGAAGAGGGTGTGATGGGATAGATGGCGCA
Organism: Chitinophagales bacterium; assembly: GCA_019694975.1. Taxonomy (NCBI): domain Bacteria; kingdom Pseudomonadati; phylum Bacteroidota; class Chitinophagia; order Chitinophagales; species Chitinophagales bacterium. The sequence goes on from JAIBAY010000007.1 coordinate 114,791, forward strand.
AACCTCATTCACACGATACGCCACGTACGCCGCGGCTTCATTGCCATCAATCATGGCTATATTTTTATTACTTGCTGACATGGTTTCAGAGTTTGACTGGTTCCGGGATCATTTCAATCGCATGACATGGGCATTGTTCGTAGCAAACGGCACAGCCGGTACAGAGGCTGTAGTTGAATTTATACCGCTTGCCGGCGCCGAGTTTGATAATGGCATCTTCCGGACAGGCGCCAAAGCATCCATCGCACTCGAAGCAATTGCCGCAGCTCAGGCATCGTTGCGCTTCATAACGGGCTTCCGGCTCAGTGAGCCCGCTGATGACCTCATCGAAATTCCTCACCGCCACTTTTGGCGGCAGTTTTTGCTGTGCGATCAGCGGCGCCTCCGTTTTGTACCACATCTGCAGCTTGCGATAGCCGGCCGTCGGGTGCTTCTCCCCTTTCACGAAGGTTTCGTTGCGCAGGTAAGCATCCAGGTACTTCGCCGCCTTTTTTCCATGGCCAATGGCAATAGTGGCGCTGCGCGTTTCACCCGGCAGCATATCACCGCCGGCAAAAATTCCGCGGTAGCCGGTCATCCTTTCCGCATCAATCACCACGGTTCCGTCTTCTCTCAGCTGAATGCCATTCAAAGGCTGCAGATAGCCGGTTTCAGCTTCCTGCCCCATGGCAACAATGACCAGGTCGGCCGGCAAGGTTTCCATTTCACCGGTGCCCACCGCTTTTCCCTTTTCAACCTTCATCTGTTCAAGGGTAAGCTTCTTCTTTTCGATATTGGAAATACTCCTCAGCAGTTGCACTTCAACCCCTTCGGCTAGTGCGTCGTCGGTTTCATAGTCATAGGCCGGCATCAGTTTTTTATCGCCCGGAAACAGGACCATCGCCTCCGAATGAAACCGTTTGAGGATACGGGCGAGATAGAGTGCCAGCTTTCCGCCGCCATAGACAGCGATCTTTTTATTATGAAAAGGCAGGCTGTCCGTTGCTGCTTCCTGAAAGAAGGAGAAGGCATCCGTTATGCGGACCGATCCGTCTGTCGGGATGCGTGCCCCATTGATATGTTGCGCGCCGGTGGAAAGGTAAACAGCATCAAAACGGCCGTCCTGTTTTTCCTTCAGCAGGTCTTTTATTTCATGATTCAGGTGGAATTTCACACCCAGCTTTTCAATGCGTTCAGTTTCCGCATCGAGTATATTTTTAGGCAACCGGTATTCGGGAATTCCTGTTCTCAGCAATCCGCCCAACAGCGGACCGCGCTCAAAAACTTCTACTTCATAACCCATGCGGGCGAGGTGATAGGCAGCAGATAATCCGCCCGGACCGGAACCAACCACCATCACACGTTTGCCCGCAGGAACAGACAGTGTATTGATCGGCCATTGCAGCCGGATCGCTTCATCGCCGATGAACCGCTCTACGGCATGAATATTCACGGTAGTATCGATATGGTTGCGATTACAACCGGTTTCGCAGGGCTTCACACAAATACGGCCCATGATGGCAGGAAAAGGATTGTCGGCTACGAGGCTTTGAAAAGCCGCGAAGTAATCACCGGACTGCGCGAGGGAAAGCCATGCCTGAATGTTTTCACCGGCCGGACAGGCGCTGTTGCAGGGTGGCATGAAGTCGAGGTAAATGGGCCGGCGGTTTCGCAATGGCCCGGTTCCCTGTGGATGACCGGCCATGTCGATGGGTTTCGTGATATCGGTGGTCGACACGATGGTATTATTTATGGATACTGATGAATGAATGCGAACGAAACTGAAAATTCCCGGTTTTGGCCAGAAAATAGCTTGACAATTGTCATACGACGCATTGATTGTAATCATGTTTCTTTTTCAAATACGGAAAGACTGCAACAGCTGATAGCAAGGCAGTGCCCATCATTTCCCGGCTGCCATAATCCTGCTATTATTATATTTAAAGCAGGAGACCGGTGATGCATGATAACTGAGTAAGAGCTGTATCCTTTTTCCCCGGCAAACTTCAGATGACCTCGTTACACATTTTTTCACCTGCACCACTGACACTGGCCCCGGTTATTAATCCTGCAGGCTTCATCCAACCTGAGAGGAAGGTGATGGAAGCAGTACAAGCAGTTGCCGGCGAAGATTCATGTGCTCCGGTTGCATGGCGTCAGCCTGCGTTCAGGCACAGCAGACACGATAGAACCACACTATGAAATACGAGATTTCCAAAACCGCCCGTGCATTAATATTTTTTCCCGTGCTGCTGCTGAGCATGCCGCATGTAATGGCACTAATGGCAAGCGGACACGATGCAGCAAAGCCGGCTAGAAAAATAACCGTCACCTTTAAGATTGATCTGACGGGAGAAATGAAAAACGTGAAAGACCCTGCTTCCGCAGGCATCCGTGGTAATGTGGCGCCATTGTCGTGGGATAAAACTTATGCGATGACAGATGCTGACCATGATAATATGTATGAAGCCACCATAACATTTGAATCCGGTGCGAATGCATTGCAACTGGAATACAAATTCATACATGATCAGTCGGTTTGGGAAACCAGTGATAACCGCATCCTGTCAACAACAGCTGTCAGCATTATATTACCTGTTGCAAAATGGAATGACGGGCCCGCTGTGGTGATGAGTGAGCATGCGAAGGATTCTATCGCACAAAGTAAACTGTATCATGAAATCGCTGCTATGGATAGTGTGTTGTTCGCGGCTTATAACAGGCAGGATATCGAAAAGATCAAAACCATGTTTGATGAAGACCTTGAATTTTATCATGATCAGGGAGGCCTGACTACTTATGATCAGAATATCGAAAGTTTACAAACCCTGTTCGCGAAGGGATACAACGTACAACGCAGGCTTTTGAAAGAAACGCTGGAAGTTTTCCCGGTGAAAGACTATGGTGCGATGGAGATCGGGGCGCATGAGTTTTGCCATGTTGAAAACGGCAAGATGGACTGCGGCACTTTTAAATTCCTCATGATATGGCGTTGGAAAGACGGAGCATGGAAAATTACCAGGGTGGCGAGTTATGATCACTGATTGTAGGTTGTGTTGATGGCATTATTGCAGCCGAAATTGAAATTTTGTTGGCTAACTGCTTCCGCTGCATAAAATCAACGGCGATTGAAGTCCATTTGTTGACATGCGTGCGAAAGACGTCATGGCTGTGAAGGGTGTAATGCCAATGAATGGCGTCCTGCCATTGAATGGCGTCATCCCGGTGAATGACGTCATGCCAATGAATGGCGTTATGCCGGTAAAGGCGTCATGCCGAATTTATTTCGGCATCTTTCAATATAAGATCCCGAAACAAGTTCGGGATGACTTATAGGTTGTTGAAGTCATTAGCTTGATTGTAGCTTTTGCAATTACCACTTGATAGACTGGATAATGTTTTAGGACGCTGTTAACAGTGTTCATCGTTATACCAGCAGAAAGCGTCATGCCGAATTTATTTCGGCATCTTTCAATATAAAATCCCGAAACAAGTTCGGGATGACTTATCGGTTGTTGAAGTCATTAGCTTGATTGCAGTTTTAGTTATTGCTCTTGAATTGCGATTATGATGGTCTAAGGCTGTGTTACCAGTGAACAGCTTCATACTGCTGGCGGTCGTTATACCAGCAGGAAGCGTCATGCCGAATTTATTTCGGCATCTTAATACTAAAGATCCCGAAACAAGTTCGGGATGACTTATTGGTGGTTGAAGTCATTAGCTTGATTGCAGTTTTAGTTATTGCTCTTGAATTGCGATTATGATGGTCTAAGGCTGTGTTACCAGTGAACAGCGTCACACCGCTGGCGGTCGTCATACCAGCAGGAAGCGTCATGCCGAATTTATTTCGGCATCTTTAGTATAAAGATCCCGAAACAAGTTCGGGATGACTTATAGGTTGTTGAAGTCATTAGCTTGATTGCAGTTTTAGTTATTGCTCTTGAATCGCGATTATGATGGTCTAAGGCTGTGTTACCATTGAACAATGTTACACCGCTGGCGGTCGTCATACCAGCAGGAAGCGTCATGCCGAATTTATTTCGGCATCTTTCAATATAAGATCCCGAAACAAGTTCGGGATGACTTATTGGTGGTAGAGGTCATTCTCCTGATTGCAATATTTGTTAATGCATTGGAATAGCAACTATGCCCGCAAAACGCAGTTACGCCGTTATCCATTGCCACAGGCTTCTACCAACGGCAATTGATGCCATACAGACGAAAAGAAGTATGTTATCCTGCAATCATCAACCACAGACTTCGATTTTTCCCTTCTCTCCAGGTCACTCCAGATATTCCACCACAATCGCGATATCACTGTTACGGCCCTTATCATCCGTGCAGGAAATCTTCACCCTTCCGGCCTCGGGCGTGAAAAAGATTTTATCATGCACTCCGGCTGTGGCATAAAACCTGTTATTAATATACCAATACACCGTTTTCACTTCATTGTCGGCGTGGCAGGTAAGCTGCAGCTGTTGCTGTTCATCTTTCTCCAGCAGGTATTGCAGCCCGTCAGTGGGCGATGTGATGACCGGTGCATTCTGCGTGTAGATGCGGCTGCAGGCCGGATTATGCGGCGGCACCTTTTCATAGGGCAGTTTCTGAAACTCGTAGTAGGCAACCACTTCGGGCAGCAGGTTCGGGTACCATTTTTTCTTATAGCCGTTCTCAGGCAGGCAGTTCCTGCAGTAGGAAATCGCTGAATCTGCGGAAACAAAAACCTCTTTCAGGTGATTGCATTTTTGCATCGTGGATATGCCGGGCATAAAATAATCCATCACCTGTTCGTTGCAAAACTCATTGGGCGGCAAACCCGACTCAGCGCAGACATACCGGAAATCAAGTGATGACGGCATCTTAAACCAATCATTGGCGGAGTTATACGATAAGGTGTTAAATAAATCAAAGAGCAACGGAGTCGCAATGTCGGCACCGGTCAGTTCGGGAATACCATTGCCGGAAAAATTACCAACCCAAACTCCGATCGTGAATTCCTTATTGTAACCAATGCTCCATGCATCACGCCTGCCGTACGAGGTGCCGGTTTTCCATGCCACTTTTGGCAGGTGCATGCTGCTTTCATAATTGTTGGGCAAATCAGGACGAAGGTGTTGCGTCAGGATTTCTGTTGTCATGTATGCCGATGCACCGGTCAGCAACCGGAAGGAATCCGCCCTTGCGTTTTGCTGTGTCCATACAAGTTTTCTCCAGATACCCTGATTGGCGAAGCAGGCATAGAGGTTTGTCAACTCTTCCAGTTTCACGCCACAGCCACCCAATATCACCGACAGGCCGAGTTTATCTTTGTCTGCTGCAACCTGCCTGAATCCGGCCAGCTTCAGCTGCGCGATGAATGACTGCACACCGAGCAACTCCAGCATTTTCACCGAAGGCACATTCAGCGAATTGGCCAGTGCCGTTTCCACTGTGATGTTGCCGCGAAACTGCTTGTCGTAATTCTGCGGCAGGTATCCATGAAAGTTCACCGGCACATCGGCGATCACTGAATGCGGCGTAATGATTCCCCTGTCAAACCCTAATGCATAGAGCAATGGTTTCAGTGTGCTGCCCGGCGACCGTATGGCACGCACGCCATCCACCTGTCCGTGATCACTGCTGTTGTTAAAATCCGCAGAGCCAACATAAGCTTCCACACTGTTGTCTTTGTTGTTTATCACCAGCACGGCACAATTGGTGATGCCCATGTAATGAATGCGCTGCACATAATTGAAGGCTATGTTCTCCGCCTTTTCCTGCTTCTTCTGATCGATGCAGGAATGTATGATCGGTTTATCGTGGTACATCTGCGCCAGGCGAAGCGACAGGTGCGGCGCCAGCGATGGCACATTATGACGCACATCATTCATGGGTTCGAGCAAGGCATCTTCAATTTCTGCCTGCGGAAAAATCTTATCCTTCGCGAAGCGGCGCAGCCATTTATTCCTTTCCTCAATGATTAACGCATTGTCTCTGCCGATGATGAGCGATGAAGGCCGGTTGGGAATGATGGTGAGTACTACGGTTTGTGCAAGACTCATGTAATCGGGCGACTGCTGAAAGTAAATCAAGGACGCACTCTTTACGCCTTCGATGTTACTGCCATAAGGAACAAGATTGAGATAGAGTTGCAGTATTTCATCTTTGCTGAACTGCCACTCGAGTTGAAATGCCCTGCCTATCTCCACCAGTTTATTTGAATAGGTCCGCTCTTTGGGCTCCAGCATGCGTGCCACCTGCATCGTAATGGTTGATGCGCCTGATGTTTTTTTTGATTGCAGCAGGTTGTTGAACATCGCCCGCACAATAGCCACGGGATTAATACCAGGATGATAGTAGAAATATTTATCCTCTTTGTAAATGATGGCTTTCTTCAAAACGGGTGTTATTTCCTGCAGCTCGGTTTTCATCCGCCATTTCTCGTCGCTGCTCAGATATGCATGTAACACACTGCCATCGGCGGCGGTGATGATCTGCGAATAGTGCAGTTTAATACGCAACGGGAATAACGCATTCAAGAGCAGGAATAGCAACAACAATCCGCATGCTGTATAAACCGAACGGCGCATCCAATTTTTATGGAAGTACCGGTGAAACAGCTTTTTTATCCAGTCAAATGAACGCTCCAACATGCGAGGCAGAAAAACTTCAGGTGAAATTAGTAATTAACACATTGGCGATGGCGGAGGTCTTGCTGCCACAGGCAAACGAAGTGCTCAGGACAGGAGACTGGCACGTTGTATTGTAACCGTAATCAACGGCACCGCTATCAGAAAAAATACGTTGCGTAGTGGCTGCTGTTTTCCGGGTTTGTCTTCACCCGAAGCGATGGTGTGCTACAAAAATGCTTTGAATGAAAGTGAGGCTGCGTCCATTCAATGTATGTTACACCGTAGTAGTATCTTTGCCGCTACCCCGCGTTTTGATTGCCGGCAATTATTACGGCGTAAAATTTTGAAAAAAGGTTTCTTCATACTGCTGCTGTTGTTGCCCGTTATGGTGCGGGCACAGCCTATATCTTTGCAGGGTATCGTGATGGATTCGGCAAGCGGCGGCGGCATTTCCTACGCCACAATCATTATCAACGACAACAATACAACCGGCACAAGGGCTGATTCATCAGGGCATTTTGTAATCAGGTCTGCTAAACCTCTCACCTCCCTCACCTTCAGCATGGTTGGTTACCGGTCGCAGCGATTAACATTTTCCGCTGCAGACGCAAGTAACTGGCTGAATGTCTATCTCGTGCACAAAGAATCAGAACTGGATAATATTACAGTGCTGGCCGGCGAAAATCCGGCAAACAGGATCATAAAGGCCGCTGTAAAAAACCGCGAAAAAAATAACTATGCAAACCTGCGGTCTTATGCCTACACGGCGTATGAAAAATTTGTATTGACGGGCATACCCAATGCGGAGGCGCTGCGTGATTCGTCGCACACGAAGTTATTCAGGTATGTTGATCAGCATCACCTGCTGGTGATGGAGTCGGTGGTGAAACGCATACACCTCGAGCCCGACCTCACCAAAGAAACAGTGATGGCGCAAAAGGTTTCCGGATTGCAAAATCCAAACTTCACGGTACTCACTTCTGAGTTTCAGACCACCAACTTTTACAAACCATTCATCAATATCACCACCACTGATTTCGTGAATCCCATCAGCCCCAACAGCTGGAACAATTACTTCTTCAACATTATTGATACCGTGTACTCCGGCCAGGATACTGTTTTTGTGATGACCTATAATCCTGCCAAAGGAAAACATTTCTCCTCCCTGAAAGGCATCATTGAAATCAATTCCGATGGCTATGCCATTCAGCATGTGGTGGCTGAACCTTCGGATACTTCACTGGCTACACTGTTCGTAAAAATTGAACAGCGGTATGCAAAGGCAGACAGCACGCATTGGTTCCTTTCGCAGATCAATACGAACATCGGCTTCAAGAAATTTTTCATTGATGGGCTGCAAGTGAGCATGACCGGCACTACCCATGTAACGGAAGTAACGATCAATCCGCCGCTTACGCGGAAAGATTTTGACGGTGTGGGTATAGACATACTGGAAGATGCGGCGAAGAAGAGCGACGACTACTGGAATACACAGCGGGCAGTCACGCTGACAGAACGCGAGAAGACCACCTACAGCCTGCTCGACAGCGTGGGCAGTAAAAACAACTTCGACAATAAGATCAATATGCTGAGTTCGCTGCAGGATGGAAACCTTAAGTTAAATTATGTAAGCATTCAGCTCTATAATGTGATTAAATATAACCGGCAGGAAGGCATCCGCCTTGGCATGGGGCTGGAAACAAACAGCGACCTGATGCGCAAATACAAGGTCGGCGGATTCGCGGGTTACGGGCTCCATGATCATGTTTGGAAATACGGTGGCTTTTTTGAATGGAAAGTATATTATCCGAAAAACATCAAGCTCCTTTTCAACTACTCGATGAGTTATGAAGAAAGCGGAGGCACGGAATATTACCAGGGCAGCTACTGGGGCAACAATGAAAATTCCAGAAACTACACCATCACCAATTTTGATTTTGCCGAACGTAAAGAAATTGCATTCACCTCGCGGATCAGAAAATATGTGAACCTGGAGCTTACGGCATTTGATGTACATAAAGATCCGACGAGCTCTTATGCCTTCGTCAATTCACATTCCGGTGAACCGGTGGTGCAGGATCAGTTTGATTTTGCAGGGTTTAAGGCGGCGGCCCGTTTCTCCTATAAAGAACGCATCGTGGAATCACTCGATCGGTATTACTGGATTAACATGGGTTACCCGACGGTATGGCTGCAGGTAACACAAGGCATCAATGGGTTTATCAATGGTGAATTCACTTACACGAAGTATGAAACCAAATTCAGCTATGCCTTTCCGACAAAATCAATCGGTATTACCAACATCACCCTCGAAGGCGGATGGGTGAATACCGACATGCCGGCCACAGATCTGTTCAGCGGCCGGTCAAGTTACTCGCTGCTGGGCTTGTTTTCCGCCAACAGTTTTCAGACCATGCGTTCCAATGAATTTGTGAGTAATGGTTTCGCCTCGGTATTTTTCCGGCAGGATTTCCAAAGCAATATTATCCGCTGGGGAAAATTTCAACCCAACTTTGTTTTTGTCACCAACATTGGCTGGGGAAAATTATCACATCCGGAAGATCACCTGAATACAAGGATCAGAAGCATGGAGAAAGGTTATTTTGAATCCGGGTTGATGATTAATAACCTGGCCGGGAAGAAATTCTTCGGCATTGCGCGGCTGAGTATCGGCGGAGGTGTCTTTTACCGTTACGGGCCTTATGCTTTCAGTAACGTGTTCGATAATCTTGCCATGAAGCTGAGCTGGTCCTATAACTTTAAATAGGAACACTGACAGACGCGTACTTCTTTCCCTTTGCGTTTCAATAATCTTCACCCCTGTACGTTATTCAGCCGGTATCGTCAAACGTATAGTGACAGCGTATACTGCAAGCAACCGGGCCAGTTTTCTGCTTTAACAAAAAAACAAACAATCATGCAGACAGACAGAAGGAAATAGTTGCGGCAGGTTGGCTTAGGTGTTGCAGGGCTGAGTTTAACGCAACTGAAATCATTTGGCTTACCGGCAACCCAGCTGCTGTCACCACGCCCGGCAGTCGACAACGTGATTCGTTTGAGTTCAAATGAAAATCCTTACGGGCCTTCTCCGCTGGCAAGAGAGGCAATGACTGACAGCATCCTTAACAGCAACAGGTATAACTGGAACATTACAGGAGATCTGATTGCAGCAATAGCGATAAAAAACAATGTTACCGACGATAATATCTTAATTGCTGCCGGTTCAACCGAAATATTAGACACCCTCGTTCACCATTTTGCCATGCAGCAAGGCAGCTTTGTTGTCGCAGCACCTTCCTATACCAATTGGTCAAAGGCCGGAGAAAAAGCGGGATTGAAAAAAATAACCGTTCCGCTTACCGCAGATAAAAAACACAATCTGCAAGCCATGCTGGCAGCGATTACCGCGCACACAAAATTTATTTATGTGTGCAATCCAAACAACCCGACCTGAACAATCTGCGATCGCGAAGCACTTGTTTCATTCATCAGCTAAGCGACAAAAAAAACAACCGTATTGATTGATGAAGCATACCTCGACTTTACAGACCAGGCTTCCGTCAGCAACCTTGTTACTGAAAATAATAACCTGGTTGTTGTAAAAACCTTTTCAAAAATTTACGGATTAGCAGGTGCCCGCATCGGCTATGCCATTGCACACAGCAGCATGATAGAAAAAATCAGTGCACTGCAAACCTGGTCATGCGGAGATGTAAGTGTGGTATCAAGAGTTGGTGCCATAGCATCTTTAAACGATGATGCATTCTTGCAACAGTGCTACACAAAAAATGAGGCAGCAAGAAAATATACCATTGGCCAACTGACACAACGCAACATTGCCTGCATACCATCTCACACCAACTTCATCTATTTTTCACTGACAAATTACCAGAAAGACTTTTTTGCATTGCTTAAAAGCAATAACATTCAAGGGACAAATATCTTCGAAGAAGACGGCAGGTGGACACGAATAACAGTGGGAACTATGGACGAAATGCAAAAGTTCATATATGCAATAACATAGGTAATATGGAAACGCTGTGTTTTGCCCACTGATGATCCGGAAAAATTCTGAAACCTTCACACGACTGTTTGCAGTCAACCTTTGAGGGAAGAAAATGAATGCGGATTGATAAAACGATGTACCAGTCTGTTATCAGAAGCTATCTCAAAATACCCGGAGTCATCCTGTCCCGATTGATCAGGATCAGGATCTGTTCAATTCATTGACAGATGCCGAAATAAATCCGGCATGACCGCTTTGATTGCCTGTTTTGAGATAGCTTCAAAATTAACCCGGATAAATTAATGCGACAGTCAATAGGCCGCGTAAAAACATCAATTAGCCATTCAAACCAATAAGTGTCCTCGTAGGGACTCGAACCCTAGACCCGCTGATTAAGAGACACAGGATTAACGTATTTATCTGGTTTGATTTGATGCAAACCCTCTCTCATCTCATAGCTAAACGTTACATCGTTGATTCATTTTGAAACATAAAAAATCAGATTTTGTGTGCAAGTGGTGTGCAAATTTTTCTTAGCTTTACACTCTATGAATACCAATATTGTGCTCTCACTTGACACCCGGCGCAGCAAAAAAGACGGTTCATTTCCGTTGGTGATGCGTCTTGGCCACAATCGCAGAACCACATCCATTCCTACCGGCATCAGCCTGAAAGAAAAAGATTGGGACGAAAAAAATCGACTCGTTCGAAAATCTTATCAAGGGGTTGATACTGTCGCAAGGTTAAATAACCTTCTGCAAAAAAAGAAATCGGAAGCCATGGATGTGATTATGAAGCTAGATGAGGACGGCGACCTGAATGCAATTTCAGTGGCTGATCTCAAAAATCGGCTTCATCAGGCCAGCGAAAGCCAATCCTTTTTTACGTTTACTGAACAACTAATTGAGGAATTAAAAAAGGCTGGTCGATTTGGGACAGCACGCTCTTACAATTGCGTTTATAACGTTGTCCGGCAGTTTAATCAAGACCGGGACTTGCCTTTTAAGGGCATCACCTATTCTTTTCTCAGTAACTTTGAAACAAGTCATACCAGCAAAGGAAATACTGCAAATGGACTGGGCGTATATATGCGCACCATTCGCGCCATTTATAATAAGGCTATCAAATCTGCACTTGTTGAAAAGGATCTCTATCCTTTTCAGGTTTACAAAATCAAATCCATTCCAACGGAAAAACGCGCACTTGAATGGGAGTCGCTAAAAAAAATCATAGAACTGGAGTTGGGCCCGGAGCATCCCTGTTTTAATGCTAGGAATTATTTTGTAGCCAGTTACATGATGTATGGGATGAATTTCAGCGATCTTGCTTATCTGAAGAAAACTGACCTTCAATTGGGCCGGATTCTTTATCGCCGCAGAAAAACCGGAAAGCTTTACGATATAAAAGTCTCAGATCAATTAAAGGCTATACTTGATCACTATCTTGCCTCATCAAGGGAAACAGAATATATCTTTCCCATCCTCAAAAGAGAGAAACCTGAACAACAGGATAAGGATATTCAATGGGCGCGGAAACGCTATAATAAAAAATTAAAAAGATTAGCAACATCCTGTAGTATTGAGAAAAATCTAACGAGTTACGTTAGCCGACATTCATTCGCTACACAGGCAATGCTCCAACAAGTGCCCATTAATGCCATTAGTTCAATGCTTGGGCATTCAAGTTTAAAAACAACCGAGATTTACTTGAAGGCATTACCCAATAATATTCTTGATGACTACAATGCTAAGATCATGGAAGGAACTTGATTTCTGAATAGAACTTGTCCAAGTAATACAATTAATTCAAGTTTTTTCGTAATAATTGTGCGTTAATGGCGACTATGATTGTGCTCAAACTCATGAAAACTGCGCCTATTGCCGGACCTAAGACAAAACCCGATGCATAAAGCACCCCTGCTGCCAAGGGGATTGCAAAGGCATTGTATCCTGTAGCCCAAACAAGATTCTGAATCATCTTTTTGTAAGTCGCTTTGCCAAATAGAATTAAATTGAGAATATCCTGCGGATTGCTATTCACTAAAATAATGTCAGCTGTTTCTGCAGCTACGTCGGTACCAGAACCAACTGCAATTCCAACATCTGCTTGAGCAAGCGCCGGTGCATCATTCACTCCGTCACCGGTCATAGCCACAAACTCTCCTTTATCCTGTAAATCTTTTATGATCTTTACTTTTTGGTGCGGTAATACTTCCGAGAAATATCCATCAAGTTTGAGCTGCTGACTTACTGATTTTGCAACCACCTCATTATCTCCAGTTGCCATGTACACTTTGATGTTGTTATCTTTGAATTTCTGAATTGCCTCTGCTGATTCAGGTCTTATTTCATCAGCGAGCGCAATAAAACCTGTGAGTTGATTATCGATTAAAAGAAAGACTATAGTTTCGGCTTCAGAACTAAAAGTGTTATCGGGAACCGAAATTTTTTGGTCCTTTAAGTATCCAGGACTAACAACTTTTACCTCTTTACCTTCGACCATTGCTTCCACTCCTTTGCCGGGAATAGCCTTGAAGTATTCCGGTTTTGGAATAGAGATTTTCTTCTCCTTTATTTTTCTCATAATACCGCTTGCAACAGGATGTTCGGATGACAATTCCAAAGCGCCTGCAATTCGTAACACTTCATCTGAAGTATAGTTTTTTGACAGCGATTCAATTCTCGTCACACCAAATTCACCCTTAGTCAGTGTTCCTGTTTTATCAAAAACGATGGCGGAAATTTTTCTGGATTCTTCAAATGCTGTTCTGTTTCGAATAAGTAACCCATGTTGTGCTGATATCGCAGTGGAGATGGCAACAACCAAAGGCACAGCCAATCCTAAAGCGTGTGGGCATGAAATCACCATTACTGTTACCATTCTTTCCAATGCAAATACAAATGGAAAACCAAGCAGTAGCCAAACCGCAAGCGTTCCGAATCCGGCCGAGAGGGCGATGTACGTCAGCCATTTTGCAGCACGGTCAGAAAGATTTTGCATTTTCGACTTTGACTTTTGTGCTTCTTCAACCATCGTAATCACTTTATTCAGATAGCTGTCTTTGCCTGTATGCTCCACCCTTACTTTAACTGAACCATTTCCGTTGACGGAGCCGCCAATCACTTTACTATTCACTTCTTTCTTCACGGGTTTAGATTCACCGGTGAGCATGGATTCATTCAGGTAACTTTCGCCTTCAACCACAATGCCATCAGCGGGGACTTTTTCTCCGGGCTTTACTACGATCACATCGTCTTTTTGTAATTCTTCCAAATTCACATCCATGACGTGTTCACCGTGAACCTTGTGCGCAACTGAAGGCATCATACTGACGAGCAGTTGTAATGCTTTTGATGCACCAAGAACTGATTTCATTTCAATCCAATGACCAATGAGCATAATATCTATCAATGTGGCAAGCTCCCAGAAGAAATCCATTCCTTGCAAGCCAAAAACAGTCGCACTGCTATAGAAGTAGGCGACTGAAATTGCCATTGCGATCAATGTCATCATCCCAGGATTCTTTGCTTTGATCTCGGAAATGAACCCTTTCAGAAACGGCAATCCTCCATAGAAGAAAATAATGGAGGAAAGAATAAAAAGCACATACTTATCTCCAGCAAAAGTAAAATTGAAACCCAAGAACTTTTGAATCATCTCTGAGATCAACAGTACAGGAATGGTTAAAATCAAAGAGACCCAAAATCTTTTTTTAAAGTCTTCAATCATCATTTTATGATGATTGTGGCCTTCCATTCCCATTGGAATAGCTCCGTGTCCGGAGTGATCCATCTGTGAATGATCCATTTTACTGTGATCCATTTTGGGCATGCCCGGTTGTTGATGTTCCATTTTCAATTTTATTACTTATGAAGACGATAAAGAATTAGCGCAATTACCCAGGGTAATGTAAAAGCCAGCAATACCCATTTGAAATCTGATCCTATCATGAAGTTTAGAGCTGTCATAGAGACAATTGAAAAAAGTCCTGCAATGACAACAACGACAAATGCTCCGCGCGCTCGTGTTCGAAACGATGTAAAGGCTATGAAAACGGTCAGCAATCCGGCTGTGAAAATGTAACCTCCCATTACCCAAAATACTTTGGATAACCAATTCAAAAGACCGGGAATCTGCTCTTGTGTGCTTTCCAAAGTTGATTTCATATATCGCAAATCTTCTGGCAATAAGGGGGGCCGAAGAAAAATGAAGTATAATCCCACACAAATGAGAAGAAATCCTCCGAATGCCAAAATTATTGCCGAATAGGGTTTATAATTCATTACAGAGAATTTACCTCAAATTGTTTTTTAGTGTCATTAAGCATGTTGTTCAAACACCATTTACAATACCAGTGCGCCAGTAAGAAGTAAAGAACGCTATGAAACCATCCACCCGGCGGCGTGTAGTCAATTTGCAGCGAGGCCAGGGTTCCTTCTTTTGATGGTTCAGTTTTCAAAATCATGCGATACCATCCGAGCAAAATGATTTTTGGTGCTCCGATAGTTTCTCAAACCTTCTCCTGGCTTTCAATCCACTTTGTCACTGTTTCAATTATTTCAATCGGCATTCCCATCACTTTCCCCTCCCAATGAAATGTTGCTCCAACACCCTTCGATGGTCCCGGCAATTGTTCAAGAACCAGTTTGCTGCCCATCATCATCATTGAATTTTCGCGCATGTGCATTCCTGTCTTCGACAAATCATCCATGAATGCGAAAACTTTTTCAGGAGAAGCGTGAATGCTGATTTGCTTTTGCATTGTTTTCATTTCTTCTGATTTTAGATTTTCAGTTTGGCTGAAAAGGACTGAGCATCGATGATGGGATATTCGACCTTATTCATGGGTGGCCTCTTTAATATTTAAAAAATCTATTTCCAACCTGGTCATTTTAGAATAGAAACTCAATTCCATTTTAGTGTCTTTGGAGAGATACACTAAGTGGTCAAGTCCGGCCCACAACAAAAACCATCCTGCCGGTTCAAATAATACAAGTAAAAAATGAAGATGGTATTTTTCAGGTTTCATGTAAGACAGATAACTTGCTGTTAGCATTAAAGCTATGCCTATAACAGTAAATGTGATCCCTTTCCTGTTTGTATTCCTTATATCACTTTTTACGTGCTGATAAGCATCTTTGAAATGTGAATGAAGTCTTTTAATGATTACTTTTTCGTCCTGCTCCTTTCTTGCCGAAGCCGGTAATAATAGTTTTAAAGACATTTTATTTCCATCCTTTGTTTTGGAAAATTTTTGAGCCTGTAGGACAAAATCATCTGATAATGTTCTTTCTGAATATTCGCTTGGGTCAAAAGCAGAAAATATATCGCTATAAGAATTAAGCAATATGCTTATCTCCGCATGTTTGAGTAGAGATTGCTTTAGAACGGGATTTATTTCTTTTTTCATGATGCAATCACATTTTCATACCGCCCATCGCGTTGGCTCCATTCTTTAAAACAAAACCGCTGTTTAACAGATAAGCACCGGAAGAAACAACAAGAGCACCTTCTTCGATGCCCGACAGTATTTCCACTTCCGTTTTATTTTCAATTCCGGTTTTAACCATCCTGCTTTCATACATGCCTGGCTTTGTTTCTATCCAGACTGAAATCTCTTTCGATAGCACCAAAGCCGATTTAGGAATCACCAATGCTTTTTTCTGATTGCGTTTTACAGAAATCGTTGCCATCATCCCCGGTTTTATTCTACTTGCATTGTTTTGGACAACAATTATAACTGCAGCAACTTGTTTGCCGGCATCGAGGATAGGCGGATTCTGAATGATTTGTCCTTTAAAAAGTTCGTCAGGCAATGCTTCAAACTCCAATTCAATTTCAGGGTTTTGAAGGAGATACGAAATTTCATTCTGATAAATTCCGGCATTCACCCAAATGGTCTCTAATGAAGCAATTTTGAAAAGAGGAGTTCCTGTTGAAACATATTCGCCCTCGCTGATATTCAATGCTGATAAGTATCCGCTTACATTGCTGAAAAAGGTTAGTGTTGGAGAGGATTTTTTATTCTTTGCCAATTCATTTATTTGTGTTTCGCTTAAACCCCACAGCAAAAGTTTTTTATGTGATGCCTCCAACAAAGCGTCCACGGTATTCTTTTGCTCTGTAAAATTTGATTGCTGTTCAATTGAAAGAAGAAACTCATTTTCATCGGATAGGAGTTCTTCGCTGTAAACAGAGTAAAGTGGCTGCCCCTTTTTTACCTCCTCACCCGGATTACGCACAAACAATTTTTCTATTCTTCCATTCACACGCGAATTGATGCTGCTGATACTATTTTCATCAACGGCGGCACTGCCGGTGAATGCTGCTGTTTCAAAAATGGTTTTGATTTGCGCGGTGTCAATTGCAAGCTGGATTAAATCCTGTTCCTGTGCTGTGAGGTGCATCATGTTATCCATCATGTCCATTCCTGCATGTTCATCCGTTTCTTGTTTTGGCTTATTGCATCCAAAGAGCAAAAACAGAAGTATTACAGATGATAATTTTACTGATGTACACATTTCTATTCGGGTTTAATCAAACTTTCGCTGTCGAGCAGGTAACCGGCATCTTTTGCAATTTCGTCCTGTGCAGTAATTCCTGAAATTACCTGCATGTATCCGCCTGTTTCTTTTCCGACTTTAATTTCTTTTGCCTGTAACATTTTACTTCCCTGCTGCGAACTTTCTTTTTTGAGCCAGACAAATTTTCTGTTGCCAAGAGACAATACAGAAGAAGAAGGAACTACAAGATATTTTCCGGTTTCTGCAAATTCAATGCTTACGATTGAGTTGACTTTTAAGTTCAACGATTCATTTTTTAGATATACTCTTGCCTGTAGAAATTTTTGTCCTTCTTTAAATGAAGGTTCCATAAAACTGATGCTTGCATTTATCGTTTCGCCCGGCAGCAATTGACTTTTTATTTTCACCGGAAGGTTTGGTTTTATTTCCGCGCCTTCATTTGCATCAAAGGCAACAATGGCATACACTTCTTTGCAATCGTTCAGCACAAACAATGTTTGTCCTTTGCTTACATAATCGCCTTCACTGATTTTTGCACCTGATTGCATTTGATTTGCGGCTATAGATTGTTGTGCACCCTCACCACCGTTCATTCCGTTCATGCCTGATGATACAGAAGAAGCATTTTGGGATGAACTATTTTGCTGCTGCGGAAGATCATAAAGAATAAATCCGTCATAGAGACTGTAAATGGTAATTGATTTCAGCGGTTGTCCGCTTGCTTCAATTTCATTTAATTGCATTACGGAAAGTCCGAGTAATTTTAATTTCTTTTTAGTTGCATCAATTAGATTTGAATCACTTTTTGTTTTCAGGTGATGCAGGAATTCTTCCTGATAAGTATTTAATTCAGGGCTGTACAACTCCAGCACTTTATCGCCTTTATACACATACTGATAATTGTATTTCAGATACAGTTTTTCGATTCTTCCGGCCACACGCATTGCAACTTTGTTATTTCTTCTTTCATCAAATGCAATGTATCCGGCAGCATAGATAGTGTCAGAAATATTCTTAACTATTGGATGAATGGTTTGCGCATTGGAAATTATCATTTTGTTTGCAGGAGCTAAAACATTCTGAAACCCGGTGTCTGATTTATCTGATTGATGATTCATTCCTGACATCTCCTCCGTTTTCATTTCAGGCATGTCCTGCATCGAATTATTTTCATCGCTCTCCTGCTTTTTATTGCTGCTGCAACCGGCAATTAAAAAAAGAATGATGATAATATGCAGAACCGTCTTGTCCATTTTATTTTCTTTCAGTTTCAAATTCATATTCTGCCTGCAGCTTCAATACGCTGTTCAGCTTATCAAGGTATTCCATTTGCTTCATCAATGTCATATCCCATGCATCGAGCAGTATGAAAAAGCTTCCTGTATTTTGCTTGTAAGCCAATAAGGATGTTTCCAGATTTTTCTGATACGAGGGAATGATTTCGCTCTCGTAATTTCTCAGTTGTTCTTTTTCATATCTCAGCATGGTAATTTTTTCTGAAATCATTTTTTCTGCCATCAATTGCATGGTTTCTTTTTCTTTCTGCATGGCTAAAATTTCAAAACCCATTGATTTCACCTCCGACTTATACATTTTTGAAGACCAGGGAGCAATCGGAATGGTCATCATTCCCATCACAGAAAACTGATTCGGCATTCCGAACATCTGCATATGCTGAGCTTTTAGGCCGAAGTCCGGTCTTTTAAAAGAGGACATGTAATTCTGATTCAAAGCCATTGATGTGATGAAGCTTTCAATTGAAAGAATATCGCTTCGCTTTAGAGCTGAAGTATCATCAAAAAGGAGTGTTTCATAATTATTTAATGCTATGCCTGTGTCAATGCTGAATGAAGTATTGATGGCGCGGTTCATCAAAATATTCAATCCGATATTGCTCTCGGCAATTTGTGATTGCAACATCAATTGCATGTTTTTCAAATCGGCGGTTTTTGCCTGCGCTTTGTAAATGGTGCTCAAGTCGGATTGATTGTATTTGTACCGTTCATTAGCAGTGGCAATAAAAAGATTAAGCAATTGAACACTCTCATTCACTGTTTTTATTTTTTTCTCTGCTACATATCGCTGGTAATAGAGCAGCTTTGCATTACTGCGAAGAATATTTTTTGTCCACTCGGCATCATTCTGCTGGACACTTGCAAGAGAACTGATGTAATTTCTTTTGGCATTCAGCTTTCCGCTATTCGGGATCATTTGCTCAACGGAAAACATCAACCCTGCCTGGTTCATAGGGTCATCCTTTGAATCGAGCATATTAAAATCATAAGGAAACCTGTCAAGTCCGAATGAAGCGGTTGGCGGCATCCAGCTTTTTGCACCTTCTGCCTGAGCCTGTATGGATTTTATTTTTGAATCATACATCAGGATTTCAGGATACGATGATTCAATTCTTTGAAAAATGATTTGCAAACTCAGATGTGTAGTATCCTGAGCAATCAATGATGCAGAAGGAAGCATCAGCAAAACAGCGATAATATGTTGAATTAGTTTTCTCATTCTTTAATGTCTAACACTTTCAGCTTTCCGTATTTTTTGAGTTCTCTTTCTTTCACTATTTCGTAGATCAGGGGCAGAATTATCAGGGTGAAAAAGATGGCGGTAATCAACCCGAATACAAATGGAATGGCAATTGGTTTCATTACATCGCTGCCAACTCCTGTTGATGCAAGTATAGGGATCAAGCCAAGAATATTTGCAAGGTTTGTCATCAGAATGGGTCGTACGCGTGGGGTAGCTCCGTTGAAAATTGCTGTTCTGAGATCACCGGAAGTGATGCCTGAATTACTATGAACCAACTCACCAACCGAATGATTCAGGTAAGCAATCATAAGCACACCTGTCTCCACTGCAACACCGAATAGCGCTATGAAACCAACAGCAACGGCAACAGAAAAATTTACATCATAGAAATAGAGTGAATAAACACCGCCAACGAGCGCAACCGGAATACCCATGAAAACCATGAATACTTCTTTCGGAGAACGAAAAGTGAAATAAAGGATGAAACCAATAACGAGAATTACAATGGGGATAATAATCTTTAACCTGTTTTCCGCACGCACCTGGTTTTCATACTGCCCACTCCATTCAATAAAATAACCTTTAGGGAGTTTTTTGAACGCTTCATCAATTTTTTCCTTCGCGTCCTTTACTACGCTTCCCATATCCCTTCCTCTCACATTAAATAAAACTGTTCCGCGCAATAAAGCATTTTCGGAATTTATCATAGGTGGTCCTTCGTTGATGGAAATATCGGCCACTGCTGAAAGCGGAACCGGACCATACTGTGAAGTTTGAATCGGAATCCGTTTTATTTCAGAAATATCGTTCCTGAAATCCTGCGCTAAGCGAATGCTTACATTGAATCGTTGTCTGCCTTCGACTGTTGTTGTTACAATCATTCCGCCAAGGGCGGATTCTATCAGCATGTTTACATCATCTATACTCAATCCATACCGCGCAATTTCCCTGCGGTTGATTTTTATGCTTAGGTATTTTCCGCCGGTAAGTTGTTCCACATACAAATCAGCAAGACCTTCAACACCCTTTAATGCTTTCTCTACGCGCAATGAAAGGTCATAGATACTGTCGAGACTTTGGCCGTAAATTTTTACGCCCACATCGGTGCGGATGCCCGTGGAAAGCATGTTGATACGATTGATAATCGGTTGCGTCCATCCGACAGTTACTCCGGGAATCTGAACTTTCTCATTCATTTCAGCAATGAGCTTTTCCTTTGTCATTTTTTTTCGCCACTGTGATTTTGGTTTGAGGATGACAATAGTTTCAATCATGCTGATGGGTGCATTATCTGTGGCTGTGTAAGCTCTTCCGGCTTTCCCTAAAACATTTTCTACTTCAGGAAAACTTTTTAATATTTTATCCTGCACCTGCAAAATCCGTTTTGCTTCTGAGTTGGAAACATCTGGAAGTGTTACCGGCATCATCAGTAACGAACCCTCATCAAGCGGAGGCATAAACTCTGTACCGAGATTTATAATCAGTGGAATGCTGCCTATAACAATTGCAGCGCAGATGATGAGAATTGTTTTTTTCCAGTTGAGACAGAAGAGAAGAACCGGAGTGTAGAGGCGAACGAAAAAATTAGAAATGGGATTACGGCTCTCCGGTATCAGTTTTCCCTTTACCAGGCTCCTTGTCAGCATGGGAGACACTGTGAGGGCAAGAATGGCAGCGCCAATAAGTGAAAATGTTTTGGTGAGGACTAATGGAGAAAATAATTTACTTTCCTGTCCGGTCAGAAACAGAATCGGTGAAAAAGAAATGATCATTATGATTACAGAAAAGAAAACAGAACGGCCAAGGGAAGTGGTCGCCTTCTCCACAACTTTTATCCTTTCCTCGTCTGAAAGCTCCCTAGTATTTGCAATTCTCTCCTTCATTCTGCTTTCTTTTTAAGGGCATAATCGGTCAGTGAGCGATATGCATTCTCTGTCATCACAATTGCTGGGTCAACTACATCACCGATTGCAAGCGCAATTCCACCCAGCGACATGATGTTTGAAGTAATTCCAAAAAGAGACATTAGGATAAAGCCAATCAAAACAGATAGAATGATGGAGATGATGGCAACTAATCCGCTTCTAAGGTGGAACAGGAAAATGATAACAATGAACGATACAATCAGAATTTCCTGCCATAATGCGCCTTTCAGAGTATCAATGGCTGCAAGAATAAGATTGCTGCGGTCGTAAACGATTTTGAACTTCACTCCTTCCGGCAAACCTTTTTCCACATCCTTCATTTTTATTTTCACGCGTTCAATCACATCTTTTGCATTTTCCCCGTAACGCGACACGACAATTCCCCCCACCACTTCTCCTTCTCCATTCTCTTCTGTAATTCCCAAACGCAAATCACTGCTCATTTGTACTGTGGCAATATCACTCAATTTGACTGGAATAGATTTGTAGCTTCCCACAGCAATCTCTTTGATGTCCTCAATGTTTTCAATATAACCAAGTCCCTGCACCATCAATCCGGCATCATTGAATTCATATAAACTTCCACCCACATCTTTGTTATTTGCTGAAACAGCTTTGGCAACATCCATCATGGGAATGTTGTAATACAAAAGTTTGTAAGGGTTAATTGAAACCTGGTACTGTTTCTGAAAACCTCCGAACGAAGCCACTTCGCTCACACCTTCTACGTGCTGCAAAGCAAATTTTATATACCAGTCCTGCAAGGCTCTCAGCTCACCAAGATTGTAATTGGGTGCATCAAGGGTGTACCAGAACACATGACCAACCCCTGTTCCGTCAGGACCAAGTGACGGAGTGATTCCGGGAGGTAAAAACTTCTGCGCATAATTCAATCGTTCCAAAACACGGGTGCGTGCCCAGTAAATATCCACATCATCATTAAACACAACGAAAATGAAGCTCATGCCAAACATGGATGCTGCGCGAATCGATTTTATTTTTGGAATGCCCTGCAGGTTCGATACCAGCGGATAGGTAACCTGGTTCTCCATGATTTGAGGATTGCGTCCCATCCACTCTGTAAAAACTATCACCTGGTTCTCCGATAAATCAGGGAGTGCATCCACCGGAGTTGTATAAATTGAATAAACGCCACCCACAATAATCATGACTATTCCTACCCACACAAGAAAGCGGTTATGAATTGACCAGGAAATTATTTTTTCAATCATCATTCTATGAGTAAAATGTTATAAAAACAACCACTCCTGCATTCACAGCGTGAATTGATGTGAAATTATTCGATTGAATTTTTTCAGCGTATGATGTTTATCATAGTCTTGGTTGACAAATATCACATCAGTAACACATGAAGTTTACTTTAAGCCCTTTCATCAAAAATCCTTTTATTGTTGAATTGCTAAAATCACTTTGCAAGATTTCTTCTCCAGATCTACGTTGCTTTGATCTGTAAAGAAGCAAGCCGGTTCTGCAAAATGTTAAGTGGAGAATCTTGAATGAATTTTCGCTGTATAAAGGTGAGTCCATTAACTCCGGAAAGCATTACACAATTTCAGAAAAGAGTTGCATAATTCACACATTATCAAGTGTGAAGCTTTCCCTTTTCATAGGATTTTTGGAATAAGATGTGTCAAGCAGCAGTTAGAATCTTTCAGAATTTCGGGGTGAGGTTTGGTTTTATTCCATTCAAAAAATTATTTCTGTCGCACCAGTTTTTCTGTGCAAAAAAATTCATCACTTTTTATCTCAAATATCAGTAAACCCGATGGCGAATTCAACGCTGGTTTCCAGTGAATGAATCGTTCGCTTCCCGATGTGAGAATAGTTTTGGTGTCAATCTTTCTTCCCAATTCATCGTACAAACTCAACTGCAAAGTTTTTGCTGCTGCAGCAGGAAGTTCAACTACAATTTCATCAGTGAAAGGATTGGGATAAACCTTTGGAGAACCCACATTAAGTTCTTCTATGATCGTAAGTGATGGTGAACCGATATGCAAACTATCAATATACAGGTTGTTGCCACCATCTGTAACATTTACAATTTTGATGATCACCCTGCTGAATGAAACGTAATTATTCAAATTGATTTTGGCCTGCTTCCAAATAGTAGTACTATCGGGAATATAGGGCGTTACCTGAGTAGGACCTGTGGTTAGCGAACTTCCGGATTTATAAAATACCTGCGTGAAATTCAAGCCGCAATCTGTACTTAACAACACGATCAGCTCATCAGAGTAATTCACATCACTCTTTGCATAGGCCCATCGAAAAGTGAGATACGGCGATCCGGCAAAAGATGTTAAATCATAAGCCGGCAGGATAAGTGCATCAGCTTGTCCGTAGTTGGTGTTGATGAGGTTGTTGATCTTCGCCGAAGCAACTCCTTCAAATTGTGTGGCAACGGTGTCGCGTTCCCAAGTAATTCCATTATCCGAATTGTCAATCACAATTCCGTAGGGAGGAAAAATTGCCTGCTCAAAAGTTTCATCGTAAGGAATAGCTTGTCCTGGTTGTGGTGGCGATACCATGATGTAATTCACAAGTGTGAGTGTATCGCTCCCGTTTGCGCCTGTTGTAATGAGCGTAACATCAAAACTCCCGACTGAACTATAAGTTACCTGTGGATTCAAAACAGTGGAAGTGGATGGATCTCCTCCTGCAAAAATCCATTCGAAAGAAGTGGGATCGTTCAAAGTTTTATTCGTAAAAGAAACGGTATTACCAAGGCAAACCTGCTGGCCATTTGAAATGAAATCAGCCACTACAATGCAGGCAGGCGAAGCATAATTGCTGTCGCAACCGGTAGCGGAAATATTTGCCGGCTGCCAAATATCGAATCGCATGGAATTCAGTGTGGCATGCATGCGATCACTCTGCCCCTCAGTGAGCATGCTTTTACAGGCATCATTGGTGTAATCCATATAATTTTCAATCTGATCATACACATCGGGAAAATCATTGCTGCACGTGTTGACATTGGGGCATCCGAAATTGGGATTAACAACAGGTGGTGTATCACACACCAAATCACCATCATTACAAAGGTCAATTCCGCAACCCCCGTTAAAGGTGTGGTACAATCCAAACCAATGTCCTGCTTCATGAGAGCAGGTTCTGCCAAGGTTGTATGGTGCAGTTACTGTACCGATGGTTCCGAAAGCATTGTGTACCATCACTACTCCATCCTGATCAACGGGTCCTCCGGGAAAGGAAGCATATCCCAAAACACTCCCTCCAATTGTTTTCACCACATAAATATTTAGGTATCGCGATGGATCCCAGCTACTCAGTTGCGACAATTGCGCTCGCTCATAGCTGTCATGATTGGTAAGCAGTGACTGAATCCGCACAATTCCTTCTGTACAATCACCGTCGGGATCAAGCTTAGCGAGACAAAATTGAATATATGTATCCACCCCGTTGCCGTCGCCATTGCTGAAAGGAATTTTTCTATAATCCTCGTTGAGCACGTCAATCTGGCTTTGCACCTGAGCATCGGAAATATTTTCTATGCCGCCATTATGAATCACATGAACCACCACCGGGATGGTATATATAGTATCTAAATTTCTCAATGAACCTTCGCTATTCTGCAAATGATTTTGAATGACTGATTCAGCGGCATTCACAAAAGCAAGATGTTCGGCCTTCCATTGATCGAATCCGCAAACCGGTTGCTGGCTCTTTGCTGAAAATGAAAATAAAAGCGCAATGAAAGAGAGTAGAATTTTATTTCTCATTGAAAATTATTTTTTGGTAGTAGTAATTTTCTAAGTTGCTGATTTCAGCGATATAAATCCCGTCTGATAGATTTGCTTCTTTCAAATCAACTGTAGTTTCCTTGCTATGAATTACTTTTTGTATCAGCAATTTTCCCTGTAAAGAGTACAGGTCGAAATTCCATTCTCTGATTTCTGCATTTCCATTTTTCAGCCGGATGAAAATTTTATCTGTAGCCGGATTCGGAAATAATTCCATTGCAACCGCACTTGCTGTTTCAATTACAGAAGTAGCCACATCAAGCACCTTTGTTAGTGCATAAACAGAATCACCTGTAAGATCATGGTCGTGATTGGCAGCGAGTGAAGAGAGATAAAAGGTGATGGCACCTTCATCTATTGATGGTGCTGTCCATTGAAAATTCCAGGTAATGGTTCCAATCACATCTGCATCAGCACCGCAGGGTGTGTGGCTGAAATATTCTTTTGTTGCCTCCGTAAATTTTCTGGTTCTGAATGTATCAACCACGATAAAGTCGCCGACGGATGCATTGGTGCTCTTTCTTGCCGTAACCGCAAATCCGAATTTATCAATACCGGATTGCTGCGTCGTAACTGTTGCATCGTATGTCGTTCCGGGCACATATTGATTAATGCCATTACCCAGGTCGAGGATAACCGATCCTGGTCCGGTATTCGGCGTGCCGCCATGGCAATACTCGCAGCCGGGTGAACCTGGTGCGCCCGCATGCCCGCCAACAGTGGGTGAATCACAAGGTCCGTTTAAGTCTGTTGCTCCATTGGTAAACAGCAGCCAGGTGGCGGCGATTGAAATGATGATGAGAGTAGATTTTATTTGTGTCATGGTAAGATTGTTTTTTCATGTTGTTTTTGGACGATCTGGAATTTTAACTGCTCATTAACTCATTTGGTATTGCAACATCATTCCATCATCTTCATGCTCCAGATTATGGCAATGAAAAACAAATGTTCCCAATAGTGACCCAAAAGGAACGATCACTCTGACGATCTCTTTCGGCATCACATTCACGGTGTCTTTCAATCCTTTTTCGTGCGGCTGAATGGTTCCGCTTCCATTGGTGCGATCAAGAATTTGAAATGGCTGCCCGTGCAAATGCATCGGATGTGGCTCTCCACCCATGCTGTTATCAAATGTCCACACTTCAATGTCACCGGCAGTAATGTATTCATCAATGCGGGTTGCATCAAAAGTTTTCCCTCCAATGTTATGCCCTGATCCTGTAATGTGACCGCCATGTCCCATCCCATGTGGATTGGAAATATCGAAGCTACGTGTTTTTGTGGCTGCTGATTCATTGAGAAAAGTAATGAACGAGAGTGTTGAGGGTAAAACAAAGGAATCACTTTCCTGCAACGTCACCACAAACTTCATGATCTTAAATTCCTGTGTTCCCTGTACATCGCCACCATCAAATGTCTTACTGATCAGGAATACTTCATCATTCACAGTATTATTTCTGAAGTCAACGATCAAATCAACACGCTCACCGGGACCTAATAAAACTGAGTTGACTGTTTCGGATGAAGGAAGCAATCCGCCATCAGAACCTATAATTGAAAATGCAGCTCCATTGCTCAATGCAAGATTATAAACTCGTGCATTGCTTCCATTCAGCATTCTAACACGGTACTGTTTTGTTGAAACGGTATGAAAAGGGGCATACACGCCATTTACAAAAACAAATTCACCCATATAGCCGGTCATAATCTCACTATCCGTGGGTGAATAGTTAATGCTGTCTGCCATAATTCTCTTATCCTGTATCACCAATAAAATTTCATCCGATCCGGACGGCAGATTCAGTGCGGCTTCTTCCGGATCATTCACCACCATCAGTCCGGCCAACCCTTTAAAAACATGCTCACCGGTTTTCTTATCAGGATGCGGATGATACCAATAAAGGGAAGCACGTTGATTGACGGGAAAAAAGTAATTGAATGATGCACCGCTTTGTATTAAAGCCGTTGGGTGTCCATCCATATCTGCCGGAGCAGCCAGCCCATGCCAGTGAATGTTTGTTGCTTCAGGGAGATTATTCTGAACATTAACAGATAGTGATTCACCCGAATTAAATTTTAAAGTGGGGCCAAGAATGCCATTACTTTGATAGCCGTAACCGGCCAGTTTGTTTCCATTGTACAAACCACCGGAAGTTGGCTGTGCCACTAACGACGCATTGTTAGATTGAATGCCAGGAAATGATAGTGCGTCGGTAAAACTTCCTTCAGTAACAGGGACAGGCTCACCCATCATCATGTCTTCCATACTATCGTGATTTTTCATGCAACCCGTAAGCATTGGTAAGGAGCCTCCGAAGAAAACTCCGGCAGCTCCTAATGATGAGATTCTGATAAATCTTCTTCTGATCATTGGTTACAATTTTAGTTGACGGTGATTGTTTGCATGGCATCATCCATCATTGTCATATCTTCATTGTGTGCAGCCAGCATTACTGTGTAAGTACCGGCATTGTTGTATGTATGGCTTAAAGTTGTTCCCTCACCATTGGCGCCATCTCCGAAATCCCACTCCCAATGAAACGTATCGGTGGAACAGTTAGCATTGAAATTGATTGTTTCGCCTGCATTGATGGTTGTTTTGTCTACTGTAAAGCAGGCGACAGGGTTACTGTCCTTTTTGCATGAAGCAAAAGCAAGAGTGAGCAGCACAATTACTGCAATTGACTTAATCCTCTTTTTCATTATTATCTGATTTTCGTTTTAGGAATTGATTAGAAAAGTATTGATTTAAGTGTTTTAATTTTTCAAGTTTAAAAACCAACTATTTGAATGAATAATTTTAGTAAGTTAAAGTAAGACCAACTCCGAACCCCATGTCACTATCGTAGTGAGTTGAAGCAGAAATGTATTTCGTTAAGATATAGCGGAATCCAGCCATGTATTCTTTATCAGTGTTTATCATGATATTAAAACGTAGCCGTTGTGAGATTGGCACATCTTCTCTACTCAACTGAACGCGGAATTTACCATCTCCGTCAATTCGTGCATCTGCAACAAAGAGCATCGGTAAGGTATACGCAATACCAGCTACTACTGTTTGACGATCATTTTTATTACTCGTTTGCCCGAACATATTTTTGTCTTCGTTACCGAAGATATTTTTCGGGCTACCCTGCAGGCTAAAAAAATTATCATGTGGGTGGCCTTCTTCTTTATAGTGGAAATCAAAACCGATATAGGGATACCACCACTGCATCCGACCTAAATAGCGACCTAACATTGTTTCGCTCTCATAACCATGTTCATCATGATAACCAAGGTGCCACATCGTACTTGCTTCCCATCTGGTTTGAGAAAGCATTACTTCTCCATCACTGCCATTCGTTTCAATACCAACCCTCCCCATCAGATGAAATCTTTTGTCATCGGAATTTAATCCACGTCTGGCAACCTTAGCGTTGGCTATATCAGTCTTGGCGGGTGTTTCATAACTAAACACTCTTCCCATCCCACTCATCATGTGATACAAAATGTGGCAATGAAAAAACCAGTCTCCTCCTGGCTCGCTTGCTGCAAATTCTATGGTGTCGAGCTCCATCGGCATAATGTCAATAATATTTTTCATCGGTGCATATTCACCCTGTCCGTTTAATACTCTAAAATCATGGCCATGGAGGTGCATGGGATGTCGCATCATACTATTGTTAAAGAGAATGATGCGAATGTTTTCTCCTTTTTTTATTAATATTTTATCTGATTCAGAAACAACCTTATTATCGAGACTCCACACGTAGCGGTTCATATTGCCCGTTAAATCAAACCGTAATTCTTTTAAAGGACCTTCTGGTAAAGTGGTTTTTTTGGTGGCCCGGAGCATTGCATAGTTGAGAGTAACTATTTCTCCAGATTCACTTTCCATATTCATTCCCGGCATGGTTTCATGCTTTTGCATGTTATGCATATCATGTCCCTCTGGTGTCTCTTTTTCCGTTGTCTCTTTTTTGTTTTTCTTTTTTGATTTCGCTTCTCCAGTTATTTCAGGATACATAACCACATTCATATCCATCTCCTGATTCTGCATTTTCATACCCTCCATTTCAACCATATTTCCTTTCATGTCCATCATATCGTTCATCATTTTCATTCCCGGAAAATATTTTAGACGTGGAAGTTTTACTGCGGTTACTTTTTCACCTCTGCCTAACCATAATGACGCTGAAGCGGTACGGTCTTCTGGTGTCACTAAAAATTCGTATTGCTTATTCTCTGGAATTGTAACAATGACATCGTAGGTTTCAGAGACAGCAATAATGAGACGGTCAACTTCGACAGGTTCGACATCGTTACCATCAGTAGCTACCACAGTAATTTTACCGCCCGAGTAAGTCAGCCAGAAATAATCAGAAGCTCCACCATTGGCTATTCGTAACCGAACCTTATCTCCGGCTTTGAATTGTGTGTACTCACTTTGGTTTTTTCCGTTAATTAAAAAAGTGTTATACCAAACATCACTCACATCCATTGCATTCATGCGCTTCCATTCATTCGTCACTTTTACTCCGAAATGCCCGGATGCAATAGCTTCTGTGTAACTCTGCGTAGTTCCTTTTTTAATAGCAAACCAATCCGTAGCACCTTTAAGGCTGCGATGTACTTCTTCAGGTTTCATATTAGTCCATTCGCTCAATACAACCGGTATCGTAGGGATTTCGGATTCATTCCGTTTGTTCATAATAAACATACCATACATACCAATTTGCTCTTGTAATTTGCTGTGACTATGATACCAGTGGGTACCATGCTGAATTATGGGAAATTTGTATAAATACGTAGCGTGCGGTTTAATAGGCATTTGTGTAAGGAATGGAACACCGTCCATTTCATTAGGCAAAAACAATCCATGCCAATGAAGTGATGTTTCTTCCTTCAATTCATTGTGTACCCATATCTCTGCTGTATCACCCTCTGTGAATGTCAGTGTCGGCATAGGTATCTGCCCATTCACTGCAATCGCACGAACATCTTTTCCAGAAAAATTCACGATAGTATCGCGCACATACAAATCGTATCGTACAGTTCGCTGAGCGAAAACTGGTGCAGTAAACAAAGGGAGCAAAAGGGTCAATATAAATTTCTGCATGGTGTATGAAAGGTTAAAACAAGGAGTCACCAATGAAGGCGACTCCTTGATCATTAATTAATTACTGCTTTGCCTTCAAAGTTTCTTTAGTTGACCCGCAGGAAAGCATTTTTTTACCCATGTAAGGATTTACAATTTTCGATTGCTGACTTATCCAGTAGGCTCCTTTGTTATCATTTGCCATTGGGCAATACTGATAGTAGAGGTCTGCAGTATGGACGTTAAGCTCTTTGAGGAGCTTATACATATTTGAGGAGAGGGATATAAAATGTTCCCTCTGGTGATCAATTTCATCTGTACCTTTGATGTGTTCTGCATCATAGCTCAGCTTCTCATTGTATTTCATCCAGACTTCGTGCTGATCAGAAGGCATTTTATCCATGGGCACGTTGCCTATGGCGTCATACAATGATTTCGCTGCAATACGAGCGTTATTGGCCTGATCCTTTGCCAAGTTATCCTTGAGCTCCATGTAACTATTAACAACCGAACTAAACACTGAAGTACTATCAATGACTACGGGATTACTTACTGTTTGCGCACATGAAGGATGTACAATGGCAGTTGTTAAAATTACCATTGTGATAATTAGATTTTTCATTCTTAAGAAATTTTGATTATTGATTGAAATGAATTAACAGATTCACAGATATTTTTTGCTAAAAAATACCGTAGCTCGCCCTAATGACGAGAAGATGCGCAGAAGATCAAATTTGAAAACTCTTGATTAGAGTTCGAATACCCGCTTTAGGAGGTGGTGGATGAAAGACATTGTATTCAGCTAACGTTTCATGCACTTCTGTAAAGAATACGATAAGCTCAGGTTTAAGAAAAACCTGTATAAAAGAAAATGCCTTTGTAAAATCTGAGTTAAAGCCGACAAAATATTGCCCGGTGCTTGTGAAGAATGTTAAATGACCTTCCTGACAATCTTGAGCATCCTCTGTATTATCATTCGTATTACAGCAAGAGTGCGATTGTTGACGTTGTTGGTTAACTTGATTGTGGTTGCAATCACTTCCTAAACTGCACCACACTGAACAGACATGCATGTACAGTATGATTGCAAGAAGTGCTGTTGCACCTAATTTTGATATGTAATTTAGAGAACTCAATTTATTACTTATTCACAACATTTTTTCTTTCGTATGAAAATTGCCTTCAACATACGAAGTGAAAAATCTCCAATCTTCTGAAAAATCATTCTTATCATATGAGTATCAGCATCAAAAGGGCCATGCTCACCATCAGTAAATCTTCAATTAGAGTTACAGTGCCCAAAGGTACTCTAAAAATAGTGCCAAGGCATGCGCACTCAATGATTTGTTTATTTCTCAGGCTATTGATTACCCCGAGGGTACTAAAACCCATTACAATGACTACTACCAGATAAATCCACTCCAGATTTCCACCAATCAGAAGTGATACACCGAACAACAACTCTATAAAGGGGTATATAAACCCGTAAGCCCTCCATTTCTTTGCTAACAAATCGTATGTGGCATAGCCATTAGCGAAACCATGCAAATCAAGCAACTTGAAAAAAGAGAAGGTAAGAAAAAAGCCAGCCATAAAATTATTCATCCACGAAGTCCAATTGATTACCGGATTATTGTAAGCTGCAATAAAGCTCACAAAAGTGATGTATCCGAATATCAGTAATAATGGTTTATAGGTTCCAATCCACGTTTTTTCCTGTACGGTCTCCATTGAATGGATTACATCGCTTATGTCTTCGGAGATGACATATTTCTTGTCAGGGCTAATCGCGTATTGTAATGATGGTAGAGCAAGGTGGCTATTCATTTCAATAATAGCTTTACCCGGGTTAAGTGAGACTTCAGCCGATAGAACTTCAGGTAGTTTGAGAAGCAGACTTTTCACTTTACTGCTGCAACCATTACAAGTCATTCCAGTGATGTTATATGTATGTGTCATAATGGGTACAAAATTATATAGTCTTCCCGTAGAGGAGTTATGGAATTTTGGAAAAGAAATTCAAGATTTACAGGTTAGTTGCCATATACATACAATCAGCAACACACTTATGGCAAGCTGATCACGGCTTGCGGTTCAATTTATCAAGAGGGGTTCTTGCTGGATTCAAAACTTTGAACCGGCTAGGAGTCATTCCTGTCACTGACTTAAATTGGGAAGAGAGGTAGGCAGCTGTACTGTAGTTTAATTTGTCCGCTATTTCATTGAGGGATAATTCATCGTATTTGAGTAACTCCTTTACCTTTTCAATTTTCTGTGCAATGAAATATTTTTCTATGGTGATACCCTCAATTTCAGAGAATAGATTACTGAGATAAGTATAGTCGTGTTGCAACTCTTGACTGAGATAGTGTGACAAGTTCTCTTTACGTTCTTCGTCAGAATAATGCACCAATTGAACAATAGCAGTTTTTATCTTTTCAATGAGGCGACTCTTTTTATCATCAATCAATTCAAATCCCAGGGGAATTAAGGAGGCTCTGATGTTGGATTTCTTCTCATCGTCAATCTCTTCTTTAATGGTCACCTCCCCAAGCTCTATTGATTCGGGATGTAAACCCTGACTAATAAGCTCCTTCTTTACTGCTGTTTTGCAGCGATCACAAACCATGTTTTTGATAAAGAGCTTCAATTTGCTTTGCAAATTTTATGAGTAGTAGAATTATTTCCTGATTGAACAGTGAGAAAATAGATTCCGTTCTCCCAATTCGCTATATCAAAGCGAATACGATGAGAGGTTGCCGGTACGGCAGTTGAAAAAATGTTTCGCCCGGTAAGGTCAGTTATCGTAATGGTTACCTCATCAAGAATGTCAAGAGACAAATCAAGAGTAATTTCGCGAGAAGCAGGATTCGGAAAAACTGAATTGAAATTACCAATTTGAGCACTTGGAAGTCCAGTAGCTAAGGAAAACGTTCCCTGCCGAAATTGCACCGTACCAGCATTATCATCTTGCCAAACGATAAATATATTTCCAGTAGTAAGCGCTACGTCAGTATTAGTGATATCATTCACATCTACGGTGTCAAATCCTTCCGGCAAGCCATTGTGAAGCTCATTGGTGAAGCGGAGTGCTAACTGATCACCTCCATTGACATGTTGCTTCCATGCAATAGCGTAGGCATTTCCCGCACTTGCAATTCGGGGATAATTTTGTGATGAAACTCCTGCAATATTTCCAATGAGAGCTATACCTACTGCACCTGTGAGTGAAGAAAGAGAAGTTTTACTAAAATAATTTAAGTTCATCCCTCCAGCACCATTCATAAAAGTGGAATAAAGGGTATCACCGATAATAACTCCATCAGGTCCTGTCGAAGGGCAAATATTTATTATCCAGTTATTCTGATCAATGGGTAATCCTAGAGTGAACGTGTTTCCGCTATCATTTGAAATGCCGACCCATGAATCACGAAGATTATCGAGATTATCACGGTAGAGCATAGCGACCGTACTTCCTGAAGTAGTAATACTTCCAGGGCAACAATCACATACGGTGGCTCCTACCCCTGACCATCCGCTCGCCAATACGTCCGGAGAAAAAGTATTTCCAAAGTCATTTGATCTTGTTACCACCCATCGCGCATTTGCGAATCCAGGATCAAATTTCATAAACCCTATAATGGGATGGCCAAACACATCCACTGTTACGGTTGGAAACCTTGAGATACTATCAGCGATAAAATCTATTTGTACCGGATCTGAAAATGTCATGCCTCCATCAAATGAACTTACAATGTAAATGTGGCTGGTTATATCCGCTTCGGGTGTTTGTTTCATTACAACATATACGGTGTCGCCTTTAGCTGCTATATCAGGACCCATCCAACTTGCAGTCGCAATTGTTAACCATGAGGGATTAAGCTTTACAGGCATTGTAAACGATGATCCATCCCACCGGGAAATAAAAATCGATTCATCAGAAGCCCTACCCCAAATAACTATTGCATCACCACTTCCATTCGTTACAATACGGGGATGAAGATTTTCATAGCTATTCATTGCAACTTCAGTTTCTATCGTCCAGGTAATAGTATTCTGTGCAGAAGTGAAAATGCTTGATGCAAGAAACATGATCAGTAAAAACTTTTTCATTGCTTGACGAGTTTTCCAGTAAGAATTTTCTTGCCAGTGTTCACGGTAATAAAATATATCCCTGCACTGAGTGATGAAACATCAAGCTGTATGTTTTGCGCGAAGGTTTGCTGTTGGATTTTACATTCCTTACCCAATATATCGATGACTTTCAACGATACTTCCTCGTCATGTACTTCTGCCAAAGTAATGGTTGTAAAATCGTGAACCGGGTTAGGAAATATTGATATTGGATACTGTTCTTTAATTTCTAAAATTGATGTATTGCTGCTATCCATAACCAGAAATGATCCCATCATGCCGTCATCTTCATGATGAAGCATGTGGCAATGAAACATATAGGGTATAGAATCATCAACATAATCTTCGAACTTCATGATTACACGTGCGTTTTGCATTGGCATTACGAGCACCATATCTTTCTTTCCTTGTTCGTTTGGTGGAGGTATACTTCCATTTGAATCCAGTATAAAAAATTGCACATCGTGAATGTGAAAGGGGTGAGCAATCATGGTCTGATTGTCAAATTTCCAAATCTCAGTCGTGTTTTTGTAGGTGACTACATTGATGCTATCCATTTGAAACTGCACACCATTGATAGTAAATGGTCCTTCAACCATTTCCTGCTCATCAATAGTATCCTGGGGTGCCAGAAGAAATGTTCGAGTTATGCTTGCATCGCTTTCATTCAGTGGAGTTATTGTATTGAGCGAAGATGGAATAGTAGTAACCGGTGTTGCTGTTGGTGTTACAACGTTGATACGAAGAATGTTAAAGTCAGCACCATTGAGAGGATTCAAATGATATTCCGGAATTGCAATGAATTCATTACCTACCGTATCAGCACCATATATTCCTGTGGGTAATTCGCTTCCGAAGTTTTTTAAATAAATTGATTGGTCTTGCAGTGATCCTAAGTCTACCAGAATTTCAGCACGTTCACCTGGCGCTAACCTCACTCTCGCAAGAGACACAGGGGCATTCAACAATCCGCCATCTGTCGCGATTTGATGAAATGTAAGATTATTGGAGAATCCAAAATTATAATTACGTAAAGACGAAGCATTAAGCAATCGCAGACGTACTACCTGCGCAGGTGCATCCAGATACGGATTCATTGTGCCATTCACCATCATGACCGTGTCGAGTTCTGAGGCTATAGCAATCTGATAGAGTACATCGAATGCTTTGCTTTGAACAATGAAAGGAAAATCATCGATCCCGTATGTCCGTGGCAAAATCTGTGAAGCTTCATTACTGTCTTTCACAATGATTAATCCTGCTAAGCCTTTTGAAACCTGTATGTCTGTCTTACCCACACCATGCGGATGATACCAATAGGTAGCGGCATCATTCATTACCGTAAAGGTTGCATCCCAGGTTTCACCTTCCTCAATAATTTGATGGGGACCTCCATCCTCCTTTGCAGGTACATGCAACCCATGCCAATGCATCGTAGTGGTTGTATTGATCCCATTATGCACATGTAGCGAAACTGTCTCCCCCTTGGTAAATATCAACGTTGGAGAAAGAAAACTTTGGTTGATTCCGTATGTTGGAGTGTTCCATCCACTGAAAAAGGTTTTGGTTCCTGCCTGCACATTTAATTGGAAATCCGTTCCGGTCAGAGTAGGTGGAATAAATAGAGGATTCTGTGCAGTAGTCTTTTCAATAGAAAAAACCAGTACGATAATCAACCATGAGATTGAAACAGGCAATTTCATTGCACGAAAATCTTTTGCGTATGATGAAAATTCTCACCTCTTGCAACAATGAGATATATTCCAGTAGAAAATTGAGACAAGTCTATTACTGAATTGAGAGATTGACCTTTTCCTTCGAAAAGAATTTTGCCTTCTGCGCTAAGA
The DNA here is from genome assembly GCA_019694975.1 of Chitinophagales bacterium. Classification (NCBI taxonomy): domain Bacteria; kingdom Pseudomonadati; phylum Bacteroidota; class Chitinophagia; order Chitinophagales; species Chitinophagales bacterium. The sequence continues at coordinate 151,217 of JAIBAY010000007.1, forward strand.
ATAGAAATCTCCTCAATCATGCTTGTATGAAGAATGAACAATTGATCTCCGATAACTTGTAGACTTAATGGAAGACTGGTTTGATTCTCAACTCCAGTGATTCCTGAACTGATGATCCAGGTCAAAGTATCTCTCGATAGAGGATTATCTGTTTCCCAAACTACATAGCGAATAATTGCAGTTCCTGCATTAGTATGTGGGGTGAGATGCACACTGAGGAAAGCATATTCACCAGGAATTACGGGATGCATTACCCCGCTTTCTTTCAGGTCAGCGTAGCAATTATTGTTATCACAAATGAGTGCTTCCCAAGTTGGCGGGACATCCGAGCTCACTTTTTGCCAACTCATGAAAAGAGAATCGCCGGAAACGTTATTCTGCAAAATGTTATACACCGTGAGATCATCGAACTCTGCCACTTCAACAATACTGTCGCCAGGAGACAATGCATAATTCTGTGCAAGCAAAACATTAGCAGCAGCAAACGTAATTGCGACTGCTAATGCAAGCGTATTTAGGATGCCCTTCATGTTAGTGTGAAATATTCAGTTTGTTGAAAGAAGAGTTTCCATTGATGGTGGTCTTCACTAAGTAAAGACCAGGGGCAAATGAAGAAGCAGCGAACGCTTTTTGCACGAAACCTGCTTTCATTTTTTCAGTGCTCAGCATTGAAACTTTGTCGCCGTGCAGTGTAAACAATTCAATGGATACCTCAGCTGCTTCTTTGAGGTTAAATTGAACGTTAAACTGAGTATTCACAGGATTTGGAAATATGGTGAGTGCGCCTTCCACTGCCGGAAGTTCGTTAACAACTGTAGTATTAAAAAATCCATGAATGGACGTTGCAATGTCTGCGGTGTCGCCACTACTGTAACCCACTGTGGTATATAACACTTCATGAGAACTGCCGGCTACTACAGCAAGAGTTGGCATTCCAAATCCACCGTAATACGCCACTAATGCAGCGCCGGAATCAAATGGTACACTGTTGAATCCATTATTATTGATCCAGTTCTCGACAGTTGTACAAGAATAACTGTTTGTGTAACCCATTTGATAAAAATGAATTTTACCCGGATACTGCACATCTAATTGCTCTTTCATGGCTTCTACCTCTTTGCCTGCGGTAATACACATATTGCATGTCATGAAAAACTCCATGATAATTACATCTCCTGCATCAAGTGTCGTAAAGCAATTGTGCATTACTCCATTACAGTCATTCATGGTGAAATCCATGGCGGTTTGCTGCGCTTTGGAGATCTGGAAAGACATAAGAAGAGTAAAAACGAGAGTGAAAAGAGGTTTCATTTGTTTTGGTTTTTGATTTTGTAATTGAAATTATTTTTGAATTAATGGTAAAGTTGTGAATGATTATTGTTCTAGGAGTACAATTAATTATTCTTTGACAAATTTTTTCATCAATGCCGGATTTTCACCATCGTCAATCCGAACGACGTATACTCCTGCCGGCCACTGCTGCGTATTCACCTCTAACATAGCTTGTTCATCGTCATTGAGTTGATTTACATACATGATAGATCCCAGCATATTTAATATGCTGATATCTGCATTAACCGGTTCAGCTATTTCAATGGTCAATTTATCCGTAGCAGGCACCGGATAAAGTGAAAGCAAATCATCAGATAGAACGTCTTCATTCAGCAATTTTTGAGGCGGCGTGGTAAATGTATCGAGAATGGAAAAGTTGGATACTATGAGCGGTGAGGTTTTACATAGAGTTTGAACGTGCCATTCATAGGATGTTGAAGACAGCAGTCCTGTTAATTGCACCTTGGTTTTGTTACTAGAAGGCAAGGTGATCCAGTTCGTGGAACCCAGTTGGCGGTATTGCACTTTATATTTTTTTACTCCTGATGCCGGCCCCCATGCAAGGGTAGTCTTTAAAGGTTTAGGTGTTGCTTTCATCGTGAAACCGGTAATCCTGCTGCACGGGTCCCATGGATATTTGTAAATCCGGTAGCTTTTTTGCCCGATAGTATCAAAACTCATTTCCCAAACAATGTTTTTATTGTGATCCACTTCAGTATGATTGGGTAAACCCCATGGAACAAGACCCCAATCGATCATCGTATTTCCGTTGGGCAGGCGCTGTGCGTTACCTGTCGCAGGACCATAAACCTTTATACCGTTTACATCCGGATGCTCATAATCCCAGACAAGCGTGGCTATTTTATTTACTTCGTCAAGAGAATATTCTTTCACACTTGAGACTTGCGGCACCATGTGATTCCCATTATTAAAAATAGTGATGTTGCCATTGGGAATGCGTCGCAGATCGTGTTGAGATGCAAAGTGTTTTATATTGTTATCGTTCACAAATGTGAATTGATTGTTTTCTCCTCCCATTCTCCAGATGATATTCCCTGTCTCCCTGTTGATCTTAGTGAGTTCATCCATGTTTCTACTGGAGATCAGGATATTGCCATCCAAATCGCGTTCTATTGAGTTCCCATGTACATAATCCACTGTTAAATTAGTAAGCGGAGTGTACTGATTGGCATCTGTAAACTGAAAGTGGTCATCACTTCTCCATTCAAATACTACATCCCTGTTTACATCCAGCTCCTGAAGCACAAGATATTGAACCATGGCATTGGGCAAACCTCCATAGGCGGTCATATCGGTAGATAAAATATCATAGGCAAACATGAAAATATGGCCGTCGGGATACATCACCACATCATGGGAATTGGTTGACAATTCATATCCGTTTTTACATTGCACAGAATCAATGACATAGTAATTTGAATCGAGGATCATCCAAATGCCCCGCGCAAATACAAAATAGGAGAGATATCCGTTTTTATTCACCTTAAAATCACGGCCATCCATACCCACATCACGCGCCCATACCATGGTTCCATCATTTTCAATGATCGTTGTAAATGAATTGGTTCCAGGCTTCGGGCCAGTCTGATCTTCATGATTGGTATAAAAAATACGACCTGGTGCAGGATTATTATTTACATTAATAGTGTAGGGTGGCATGGAATCCAGCGGGTAAGTAATTTTTTCACCGGTTTTCTCTGTTGGGTCGTAACCATATTCTTCAATGAAAAATTGAAGTTTTGCCTGGCGTATCAGTTCATCTTCTTCAGGAGTAGTTTTATTGCGAATTCCAAAGTTAGAAGTAACTCCCTCAATCTTTTCACCCGTTGCTTTGCGAAGTTTGGAATTTACGGTTACGTTCACTGTTTCACCATACTCAAAAACATGGTCAGGTTTAATAATTACAGTCTTATTATCGTCTGATAACCGGGCTGTCCAGCTGTGTTTACCGCTGACAGAACCATTAATTTCCACCAGGCCTTTTTCCTTCAGGGATTCGTGGTCTATGAAATTCCCATTTTTAAGAGCAAAGGTTACTTGGGGATGATGGTCCTTAGAGCCGGGTCGGGGGTTGATGTAATTGAATTGTGCCAGTGTTTCTTTTACAATGAAGGCTGAAAAAAGTATAGTAAGAAGAAATTTCATGTGGGCTTTTTTTGTAAATAATTGAAAATTAGTATGAGGTGGAAATGAGTTGACAAGTGTTTATTGCAATAGCAATAAACTAGAAAGCCCTGTCATAAAAATGACAAGGTGAAGATGCTCAAATTTGGAAGCTCTGAATAATAATGCGTGTACCAGCTTTGGGAGGTGGTGGATGAAAGCCTGTGTAGATTTCTGCAGTATGAAAAATGTCTTTCGGATAAAATATTTGATCCGAAAAAAGCACTGCAATAAGAGATTGTAAATCGGTAACTGTATCAGCTTGAAGGAAATGATACTGACCAATGGTTTTAAAAAATGCTAGATGATTACCTTGACAGTTACCGCTACTGTCCTCGTGATGACAGGAACCAGATTTCTGAACAGGCTCCTCAGTATCTCCTTCGTTGCAGCACGCAAAAAGACCGATAGAACAGCGGAAAGAGCATAGGTGAGTGTGCAGTATTACCAGCACAACTACCCATGAAAGACTTTTGACTATCTGATTAGGCTTCTCCACTTTGTATACCAAAGATATAAAAAAGTGAATGATGCTCAAATTTAATAGTTCATCTAAGGTGATCGTTAATGCATCCCGTGCATATCCATTACCGTTGAATCAGAACTTGCTCCTTCGGCAACTGTCACTACAAAGTCGCTTGTTATAACTTTGCCATTGCGTTGGAACTGCGTGAAAAGCTTGTAGCGACCTGGCTCTGGAAAATCCACCATAAAGTCCACATTTCCCGTTTGGCTTGAACTCAGATTCTCCATCGGATGTGCGTGAATAAAGTCCAGACTGCCTTCCCGGAGTATTACTGAATGTCCCAGAGCCCCAAGGTATTGTTCAAGATCAATCACCGGATTTCCATTTTGGGATAGATAGAACATAAGCATTGACTCAGCTCGGGTTTTTAATAGTCCATGGGTATTGAGAACAATCTGTAACCCTTCAAAACTCTTATTCCTTTCTTCATTACCAAGTTCCTGTGGCTCATAATTTGCCATGCTACCTACTGAAACATCTTGACTTAGAGTAATGGCAAGCGGCATACCCATGTTATCCATCTCTCCACCTTCAACAGCAAAGTCAGCGAAGATCCGATAGTCTCCATCAGCTGGGAACATCAGGTCTTCCAGTGTAAATGTGCCACTTGATGAATTGTATAGGGGATGGATGTGTTGAAAATACGCCAGGTCTTTTCGGACCACAATCACGTGCATCGGTTTGGTGTGTGTAATTGCGAAATCTTTCAGTGTATTGCCTTCTTCGTCTACGATTGAGAATGTGTATTCGTTCGGAGCGTTTACTGCATACATCTTGCCCTGCGAATCTGACTTTACAGTGTATGATAGGTGGCTTTGAATTGGAGTGCCAGAAGACGTTTCTGTCGCTGAATTATTTTTTGTTGCAATAAAGAAAATACTGCTTAGGACAATAATGCTAATTATGATAACGAGATATTTGTTTTTCATAAATTTTAAAATTAGAGAATTTGGATCCATGTATCGCCCGTATCACTGCTTTTGTAAAGCTTATTTTCATGAGTGAGCGCATAGACAACACTTGGATTGCTTCGACTAAAGGCAATATGGAGTAGTGTTTCTCTGTTAAATGCTTCGTTTACTTTCTTCCACATCTTACCACTATCCGTGCTCTTTCCTAAGCCTCCTAATTTTTCACTGAAACTTAGAAAGGTTTTTGGATCTTGGGGATGGATTACAAGGACTGATACGGCACCTCCTTCTAATTCTGGCGATAAAGACGCCCAGGTTACACCTTTATCTCGACTGACCATTGCGCCTTGTTTGGTTGCGGCATACACCACATTCGCATCCTGTGTATCAGCCGCAAGATATACCGGTAGCAGTTCGTGATTTACAATCTCCCATGTTTTGCCCTGATCAATGCTTCGCTGGATGTTGCCTTGATACCAACCATAAATAAGATTTGGATCTACCGGACTAACTGCCATTGCATGGAAGTCAACCGGCCCGTTAACTCCGCTAGAAATTTTCTGCCATGTAACTCCGCCGTCTTCTGACTTCTGAAATCCAATATTACCTCCCGTACTTGGATGACCACTTGAAAAGGCAATATTTGCCTCTGTAGGATGAATTGAGAACCCCATATAGTCATCCTTGCTTTTACCCACTCGGTAAAGGTCTTTTTCATTTATGAGAACTAAGAGGCCGTGGTGCGTTGCAATGTAGAGTTTGTTCGAATCTGCTACATCGACTGCTAACCCGTGACCATGAGTAATAGATTGTTCTTGGTATAGATCGTTCGCTAATGAGCTGTTTGCTGTATTATTGTTCCCGCGCGAAAGCAATATGATGCCTCCGACTATAATTACAGCGATTATCACAAATAAAAGTGGTTTCTTTTTCATAATTAAAAAATAATTGTTGATAATTGATACGCTCCAACCGGTTCCTGATAAGTCGCCATCATGACAGCGCCGATCAGAAGCACGATGACCCACACAGCGAGGAATCCTTTCTTTTCTTCTCCAAGTAAAAGATCAATGACCTTGATCGCACCGCCGATAATGAGACATGCACCGAAGAGCAAATGCCAGTTCATCGAAGCAATGACTGATTGAGTAATCCCAAGCTGCTGATGAAAAAAGAAAATTGAACCCGTAAGAAAGATGACGATTGAAGTGACAAAAGCCAGCCATGGGATATTTTTTCTTTGGCGTATCCATTCGGCGACTCCGGCAGTAGTAAATAAAATTCCGCCCATAAAGTGCTGCAAAAATTGAGACCAGTGTGTGAGCAAGTATCCTACTGCGTACGGATTGTCATAAATAGAGTGATAAATAACATCGACAAATGAAAGAGATAGACCGAGGATTAAGAAAAGAATTGGTACAAGATATTTCGATACAAACCTTCTGATTGGGAGCTTGAAATGCTCGATGATACCTCCTGCAATAACAATTAAAAGGAAGACTCCAATGATTCTATGTCCGAGTACCGAATACTTCACCCATTCTGCTGTCGTATGAATTTTGAGCGTTTCCGCAAGGATAGTTGTCGTGTCGGCATAGGCAATCGGCTGGCCAAGGGTCATCAGCACCATTATTAATGCCTCGAGAGCCATGACCACATCTTCTATAAGTGTTACCGATGTCATGGGAATCTTGAACACCATACCAAGGCACGCGCACGGGATTTCTTCTTTCTCTCTGATCTTTTGGATCACACCAATGGTGCTGACTGTCATTAAGGCGAAGGTGAAGACATCACGATAAATGCCACCTATGTCAGCAAGGTAAAATGCAGCGATTGAAAGTTCCAGGAATGGATATATGAATGCATATGCTCGGGAACGCTTGGCAAGGATGTCATACGTGCTGTAAGCATCAGTAAATGCTCGCAGATTGAATATTTTAAACAATCCAAAGATAGCAAAGAATGACCCCATCATCATTCGCATTGAAAATGCGATATCCAATGAATTATGAAGGACGCTTGGGATTAGCGTAAAAAAGAAAATTGAAGAGAAAATAACAATTAACGGGAGAAACTTTTTAAAGTTGGACTGTTGCTTCGGCGCTTTACCAATACAAGTCGCCCCCTCTGGTGCGTGGTGATCGCAGTAATAGTGAACAAGGCCGTCTTTGTCGGCTTTTAGAAACGTCCCGTCCATAGAGCATTTTTCACAGGTATGCTTCATACTATTTTCGCTTTAAACGATAGACTTTTAATATCTCACTCTTTGCTTTGTCTGTTTGTCCTTTTTTAATTTGATTTACAAGACAGTGGCCGAGATGACTTTCTAGCAATTCGTCCTCGACTCGTGACAGGGCTTGCTTAATAGCAGAAGTTTGAGTAATAATATCGATACAGTACGCATCATTCGATACCATTTTATGCGCACCTCGTATTTGGCCTTCAATAATTTTTAGCCTTTTGAGGACTTTAGGCTTATCTACTCTTTGCATAGTTTTAATATATACCCGTAGGGGGTATAAGTCAACACACTATAAAACTGATCTATACCTTTATCAAGAAAACGTAACTCGGGTTTTATTTAATGCATCACTAACCAATTGAAATATCCTGATTGTTAACTTCTGAACTCCCTTTTAATGATAAAGAGTTAGCACTGAATGGTTGACTTGTAGTTCCATCAATCATTAATTTCAAGTACATATTGTATCTGGGCAGATTAATGAAATCTTCTTTATTAAAAATAGGATAGAACTCCTTTTCCAAGATTTCAGCGTCCATTGCTCCTACTCGAAATGAGATAATAGTTCCCACGTTTCCGAAAATAGCTCCTCGAATACGTTCATCAATTTGCTCAATGTATTGGTGCGTGAGGAAAAGAGAAAGTCCGTACTTTCTTGCTTCAGCCAGTACATCAACGAAGGAAAGCGAAATGAAAGAATGCATTTCATCCACATAGAGATAAAAGGGTTTCCGGATATGTTCTAGTTGCGTTGCTCGATGCATTGCCGCAAGCTGAATCGAGGTCAGCAGAATGCTTCCAAGCAGCGAAGACGCATCTTCGCCAATCTCTCCTTTTGATAAGTTTACTATCAAAATCTTACCCTCATCCAATACCTGCTGAATTCGAATCCCCTTGGTCTTTTGACCTACAATGTTTCGTAATGGAATGGAAGTAAGGAATAAACCAACTTTATTCAAAATTGGAGAAATAGCTTCTGAGCGAAACTGAGGTGAATATTTTTCAAATTCCTTGCTCCAAAACGATTTTGAAGCTGCGTTTTGAACATACAACAGCACATGGTTTCTGAAACCCATGTCGGTAAGTAAAGGCTGAATATCAAGAAGCGTAGCATCAGGGTATTCCATAAGTGTGAGCAAACAATAACGCAGGATATATTCAAGTCTTGGTCCCCACGATTCAGCCCATATCTTTTTGAAGGTTGAAATAAGGCCAGACGCAACCAAGTGATGATACTTTGGATGTACAGCATGCAAAGGGTTGAATGCAATTGGATGCTCTGAATCTGTGGCATTAAAGTATATGAGATCGCTCTTTCTTTCTTCGGGAATGTAGTTAAGTATGTCTCGCGCAATGTCTCCATGGGGGTCAATTATTCCGCAACCAATTCCTCGCTCAATATCAGAAATAGCCATATTCTCAAGGAGTGTTGACTTACCGGTTCCGCTCTTTCCGATAACATAAATATGCTGTAAGCGATCCTTGTCTTTAATACCAAAGCACTGCTTTTGACTGCGATAATTGGTGACGCCAATGGGTGTAATTTTAGAATGTTCATCCATATAAAAACAATAGAGGTTTTTCTGATACAAAACAGGAGGGAGAAAGGATGCTTTGTGGCAAATAAGTGGCCTCCACCGGCAATTTTTCCCTCCTTCCACACAATGATTTTTTAAGTAAGAATGAAAGAAGCTGAGAAGATTTTCAGCTTTCTTATGAACTTACAAGAAGACAACCCGAAATCAAAATTCATCTATACTGAGGAGCAATTGCAAAACATTTCCGAGCTCTGTGATGTGTTGCGAACTATAAGAGCTCGCCTTATCCGGGAAGGAATTTCAATAGAGGAGGTAAGGAACGAGATTGCCAAGAAAAGAGGTGATGATACAATATAAGTGTATGTCAATCGCTCTTGATAAAACATTTAAAAACCATTACCTACTCTACGCCAGAAAAAGTACAGATGACAAAGAGAATCAGAAAAACTCCTTGAGTTATCAAATCTCTGAAGGTTTAAAGTATGCAAAGGCAAATAAACTATCTATTGCCCAAATTACTATTCCTGGGTTTTCAACTATGGGCGAAATTAAAGAGAGGCACACCGGTTTTAAAGAGGATGAAGATTTCAGTATCAATGAAAACGGAACAGTGAGTTATAGAATTGAAAGACCAAAGTTTCACTGGCTTGTCAAATACTTAAAAGAAGGTTCTTTCAAAGGAGTAATATTTCTCTGCTGGGACAGAGCGAGCCGCAACAAGAATGATGATAGCCTGCTCAGAAAGCTCATGAATCAGTGCGACATTCATTTTGTGCAAACTCAATATGATTATAAAAGTAGTTCCGGCCAACTACACATGGATATTGATGGAACGTTTGCGCAGCACTACTCCAGGGTAATGAGTGAAAAGATTCGAAACCAAAATAGAAAACTACGTGAGGAGGGAGCTTGTCTTTATAAGGCTCCTATTGGCTATTTGAATGAGGGTAACTCCCAACACAAACCATTCGATCCTACAAGGGCACCTATTGTTAAGAACATTTTTGAAATGTATGCAGAAGGCACCTGGACCCTAAGAGAATTATCACAATGGGCTATCAAACAAGGTCTGACCATGCCACCGATTCGGAGAAAGCGTACTTCTGAGGAAATGCTTTCGGATGAGGAAATAGAAATAGAACCCAGTTGCCACCTCGCGACATACAAAAACATTCAATTTATTCTTACAAATCGTTTTTACATTGGTAAGATTCGAGATAAAGAAAACAATTGGCGGGATAGTATAAGCCATGAGCCTCTTATCTCCACAGAACTGTTTTATCGCGTCCAGGACGTTCTCAAATCAAAAAAAGTGAGCGTGCACTACATAGAGAAGGCTTACTTCCCTTATCGCGGTATTGTGCGCTGTATGCACTGTAAACGCGTTTATACCCCATATGAGCAAAAAGGTATTCACTATTATGGTGTAAGGTGTGATAAACCATGCGAAAATCAAAAACGTAACATATCATCAAGGTTTATTGAAGAAATGGTAGGCCAAGCTCTGTGTGAATTGTCTTTTACCGAAGAAGAACTCGAGGAAATCAATTCTCGAAAAAACACAGATCTACCAAGACTTGAAGAGAAACGTTTGAAAGAGTTGGACCAAAAAGAGTATCAAAAAAGGAAGTTAAGAGAAGACCTTGCCTATTTACACACAAATAAGTTGTCATTACTCAGAAGTTCTGTTTATACAACCGATGATTTCCTGGAAGAGGAAATTAAGTTAAATAAGGCCCTTGAGAATCTACAAATGGAAGAACAAGCTTCCGACATCGCAATGCACGAAGTAATCAATGATATCCTATTGCTTTCCGAACTACTAAAAGATGCTTATACTTTCTATTATAAAGCTAATTCAAATGAAAAACGGCTTCTAATTCAAAAAGTCTTTTCCGAACTTTTATTTGACGGAAATACGTTACAGTACAAGGCTAAAAATGGATTTAAGCTCCTTGAATCCCATTCTGTGTCATTGGGTGGAGACTATACCTGGATTTCCGAAGCTGTTAGATGTCACCAACTCATAAAGTGTAGCATAGAAGATTTAAAAAGTTTGTCACCACCAGACTAATATAATTGCCCTCTCTGGCAATTTCTCCTCCGTTCAAGTGATTACAAATTTTATTTACACTTCATTCATATGATCCCAAATAATTTAAAAGCAATTCGAAAAGCATGTGGTCTAACACAAGTAGCAGTTGCTAAGAGATTAGGATTTCATAGTACGGATCGTATCTCCAAATGGGAGTACGGAACGATGTACCCGCACATGGTCAATCTTCTGAAGCTTTCAATCATCTATGACAAAAGACCAGAAGAGCTGTATCCAGAACTTCTGTTTAACCTCCGGCTTGAAATGACTCCTAAGCCTGTCTATTCTCCTGTTCCATCCTCTTCTCCTGAAGATACTTATCCAAAGCCTCTGCAGTCCCAAACTCTTCACAAATCAGACGTGCTCTGATTGTAACTACGACTTCGCATAGATCCTGAACGTTCTCAAGGTCTTTGTCGGAGAAGAATCGACGTTCTTCTGGTATAAGCAAATGAATATTCTTTGCTTAGGAAAAAGCTTTGAATTGTAAGCCTCTCCTTAATTCTAACTATGTGGCAATTAGATAATGCCTCTTCGTTTTACTACTTCATAGACACTAAGTCCCTGGTTCAATTCTTCTGGTCCAATTATTCCTCTCCTAACGAGAATCTCACCTATAGACATAGTCTGTAATTCCTGGGCCGAGATAATTCCTCTTCGAACTAATTCGGCAGCAACTTGTTGATCGTTCATAGTTTTTTTGCTAAAAATAGTTTAATAATTTGCATTTTACTATATAAAAAAGATACATACAAATGTTAAAAAAGAATGGATCCCTTGTTTTCAACGCGTCCCAGCATATTGAAAAACATAATGAAAACATGCGAGCAAGAAATATTGTTTGGAATAATCAAGCCATAAATTTTCAAGCTGATTATGTTAAAGGATGGTTAATTACAGATAAAAGAAATCGTGTAGATGCCTTTAAAATAAAACCTGAAACAATAAAAAGAACAGTGGTAGAATTTAGATTAGGTAAATACGCTCCCATTTCCTCTCCGACTGAAAAGACAATAAACCAATTCCCCTTGGAGCCCATGTATAATTGTTTTGGATATTGCTTTGGGGATAGTGAGTACTTTATTCCTAATCCAACTCCGATAATACAAGATGAATATGAAATAGTACCAGAAATTGAGAAAGCAGAAATGATCATGCACGTCAATCACAACGGCTTCAATGATCAGGGAGATGATATCTGGCAATATACTCACGGAATGATTCTAAATCTCAATGGGACTGTTTCTTTCAAACCAGGGTTCTGTAAATTGGAATCGGAAATTGCTTTTACACAGAGAAATACAATTTATAACTTTAACCATGAAGAATATCTTCGGAGAAGATGATCTTTAGTTTCATTAAATTTATTGCATGGCTTAAATTTGCCGACGCCTAATTTTTAGGATGTTTCTTTGAATGTACTCTCCTTCTCTTCAAGTACTTCTTTATCAGAAATTCGGTCAACTGAACTTTGTTAAGTTGTTCAAATTCTTCGAGCTCTTTTTCAGAGAGGTTATCAATCCATTTTAGTGCTTCTTTTCTTTTTTTTAAAGAAAGCTGCTTCATTGAATCTCTTAAGTCTTGTTTACGTGATGGCATAAGAAAATACCTATAAATGATATGAGTAAAAACAAATAGCCCTCACCATCTAAGGTGGCTCGTAGAAAGACCTATACGATATTTTAAGCTACTTGAATACAGCTTTGTAGCATGATCGCAAACTCGTGTCAATGATTATAAATACAATCAGAAGATTGCCATATCTGTCAAATTCTACCTCCTTTCTTCTTTTCACCGCTATGCTACGTTTGATGTATGGCAGATATTCCCAACAGTCTCAAAAAATATCGGCGAATTACCGGCTACACACAAAAGGAAGTTGCAAAGATTTTGGAATTTAAAAGTACCAGCCGAATTTCCAGATGGGAAAAAGGAGAAAGTATGCCTTCAGTAAAGAATCTTCTCAAACTCAGTTTTCTATATGCAACACTTCCTAATGACCTTTATTACGACCTATGGATGGAGGTTAGAAATAATCTGCGAAAGAAGAAATAAAATGGCATTCATAAAATTACCATAACGATACATCACTGATCTTCTACCCTCAAAGCATTGATGCAGGAATGAAGAACAGAAAACTGAAAAGTTTTTTTACAGGGTAACAAACCTTGTGCGTGTTCCCCGTACTTCACGTTTTTCGGCGCAAAAAAATGAAAAAGCAACTCGCTCGCTCTAATCGAATCGAATAATTTCTTTAAAGAAATTATATCGATCGAGTGAAAAGTTATTAACACAATTAACCATATTTATCAAATTATGAGCACAGAATCAAATGCAGAAAATTATGAAAGCAAGTTTGCCTATGAACTGGCTAACGTATTAAATGATCATCAGTCCATCCAAGTCTATGTAAAATTTACTCAAAAATACAAGGAAGAGTTTTTACGGAAGATTCTACTTCGGGTAATGTCGATACCGGATAACAAGATAAAGCGGACTCGGGGTGCCTTATTCACCTATCTTGTCAATCAACATGGCTTCGACCATTCTCGGAATTAGCCCTGGAACGCGTATAATGGGCCTTGGAGTGATTCAAAATGGTGAACTGGTGGAATGGCAGGTGAAGACCTTTAAAGGTTCCTGGTCGAAAGAAAAGCTGCGTCTCATTATAGACAATATTCAAAGTATTAGTGATCATTTCAAAGTATCTGTCATAGCGTTAAAAGTCGTATCTCCACTTCGCACTTCGAAGAATTTATTGAATTTGACTAAAGGAATTATGGAAACAGCAGAGAAGAATAAAATCCGTCTTTCCAGGTTCACCGGTCAAGATCTAAAACTCAGGGCAGAACCTGCGGAAAAACATTCTAGCAGTGATTTGATGGAATTTGTATTAGACAAATATCCGGTACTGAAACGGGAATATTTAAAGGAAAGAAACAACCTGAATCCGTACTACTTCAAAATGTTTGAAGCGATTGCTGCGGCTCTGATTGCAGAAAGAACACGATAACTTATTTTTTTTGCCATAAGTGGCAAATTTAGTAAGGGTATTCAACAGAAAAAATTTCATGGGATCATGATAAAATTTTCATAAAGAAAAAACTGCTCTTTATGAAAACAAAACAAACCTTCGAATCTCTCATGGATGAGTTTCAGGATCATTTTGATCTGCTCACTGTCTTTGATGATTTTTTAACTATCGCTATTGCACTCTGTGGAAGAAATCCACACACCGGGCGCTCATTTGATGAAACCCTATATCTATGTGTGATGGATAAGTACAAACATCATGACCTCCGATCTAACTTTCCTAAAATGCTTTCTACTCTTACCTTACAAGTGACTCAACGGATTGAAAGCAAGCAAGGATGCGATATTCTGGGAGAGTATTATGAATCCAGATTGGCAAAGGAGAAACCATCTGAACTTTTTATTCCTTATCCAATTTCCAGATTCATGGCACGCAGTGCCATTAGAGATGCAGAAAAAGTGTTTCCTAAAACACGCTTTCAGATGCTTGATCCTGAATGTGGAAGTGGACGCATGTTACTTTCGATGGCTTTCGAAAGTCAAAAGAAGCATCACTACTTCGGCATTGACAGCAATCTCACATTTGTAAAAATGACGGTACTCAGTTTGTTTTTAAGCGGGGTTGTGAGTGCTGAAATCATGTGCGCAGATGCCGATATTCCACATGACTTTAAGGGCAGTTACAAAATCAGTCTATGGCCGTACGGAATATTTCGACAAGAGGTTAAAGAGAAATCACAATTGTGGCGGGTAGCAAATAGTACTGTTGTGCCTACTGAGATTAATAAGGTGTATCAAAATTGAGTTTTCAATTTCCGAAGAATTTTAAAGCAATCGTCAACAACTGAGATTGCTTTTTTCTTTTTCAAATACCTCAACGAATAGTTTCCATATCTGGCAAATTCTCCCTCCTTACTTATCGGGCTCTGAATCGATACTCTTTGAGTAGAACATTCTTTCACAATTAAATCTTTTACTCATGAACAACACAACCACAGAAAAGCGGGATGTGTACACCATTGTAACCGACCGCATCATTGAACTACTTAAACAAGGCACCATCCCCTGGAAGAAACCATGGGCAGAAGCCGGCATCCCACAAAATCTTATTTCCCGCAGAGTGTATCGCGGCCTCAATGTCATGCTCTTAGCATCACTCGGGTATGAACAGAACTATTTTCTCACCTACTCCCAAATCAAAGAATTAGGAGCATCGGTTAAGAAGGATGAAAAGTCCTATCCAGTAGTCTATTGGAATTGGGTAGAACCAAAGCAAGAAGAGGGAGAAATATTGAACAGTAAGAAGTACCCATTTCTCCGGTATTACAACGTTTATAACGTTGCTCAATGCACCGGGATTCCGCCTGAAAAAATTCCTGTAGTAACTCGGCAAGCATATCCGATTCAGGCCTGCGAACATATTATCGAGAATATGCCATCAAAGCCGAAAATAACCCAGAAAGAGGCTAAGGCATATTACAATCCGCTTCTGGACTTCATTAACATGCCCAAGATGGGCACATTCTCAAGTAATGAAAGTTACTATGCTACACTCTTTCATGAACTGGTCCATAGCACAGGTCACTTAACAAGACTTAATCGCAAAGGGCTGTTGGAGATGACTGAGTTTGGTTCACCACCATATTCATTTGAAGAGTTGGTGGCTGAAATAGGTGCCTGCTATCTGGAATCGCTGACCGGAATTGCTGAGAAGCAAATCGATAACAATGTTGCTTACATCAGTGGGTGGTTAGACAAACTGGAAAATGATGATCACTTCATTGTACTTGCCAGTTCTCAAGCGCAAAAGGCAGTGGATTATATTCTTGGGCAACAGTTTGAAGTGAAAGAAGAAATGGCCGAGCAAAATGGTGTGGAGTAAAGTAGTGTATTTATGATATCAAAGCCCCGATTTTTATCTGGGGCTTTACTTTATTTGCATCAAATAACTATGTGCTAAGCATTTTCTAAGTATATACTGAAACTTCCTAGTTTTTATGCGACTGCTACAAGCTGATCAATACTATATTCTTATTACAGGAAGACATACCTTTGGAGCAAACAAACACCATTTGGATGATCACGCTAAATCAAATTGTAAGTAGTAATCTTGAAATACTGAGAGAGCAAGAAGTATCTCTATTAAAATCTCTCGACTTTATACGTAAAGCACGAAAACTTTTTGAATCTGAAAGTGAAACGCAGGTAAGTGGGAGAGCAGGAAGGAACCAAAGCACTCTCAACAAGAAAATTACGAGTAAAAGAGAGAAACAATCACCTGCAAAATCAAAGGGTAAAATTGTCAAGCAAACCAGAACAAACCGCTTGGAATCTATTATTGCTGTTTTGAAAAACAAGAAGGAACCTATAAGTTCTGGTGAATTATTGGAAGAACTATTCAAACAACAGACAGCTACGAAGGACAAAAAATATTTTGGGACTTTAATTTATCCGGTACTCACTAAAGCATGCAGAAGCGGTAAACTTAAATTGAAGGGAGGTAAGATTCATTTGATATCTTAGAAATATCATTCGAGATATTATAATCTGTCCAAAGAAGATTAAATCATTGAAAGGCTTAAATCCTTTGTAAGCCGCAATAAAGCTTGAGCATAAGCTTTCTGTCAAGGTTTTTTGAAGAAATATTTTTGCGCTTTTACTGGCAACAAGAAAATATTTCTTCAAAAATTCACTTTAACCTTGACAGTGCAAGCGATGCTTACATTCGCGGAAAAAGGATTTAAGTCAAAGCGGTAGGCATTAGAAATTAAAACTATTGCTTGGTCCAAGTTCGGTCCAATGCATGCCACCATAATAGCTATATTCAACATTAATGTTCTTTCCATCCTCGCTTAAGCTTCCGGAACTCTCGTAGGATACAAATTGACCAGATACTTGAAGAGGAACTGAAGATTAACCTTCATCTGCTACGGCTTTATTGATCAGGGCGATTCTATCGTCCGGTTCGAAAGTGATAAATTCTTGAGCCAGGTAAGGTTGCTTTCTGAATTTCATTAAATGAGCTCGAGAATTAAAAATCACCTTAACTGTCTTGAAATGATGAAACGTTCTCCAATAGCTAACTGCTTTCCGCTTCGATGACCATTTCTGCTAACCGAAACGGACACGCTCCGAAAGTCGACGAAGCCGTTTGGCTATCGCTTCTGTAAAATAAAATGAGAGGCAACCCAACTGCACAAAAAGCCAACCCTTCATCACCTCACATTTATTTTACCCCACCGTCCAAATACCGCTTCGTAGAAACTTTTTTCTATATTCGCACAGTGAACAAGGCAAAAAAAATATTTTCATTCCTGTTAGCACTTCATGTGCTCTTTCTGACTTCATTCACCTGTCTTGAAAATTACGACACCTTTTCTCCAACCGCTGCAACCACTATTTCTGTTGCCCATGACTGCAATCAAGAGGGAAATAATATTTGCGACCCCTTTTGCCAATGCAGTTGTTGCCCTGGTTTCGTAGTGATGCCATTCTGCAAGTTTCTTTCGACTCAATACATTTCATCCGGCAAGCAGTTTATACTTTACTCCGCTAATTTTTCCTCTGCCTTTTTTGGCAGCCACTGGCAGCCACCCAAAATCAGTTAATGTTTGGTAAGTGCGCAATATTGCGCACTGAATTTTCTTTTATGCTGTCTGCATAAAAGAGAGTTCCCACGTTAACTCGTTTAATAAAAAGTTCCTGCTAAAACAAAAAAAAAGAAAAAGCCAATTAAAATCACTTGGCTGCTGATAGTCAAATACACTATTATCGGTTTGATATGTGTCATTGTGATAATCGGAATTATAGCAAAAATCAGCCACTACTTTAAAATTCATTTATAACAATTCAATTCACAAATAATTAAAATAGAAAACAAAATGAAAAAATTAATCTTCTCTTTCATTGCATTGTCAATGATAACTGTTGCATGTAACAACAAGCCGGACACCACCATGTGTAAAGAGCACGACAAGAATTGCCCGGTATCAGAAAATTGCCCTGAACATCCTGAGTGCGAAGCGCACGAAAATTGCGAAAATGGTAAAGCCTGTTCTCATGAGGCATGTATGGCTCACGATAAAGAAAAAGCATCATAGTAATCCTCACATTTACTAAAGGTGTTACCTGCATTTAAAATGTACATGAAAAACTATGTCCTTTAATAAAAATAAAATATGCTTGACAAAATCATAAAATTCTCCATTTACAATAAAGGAGTAATCGGGTTCTTTACCGCCTTGCTCGTTATTGCGGGCATTTACTCAGCAACTCAATTGCCTATTGATGCCGTTCCCGACATAACAAATAACCAGGTGCAGGTAATGACACTTGCACCCACGCTTGGCGCACAGGAAGTGGAGCAATTCATTACCGTACCCATCGAACTGTCATTAGGAAACATTCCTCACGTTATTGAAAAACGCTCAATATCCCGTTCAGGTATTTCTGTAATTACTATCGTGTTCAAAGATGCTACTGATATATTCTGGGCGCGGCAGCAGATTTCAGAACGATTAAAGGAAGCCGAGGAACAAATTCCCAAAGGCATGGCAACACCCATGCTTGCGCCTATAACAACAGGGCTTGGAGAAATTTATCATTATGTGATTCATGCAAAACCCGGCTTTGAAAATAAATACAGCGCTACCGACCTGCGTACAATGCAGGACTGGATTGTAAAACGCCAGCTTTCAGGCACAGAAGGTCTTGCAGAAGTGAGCGGTTGGGGAGGTTTTGTAAAAACGTATGAGATAGCCATTGACAATGATAAAATAAATGCGCTCAACATAACCATTCCCGAAATATATCATGCGCTTGAAGTCAACAATGAAAACACAGGCGGTTCTTATATTGAGCAATACGGCAATGCATATTTTATCCGCGGATTGGGCTTGGTAAAATCATTGGAGGACATTGAAAAAATTGTTGTTAAAACTGTAAATGATGTTCCTCTTTTGATTCGTGACATAGCTATTGTACAGTTTGGCGCTACAACCCGGATGGGAGCCATAACCCGCAATGGCGAAGGTGAAGCGGTTGCCGGAGTTACGCTTATGCTCAAAGGTGAAAATTTCAGTAAAGTGATTAGTCACGTAAAAGAACGGATGGTGCAGATTCAAAAATCCCTGCCCGAAGGAGTAATAATTGAGCCTTTCATTGACCGCACAGAATTAGTTGGAAGAGCGATGGGCACAGTTGAAAAAAATCTTATTGAAGGGGCACTGATTGTAATATTTATTCTTGTGCTTTTACTTGGAAATTTAAGAGCAGGTTTATTAGTGGCATCAGTAATTCCTTTGTCCATGCTCTTTGCCATTTCAATGATGAAGCTTTTTGGGGTATCTGGTAACCTTATGAGTTTAGGTGCAATTGATTTCGGGTTGATAGTGGATGGAGCCGTAATAATTGTAGAAAGTGTTGTGCATCGTTTGCATACTTCACGGCAAGCAGGGAAAGATATAATTACCCAAAAAGAAATGAACGAAACCGTATTTCATTCTGCATCCGGCATGATGAACAGCGCCACATTCGGTCAAATAATTATCATCATTGTTTATCTTCCTATTCTTACACTGGTTGGCATTGAAGGAAAAATGTTTCGCCCGATGGCAGAAACGGTTGCCTTTGCAATTATAGGGGCGCTGCTCCTTTCACTTACCTATGTTCCCATGATGGCATCGCTGGTATTAAGTAAAAGCAAAAAAGCAGAACACAAAAAAAACATCAGCGATAAAATAATGGACTTTTTGCACCGCATATATGCGCCTTTGCTTGGTTTTGCAATGCGACAAAAAATTGCAGTAGTGATTGTTTCAGTCGCCTTATTTATTGCAACCATTTTCACATTCACACGGTTAGGCGGTGAATTTATTCCCACCCTTGATGAAGGAGACCTTACCGTAGAAATAAGCATGATGCAGGGAGCTTCATTAACTCAGGTAGTAGAAACATTTGGTAAGGCTGAAAAAATTCTGAAAGCAAAATTTCCGGAAATAAAACAAATCGTTACACGAATCGGAAGCGCAGAAATTCCAACCGATCCCATGCCAATCGAAAGAGGCGATATGATGGTTTCCATGAAGCCAAAAGAAGAATGGACAAGTGCTGAAACGCGGGAAGAAATGATGGAAAAAATGGAAGAAGAATTATCTGTCCTTCCCGGAATCAATAAAGAAATTACGCAACCCATGCAAATGCGTTTTAATGAATTAATGACAGGAATAAGGCAGGACGTAGCGATTAAAATATTCGGTGATGATTTAGATACGCTTGTACAACGGGCAAATTTAATTGCACAATGGATAACGCCTGTGGAAGGTGTGAGCGAAGCCATTGTTGAAAAGGTAACGGGCTTACCGCAGATTGTTGTAGAGTACGACCGTGACAGGATAGCACAATATGGCTTAAATATAGAGGATATAAACATGATTCTGAAAACAGCATTTGCAGGGAACGTTGCCGGAGTTGTATTTGAAGGTGAAAAAAGATTTGACATGGTGGTTAGGTTACAGCAGGATTTGCGGAAGGATATATCGGACATTGAAAACCTGTATGTGCCTTTGCCAAATGGTAAAAAAATTCCATTAAACCAGGTTGCACATATTGAATATAAAACTGCACCGGGACAAATCTCACATGAAGATGCAAGACGAAGGATTTATGTCGGCTTCAATGTAAGAGGCAGAGATGTGGAAACTGTAGTGGAAGATATTCAAAAAATTCTATCAGAAAAATTAAAACTACCTGCCGGATATTATGTTACCTATGGAGGTCAGTTTCAAAATCTCAAAGAAGCTGAAAAACGATTGTCATTAGCCGTGCCTGCTGCATTGGCACTTATTTTAGTTTTGCTTTATTTAACCTTTCGCTCTGTAAAGGAAATGTTAATCATATTTACTGCAGTACCGCTTTCTGCTATCGGTGGAGTATATGCATTATGGTTGCGCGATATGCACTTCAGCATTTCCGCAGGAGTAGGTTTTATCGCCTTGTTTGGTGTAGCTGTATTAAATGGAATCGTATTAATTGCGTACTTCAATCAGTTGGAAAAGGAAGGAGTTACAGATATTTATGAGCGAGTAAAAAAAGGAACGCAGGTAAGGTTGCGACCCGTTATTATGACCGCAGCAGTTGCATCACTTGGTTTTTTACCAATGGCTCTTTCAAGCGGTGCAGGTGCCGAAGTTCAAAAGCCACTTGCTACAGTTGTAATTGGTGGTCTCATATCAGCAACATTGCTTACACTAATAGTCATTCCGGTTTTATACATTTTGTTTTCAAGAAGAAAAAAACTAAAACCTTCACTTGCCTCTGCTCATATTCTCTTTCTTGCTTTAGCTGTTTTCTTTAGTACCGGAAAAGCAAATGCACAGGACCATCAGGCTCTTTCCCTAGATGATTGCATAAAGATTGCAGTGGAAAACAATTCTGAAATGAAAATTGCAACATTGGAAACGAAGCAATTTAAAGCACTGCAAAAAACTGCATTTGATATTGAAAAAACAGACATTACAATAATGCAGGATGCCACCGATGGAGGAAGTTCTGATAATAGTTGGGTTATATCGCAGCGTTTTGAATTTCCAACGGTATATACTGCGCAAAAGAAATTGGCTAAAGCAGAAACAAAACTCAGTGAGCAATCGGCAGAGGTAAAACATAATTATTTAATAAAGGAAGTAAAGATTGTTTATTACGCACAACTATATTTGATTGAAAAATTACGCATACTCCAGGCGCAGGATAGTTTGTACAGTGACTTTTCACGCATAGCAAATGTGAGATTTGCAACAGGCGAATCTTCTAATCTCGAAAAAATAGTTGCATCCAACAGGTATCGGGAAATTCAATTACAAAAACAGCAGGCAGAAGTTGAAGCATTGATAAATAATAAAAAATTACAGCAACTACTCAATGTAAATTATACGATCACTATTGCTGAAACCAAGCTCCCTAAATTAATCGAAAACTTTTCGCCAGATAGCAGCGCATTAGCTTCTTATCCGCTTCTTAATTTTTACAGGCAACAGGTAACAGTCCAATCAGTTAAAGCAAATGTTGAGAAAAATAAATTCCTTCCTGATATTTTTGGGAGCTACTACCATCAGTATATCCTTTCATCTTTTAATCCTGCAAGTATTGAACGGAATTATTTTCCCGGCACACGCGTAGGAGGTTTTGAGTTGGGAATATCAATACCATTGTTTTTTAATACGCAGAGAGGCATGGTTCAGCACGCAGAATTAGGTGGGCAAATAGCACAGGAGCAGCTAAAGCAGGCTGAACTTCAATTGCAAACCAATTATTATGCTCAGTATCAAAATTATTTACGGCTGTTCGATGCAATTAACTATTATCAGGGTAGCGGCTTGCCGGAATCGCAGGAATTACTCAGAACATCACAGGTAGCATATATTAATGGCGAAATAGGATATGTGGAGTTTATACAAAACACTTCTCAGGCTGCCGAAACACAATTACGCTATTTTGAATTACTCAATCAATACAATGAATCTGTAATTACTCTTACCCATTTTACACCATCAAAATAATTATGAATAAAATAAAACAGGCAATGAAAAAAATAAAATTAAACATCATGCTTATCGCAGCAATCTTTGCTGCTTTAACGATAACCTCTTGTGGCGAAAAAGGTGACAAAGCAAAAGGCAGTTCAGAAGAAGCCGCTGAAGAAGGTGCTGCGGGTGATGGAGCATCCTTTTTAGAATTAAAAGATGAACAAATAAAAGCTGCCGAAATAGAGATGGACAGCATTAAGACAAGAAGCATCAGTGCCATTCTTAAAGTAAATGGTGTGCTCGATGTACCGCCACAAAATTTATATTCCATCAATGCTCCTTACGGAGGATTTTTAAAAAGCACTGATTTGCTCGAAGGGTCAAGAGTTCAAAAAGGTCAAGTCATTGCAACGCTTCAACATCCAGATTACATACAAATGCAGCAGGATTACATGAACAGCGTAAGCCAGCTTGTGTTCCTCGAAAAAGATTACCAGCGGCAGGTAACCTTGCAAAATGAAAATGCTTCCGCTGCAAAAACATTGCAAAAAGCAGAATCGGAATACAACAGCTTGCTTGCCACCGTTAAAGGGCTCGAAGCAAAGTTTGAGATGATAGGAATTAACAAAGATGAAGTTAAAGAGGGAAAAATAACTTCAACCATTTCACTTCGCTCGCCCATCAGTGGCTACGTTACAAAAGTAAATGCCAACATTGGTAAGTATGTTAGCTCACAAGATGTAATTTTTGAAATCGTAAATACCGAACACCTCCATGTGGAGCTTACAGTTTTTGAAAAAGACATTGATAAAATTCGTGTAGGTCAGAAAATACGGTTCACCCTTGCCAATGAGCCGGGCAAAGAACGCACCGCTCATATTTATCTTATAGGCAGATTGTTTGACGAATCACGAACAGTTCGCATTCACGGGCATCTCGATAAAGAAGACCCACACCTGTTGCCGGGCATGTACATCAATGCTACAATAGATTTAGGTGAAAAAGTTGAAGCAACTGTGCCGCGTCAATCCGTAGTGATGGATAACGGAAAGAAATATGTCTTTGTACAAAATACAATATGTGCTGAACATCCCGAATGCAGCGCACATGAAAGTTGTCCTAAAGAGGAAAACTGCAAAGAGCATCCCGATTGCGAAGCCCATGAAAAATTGACAATCACACAAGTTGATACCCAACACAAACAATGCGAAGCGCATGAATCCTGCAAAAACAAATCACCCGAAATAAAAGCCATAGAACAGAAGGAAGCAGGGTATTTCACATTCTCCAAAGTGGAAGTAGAAACGGGTACAGCAAACGAAAACTTTGTAGCAATAAATTTTAAAGAACCTCTTGATGCTCATAAAAAAATCGTAACAAAAGGAGCTTTCTTTTTACTATCTCAAAGCAAAACAGGTGGCATGGATGCATGTGCGCAATAAGGAATGGTAAAATAAAAATGAAAACCTCAATTATGAATAAGCAAAACGAGCCGAAAAAAATGTCTCTCAGATTCTTCCAAATTTTAAAAATGTTATGGAATGCTAAGAAATTGCATTCGCATGAAAAATGGAGCAGAGACAAAATAAAACAGCATCAGGAAAAAGAGGTTCAAAAGCTTCGTGACTTTGCTTATGCAAATTCTCCTTTTTATAAAAAGTTCCACCAGGGACTAGAAAATCGTCCATTGCATGAGTTGCCTGTTCTGACCAAGCAGGAGTTGATGCGCTCCTGGGATGAAATTGTTACAGACAGGTCGTTACACTTAAAGGATGTTGAGCATTTCCTGAATAATGTAAAAGGTCTTGAGGCTTATCAAAATAAATACTTTGCTTTTGCAACAGGCGGAACAACGGGCGTAAAAGGAATTACCATTTATACCAAGAAGGAGTGGCTGAATATATTTTCACAATCAGCCCGGCTAACGAAATGGACAGGTATTAAATTTAGTCTTACAAAAAAGCTGCGTATGTCCACGGTTCAATCAAAGTTACCCTGGCACATAGCCGGAGCCGCCAGTTTTATCACGTTTCCGTTTTCTAAATCACTTCCCCTTGATGTAACCGAGCCAATGGACCAACAAATAAATGAGCTAAACGGCTTTCAACCCGATGTCTTTGCAGGATTTGCCGGAAATATTCATCTGCTCGCACAAGAGCAAATAAACGGGCGGTTAAAAATATCACCTAAAACTGTTTTAACCACAGCGGAAACGCTTAAGAAAGAAGGGAGAGAAGCTATTGAGCAAGCTTGGAAGACGAAACCATTCGAAGCTTACGGCTCAACGGAAATTGGCGAGGCAGCCGCTGAATGCGAACAACATAAAGGCCTGCATATTTTTGAAGATGTGATCATTCTTGAAATAGTGGATAATAATAATAAGCCAGTACAACTCGGCATAACTGGCAGCAAGGTATTGGCTACCGTGTTATGGAATTATACGCTTCCTTTCATTCGTTATGAATTGAGTGACCATATCAAACTCTCACCTGAACCGTGTCCGTGCGGCAGACCATTTCAACTTATAGAAGAAATTCAGGGACGCGAAGAAAATGTGATTTATTTACCTGGTAGATCTGGCGAAAAAGTTAGAATAGAGCCTGAAATTTTCTTTGATAATATGGTTTTGCTTCCCATAGGCGGATGGCAGGTAGTGCAGGAGGCAGAAGATGCTGTAACCTTTTTGATTTTAGGGCCACATCAGGATTTTAATGAAGCGGAATTCCTGAAAAGGATGGAGCATGAATTTGTACAGCGCGGTGCAAAAGTACCTGCACTTAAGATTGAATACATTAAGGAGTTACGGCACACAAAACTGGGAAAGACGATCACAATACAATCATTTAAGAAAGATAAAAGTTAAATTGACAGCATAGCTTACGGATTAAGAAAGAAGAATCAAATAGCCTGAAAAAATTAAAGCAATGTCAGTCCGGAAAACAATATTCAATATTTCCAAAATGGATTGCGCCTCAGAGGAGCAATTAATAAGAATGAAACTGGAAGGAGATAAATCCATTCAGCAACTACAGTTCGATTTGCCAAACAGGAAATTATTTGCATACCACACCGGAAGCGCAGAACCACTGGCAGAAAAAATTAATCAACTCAATCTCGGTTCAAAATTAATTTCAACGGAAGTTGTTAGTGATTCAGTAATCACAAATGAAACAACCATAGAGCGAAAGCTGCTTTGGATAGTATTCACAATCAACTTTGCATTCTTCATTATAGAAATAATTGCTGGATTTCTTGCCGGTTCGATGGGATTGGCAGCCGACAGTTTAGATATGATGGCAGATGCAATTGTCTATGGAATGAGTTTATATGCAGTCGGAAAACTTGCATCAACCAAAAAAAATATTGCCAAAGCAGGAGGCATTTTTCAGATGACTTTAGCCATATTAGGATTCATAGAAGTAATCAGGCGGTTTTTAGGATTCGGTGAACTCCCCGTTTTTCAAACCATGATTATTGTTTCAACATTCGCACTTATCGGAAATGCCGTCACGCTCTATCTCCTTCAAAAATCAAAAAGCAAAGAAGCCCATATGCAAGCAAGCATGATTTTCACCAGCAACGATGTCATTGCAAACATCGGAGTCATCACAGCAGGAATAATTGTTTACATCACCCACTCACCCTATCCCGATTTAATCGCAGGAACAATCATATTTCTCATAGTAGCAAAAGGAGCAGTCAGAATTTTAAAACTCTCCCAAAAATAATTTGGGCATTCCCCCAAGCCCGCGAAAAGCGGGCAAGGGGGTCAGGCTTTCAGCTGCAATCCTTTTTCCCCCACTGCACCAACCCAACTGAATTTCGGGAGTATCAACTTACTAATGACTATTGCAGTGATTGCAGCATCTTATCTCGGTGAATATCCTGAAGCAGCAGTAGTAATAGATTCCAAAATATCATTTAAAACAAATGATGTTAATTGTCTAGGTAAAGGAGCCTTCAGCTAGCGTAAGCAAAAGCGGATGCAATGAACGAAGTGGTTTGCAGACGCAGTGCTGCGAGCCGTCTGCGAGTACGAGCTAGGTGCTGTACACAATAGCCCGAAGTATGAGGGCGGTGTACAGCTATGTTTACACGAGTGCCTGGTGTGTGTTTTTGTCTTGAGTTAAGGCAAGTGCTTTAGCAATAGCTATGCGGGTAGGAAAGCACGCGGGAGGCACAAAAACCATGACAGGCACGAAGCCGAGTGAGTGTCGCAGGCGAGCCAGACGCAGCAGCCGAATGGACTATCAGAGTGCTGAAGGAATGATGACGAAAATGAAACGGAATGGCGCGCAATGAGCCTGAGAGGGGGGCAACTGAGAGTTCGTGGTTGTTGGAGTAAGGAGAAGGCGAAAGCCTATAAACAACCCGAACCGAAAGGAGCTACTGTCAAAGATAGCGAATGGAGCGCATGCAGTGGAATGAAGGATTCATGACTGAAGCTCTCTGTAGGACATAGTAGGCTGCTGTGACGATGACGAGTGAACTGCAGGAATCATGACAGGCTTGCAGAGCAACCCGAAGGGCGTGAAGTGGCTGTTATGCCATTAGAAATAGACGCGACATAACAGCTACTGAAACGGGCTGGTATGATTTCCTGCGGAACGAGGAAGAGGAACTCCGCTTTACCTGTGGGGATTGAGGGATTGCTTAATTATAATCCTAGGCAATCGTTCAAATACAATTTAATTTTTTCGTTCAGAATGCATCCCTTTTTCAGTATTGTCCGCAACTTCATCTGCATAATTCAACCAATCCATAAAAAAATCTATTGGATCGTGGGTACACTTTACCTTTTCTAAGATGTTCTTTAATTCAAAATGTATTTGCTGAGCTGTATTCAGTTGCAATCCATGCTCACGAGAAAGCATAAGATATCTGAAGGTTACAACTTCTTTTCTCAGCCTGTTGAAGAGATCATTTTTGCTATTCGAATACTTCGAGCACAGCCTATCTATTTCCGATTTGTCGGAATCGTAATTATAACAGGCCATTACGAGCCAAATTTTCCAAAACTCCTCTCGGTATAATAGCCTCGATTCATTGAATTTAGCTGGAGTCACTATAAGATTATATTCTCTACCCAGTAAGGATTCAGATACCGATCCCGTCAACCCTCTAAAATCTACTGAAACCCTCCCAAGCTCAATGAATTCAGAAGACCTGGGTGAAATGTATTTAAATTCCAATTCCTCAAACTTAGATTTAGCCTTCATCAATCCATCTAAATTATCCTTGACAAACACCATTACAGGTACCAAAATCTCCCTTTTTGCTTGTGGTTGCTCTGCGTGGTTTATTCGAGTTGAAACCCCAGATGCAATCCTTAAAAAGTCGAAATCCTCAGATCCAACGTATAGGATGTATATGCCTTTATTTCCCTCACCAAATACCAGACTAAAATCCAATACTAAGTAGGATGAATAATATTTTGCAACTCCCGTTTTGGGCTGATTAAGTTTCGGAATTTTAATCAATACTTTTCCATCATTATCAATAAAGATCGGATAACCTACTATACCAGTTTTATAGCTGGAAAAACTATAGAGATAGAAAACTCCTGTAGGTCCTCCATATTTTTTACCTTGGTAGATAGAATTTTGTTTTTCATAAATTTCTGGATGGATACTCTTTCTCAAAGAATCAAAATAGTTTCCCAAATCACCTCGGAAAAACCGGATAAAATTCGGTTTTAATAAATGTTCTTTCACTTGAGTATTTGTTAACTGACTTTCTTTACTAAAATTTTTAGGGAATATATTTTTATCGATTCTTTCATCATCCAAAGAGGTAATACCATGTAACATTTTAAAACTTACTAAGCCAGCCTTTGGGAAGTCCACATCTTCTCTGAATCCAGAGTAAACACCATTCAAATATGTACCTTCCTTTCTCAAGGGAATCTGTAGCACAAAATGGAGACGCGAAACGTCTTTAATCTGCGATTTATTTACAGATTTATTACTGAATGTTCCATGTAAAAGTTTTGAGTTGTGAGATTTCAACATTCCAACTAACTCTTTAACTTCGTTGTTTATCAAGTATCTAATTATTGATTGTCCAGTGCTCTTAATTTGCAAGAGAATCGTTCTATAAGCTCCTGCGTCAGTTATATTTTCTTCATCAATATCATCGTATGCAGAATCTAAGTGCCTACCAACATATATGCCTACATAAGGAAAAATAGAGTTGATATTTTCTACAGAAGGAAGATAATGGATGCTATCGAAAACTCTTTCAATTTCAGTATCTAACCTTTTTTCATAGAGGAAACTAAAAATACTATCGTCAATATTTCCACTATCAATAATGGATTTTGCCTCGGCAATACTTTCAATCATTTCAAGTACCGCTACTCCACATGCAGGAATGGTTTGACTCCTACTTGAACTACAATAAGTTGCAAGCAATATTTTCCAATCCTTCGCTAATGATCCACCAACGTAGATTGTCAAAAAAGTATGCTTCTTTTCTCCTTTAATAATGGATAGTTTTTCATTATTGTTACTGTGAGGCTTACCTTTACAATCAACAAATAATAAATTCATTGCCACAGGACTTCTTGAAAATAATTGTGGCGAACCTTTGTCATAATAAAATTTCTTTTGATTTGCATTCCATTTCTTGTGATAATAAGACAATGAACCTTTAACCCATGTATCAGCATCATAATTCTCAACTTCGAGAATTGCAAAATTGATTTCTTCATCCTTCCAGTAGTAATACAAATAGAAAAGCGGCTTTCCTTCTACCCTTTTCTTTTTTCTTTTTTCTCCAATTTCTTTGGAGTATTTCTTGAAATAGAAAGCAACCTCTGTTTGATTCTTTGTGAAATCATCATATGCAGTTGTTATATGAAATATATTTGCTATTAAATTTAAAGTGTCTGAATTACTGTTAGTTTTTAACTTTTTCTTTAGGGTATTAAGTACGGCTTTTGGAGTTATCTTAACTGCAGCTTGATTTATTTTATTGGATTGATTAATATTCTTTAGGCGCTCCTTTATGTAAGCTGTTAAATTTGAATCCTTAGAATTTATACCATTGAATTGTTCGCTTTTTGTTGCGCTAAACCAATCCGTAGGCATTCTGCGCGAAAAAATAGAGATAATATACATTTTATACGCTTGAAGTGAATCCTTATTGTCACTTGTACGTTTTCGTTGATTTTTCATTTCACTGTATCATTTTTGATTCTCAGGAAGTTCCCGAGAAGTTCCAGAGAATTTTATGAAACCAATATTTGAAGCTCCTAACTATGCCTTTGCCAATCAATTTTTAAATGTATTAAAAAAGAACAAAATACAGATTAATCAGGGTAGATAATACTATTGGGCACTGAGCAGGTTTTTCAAAGAAAAACTCTGCAAGCCACGGGGGTGGCCTACAGAGCTTGATAGACGGATTCGAGCTTGAAGATTCATCCGTCAGTAGTAATATGACATATCATACCTACTGAGTAAAGAGTGTTGTTGTGAATAGGGGAAGGTAAGCTATCAGGATGAATAACGAGGACCGAATCCACACTGTGGAACTCGGTCTTTTTTGTTTAACCTTAAAATAGCCAGCTTATGAAAAACTTCCCAACAGAAAAATGTCCTTCCGAAGATTCTCAATCTCCATCTCCTGCAGCATGGTGGGAAAGTCTAACCATTGATCAATGTTTCGAAGCAGCTTCCTACTGCTCATCTGAAGAATGGTTATTTATCCAAAACTCATCGGATTTAACCAGTAATGCTGAGCTTAAAAACAATTCAATCACATCCAACGAACAAGTTTACACAGTGATAATTCAATAAACTCTCCTTAAAAAATTAAAACCAAAACACATGAAAACAACCACACTTCAATCCCGCTTTTCAGATCCAGAGATCGAAAAGGCTATCAGCGACCTTAAAATTCAATTGCAATCAATTCAGCTGATGGGTAGGTATGACGCTGAGACATCCTTACCCCTCACCGAAGCACAATGGCGTGCTCGAATCTTCAATTTCATTCAGACTAAAGTTCAAACTGTCATTAACCTGGTTCAACAAAAGCTTCAACCGTTAGCTGGTATGGTTGTACGGGAACGTATTCTTAAAGCTGCTGGTGAAAAAACCTCTTCATTACAAAATGAAATAAACTATGAAAAGCTACAAGTACAACAGCTAAAAAATGAAGTCAACCAGTTTCACCCCAATCACGAAAAATGGACACAGCAAAAGATTGTGAAGGTCTTTATTATTGCAGGATCAGCAGCGGATGCATATCTGACCTATGACTCACTTCGAGCAGGCGGTTTACCGTTCATGCCCTCATTAGTATATGGCATTCTGGTAGGTGGTGCACTGGCTCTTGGTTCCTACCACTTGGCAGATTGGATTATGAAGACCAGGAACGTAATCAAGCGAAGAATAAAGGCGACCATAGGATTAACTGTTGGGGCCGTCTTTTTTACGCTTATGGGCCACGCCAGAGCTCTGTACTATAACAGCCATATTGATCTATCGCTTCAAACCAGTGAGATCGTGGCGCAGAATCCATCGGCAATATCAGGTTGGGTTTTAGCCGGAATCAGCTATTTACTTTTTGCTGCCGCTGTACTCTTTTCTGCGCTGGTTTGGGAAACGGAGGAAGAATCACTCAGCAAACAGGATTACGAACGTAAAAAGAAAGAGCTAACTGATTTAGAAGAAAAAATTGAATCCAAAAAACATGAAATAGTAACTGTTGATCAAAAAGCCAATGAAGAGAGTGCACTTGCGCTTCACCGGTTTGAATATGGATTTGGCTGTGAAAAGCGATCCATGGGAGAAGCTGAAGAAGCGGTAGCCACTTATGCAAACACGTATCTCAGCTTCAAAAAAAATGGAGAATGCCCTCAGTTTTTAACACATCCTCCGAAATTCAATTTCACCGTCTTTTTTGTTAACCGTAAAACTGAAGAGTCATGAAACATCTGTTAAAATTCCTTTTATTAGTTACACTGCTTTTTTCCTGCCGGAAAGTGCAAGATGCTAAAATTACTTCCTCGACCTGTGGATCAATATTAATTGATGTCACAGATCCTCATCTCGTCAAACCTGCAGCAGATGACGTCCTGGCGCTGTATAAGCTTTCAGGGGATATAAATAAGGAGGCATCGTTTCGCCTCTCCGTAATTTCTGATCAGAAATTAAACCCTGTGGTTGAATACCATTTGGCTGATGGTGCAACAACCGAACAGAAGAACAGGACTGGAGATTCTCATAATCGTGAAAACCTGGTATTAGCATTCTATGAAAGCGTTAGAAGTTCTCTTTTAAATTTTTGGGCCACGCATGATTCTGTACAATCGCTCAGTCATTCTGAATGCATCAGCAGTATTTTAAATGAAATTACCCGTTTATCACAATCCAGCTGCACAGATAAATTCCTAATAGTTTTCAGCGATCTCCAGGAAAACGCTGCATTCAAATCGTACACAGAGGAAAATATAAATCTACTTAATCGTAACCCTGAAGGTTTAGCCACGCATTTGCTTGAGCAGTATACCATTCCTGAAAATCTCTCCGGAATGACAGTGTACTTCATTAATCTGCCTAGGAATCGTGAAGAAGAAGAGGTATTTCTAAAATGGGTAGAGGTGTACAAACTCCTGCTTGAACCTCGTGGAGCTCAGATAATCGTGCAGGCACACAATAAATTTTTTATTCCATGAGTGGACGTACCCTGGGTGGAAGTTTATTGGCAGTACTCCGATCCCTTTTCATCGGAGTCCTTAAACTTATCGCCATTCTTCTGGCATGGGCTGCCAAACTGAGCGGCACCATATTGTTAAAATTCGGGGAAGCGATAGAAAAAATTGTAACGAGGTAACATGATGCAATTCCTTATAGAGCTGTTTAACATCGTCACCCTGGTTATTGCAGAAATATCACAGGGCATATTTGATGGTATCATCTCACTTTTTCCGGAAGAGCGAAAGACCCGGTATGACGCTGATTTCGGATCAGTAAGCGACACACTCTTCAAATCAGGAAACGGATTTTCAGTAACTGGAAGCAGATTCCTGTCTCTGGAAGACAGTTTTTCTCACATGGTGTGCTTTGGTGGCAGTGGATCCCGAAAATCAAACTCCATTATCATCCCAACAGTTCTGAATGCGCGAAATGTTTCGATGGTGATACATGATCCATCTAAGGAGGTATTTTTCAAAACAGCTTTGGCGAAAAGTAGAGAAGGATTCAAGATTAAAGTGTTGGATTATAACACGCCCGAAAAATCTGAAGGTTTCAATGCGTTGGCCAAGTGTCAAACGTATTCAGATGTGCACAAGCTGGCCAGTGTGCTTGTGAGAAATACCATCGAACATTCATCAGACCCATTCTGGAATAAAAGCGCAGAAACCTTGATTGCTCTCTTTGCAACCTATTTGATCAAATACGCTAAACCTGAACACAAAAATTTTTCGAGTGTTCTTGCGATGGTTCAAAAGTTTAGTTATGACGCAAAAAAGTTAGATGTGTTAATGGTGAAAACACATGATCAACAATTAATTGATCAGTATAAAACCTTTGTTGCGTATCCGGATAAAACTTTAATGAGTGTCGTGGCCACTGCAATTACCGCTTTATCAATTTTTGTTAGTGAAAGTTTGGCAAAGGTTACTTCTTTTAATACCATTGAGTTTGACGAATTCAGAACGCATCCTACCATTCTTTACATCTGCAACTCAGCAAAAGACGCAGAATTCTATCGTGGTATGAGTGCTATTTTCTTTGAATCCTTTTGGGGTTCAATTTTGAATACTATACCAAGTAAAAATGAATACCCAATTCTCTTTCTCATAGATGAAGCATCGTCAATGAAGATTGGATCATTGGCTTCATCGGTAGCCCTACTTCGGAAGCATGCTAGTGCCATTCTTCTTATCTACCAAGATTATAGGCAACTGGAAAATCTTTACGGCTCGTACCAGGCATCCAACATAGTAGCCAACTGCGCTACCAGGTTATATATGCCAAACCAACCTATTGAAATTTGTAAAATGCTCGAAACAGTTTTAGGAAAATATCAATATGAAGATGAGAAGATACTTCGGACACGAGAGTTGCTCACTGCCTCTGAAATAAGGCAATTGAATGAGTCTATCATTTTGTTTAAGAATACAGCACCACTCCGAGCTAAGATGCGGCCATACTACGAAACCCTGCGGTTTAAAAGGCTCACGGAACTTGGTGCATACCAAGTTGAGAATAAGATTCCATTTACATCTCTTCCAGTAATTCAATTTGATTAATCGATGCGGGCTGTTAAAAAGAAGAGTTCCCTCTACTCCTTTCTTGACGCTTCAGGTGTCCTGGCAACCGGCAGTGAAGAAGAAATTCTTAAAAGCAAAAAACTATACTACAAAGAATACAAACGAATCTGGCGTAAAGAGAAACGGAAAACTGAAAAGGAGTTTACATTGTCTTTTACAAATGCTGAGTTCAAACTGATTACGGAGGCAGCCAGAAAGCATAAAATGAGTCGTACAAAATATATAAAACGAACGACGATTTGGCATATGTCGCAGGTCTACATAGTGCCAGATATAGTTGAAGTACGACGAATCAGTCAGTGGCTGGGAATGCATTACAATCTAATAGCTCAAATGATTGATGATGAAAAAATATCATCTCAATTAGGAAATTCATTACTCAGAAAAATAGAAGAAATCGAGCACCAAGTGCTCATCCACTTATGTAATCCAGACACTTTAGAAGACTGGATTAATCGAGAAGTGAAGAAGAATCCAGATTTGAAAGAAAAAATTCTTCGATTGCTTACTACAATCTCATCCGATGGTGCTCAAAAGCCTCACACGTAAATC
The DNA here is from genome assembly GCA_019694975.1 of Chitinophagales bacterium. Lineage (NCBI taxonomy): Bacteria > Pseudomonadati > Bacteroidota > Chitinophagia > Chitinophagales > Chitinophagales bacterium. The sequence goes on from JAIBAY010000007.1 coordinate 185,442, forward strand.
ACCAAGCACTCGACAGTTATTAAGTTATCTCACTGAGAAAAAAGAAAAACTGATTGGAGACAAGCAAACTCCAATCCTTATTCGACATAATATTCGATCCAGAAGTCTGGATAAGATTGTCAAAGAATTTGACCACAACGAAACCTTCAGATTACACCGGCGTAAGGATAACGTCCGGGTATACCATACGATACTTTCCTTCTCAAACAGGGACCGTCAGCATATCAATGAGAAAATGCTTCGTGATATTGCGAAGCAACACATGAAATTGCGAGGCAATAACAATATGTACCTCGGCGTGGCACATTACGACAAATCTCATGTTCACCTACACCTCGTGATGTCCGGTACTAAATATCTCACCGGCGAATCCAATAGGCTATCCCGAAAGGAATTTCACGAACTAAAACTGGCAATGGATTTATACCAGAAACAGCGGTACCCGGAACTCATCCACAGTTTACCTCGGCATGGTAGATCACAAAAATTGAAGGAAGCGCAACGTGAGCCGGAACCAACTAGAGGTAATTCCCGTGAATCTCAAAAGGACACCTTACAGCAAATTCTTGAAGAAGCCTACGCCAAATCAAAGTCGCGGGACGACTTTATAAACCACTTGAAATCGCATAACCATGTGGTCTATTTCCGAAATGGCCGATTACAAGGGGTGAAATTTGAAGGTGACAGAAAATTTAGATTCAGTAGGCTCGGGTATGATAAAGATAAACTAGAGAAGCTTGATGCCCTTCGCATCAATGAAGAAAAGAACCTGGAAGACTTACGGGAGCTTAGAGCCTCTCGGACTTTAGAGCGTGACCAGGAGAAAGAAAAAAGCGACCAAGATGATGACAGGTTCGATTTAGAAAAGGATATTGATTCCGATGAAGAGGAAGTTAAAAATGAAGAAGCCCCCGAAGTAGAGGAGGAAACTGATGACACTGGTTCAGATGATGACTCCGTTGAGGAGCTATCAGATGAAGCAGATGACATCTATCAGTAACGATGCAATCGTTACCGCTCAAGTATAAATGCATTGAGGGGTTTGGGGAGGTACTCCTCCCCAACAAGATTGCATCTCGCCATGATTACGCATCTTCATGGCGAGATGCAATCTTGCAATTCTTCGCATTAATTTTTCCCTTAATTTAACTTGTAAGGTTCTGCCCTTTATTCCCTGGCAGAACTTTTCCTTATGGCATTCACCAAAACTGAAAAGTTTTGAATATTTGCATGTAGAAAACAGCCGGAATTTTTGAGGCAACCTTGCGAAGCAAGAGGAATTATAAATCCTTTTCTACATTCCGCTCGCGGTCCTCGGCCCGGTCTCTTATCTGCCCCAGCACCTCTAATTCATTTTTCGCTTTTTCCATTTCATATTCCTGTTTGCCGGCAAAGAAACCGGAGAAATATTCATTGGTTGACTTCAGGCTCCCAATAAGGTTCGAGACCAGAGACGGTAAATACTTGGTTAATATATACCCGTGGTTGAAACCCTTAATAAATTTTTTTTCGTCACTCATAATCCAAAAGGTTCTTTTGCATGTTTTTCAAGATACTCATTGAGTGAGTCAGTGTCGTACAAAATGAGCTTTTTTTCTGGTTGGGCAAACCTGATTTTACCTTGGTCTCTGAGCTTCTGAAGAGTTGTTTTGCTTTTGATCCTCAGCTTTTTCATGGCCTCTTCGTCTGAAATCCATTTATCCTCCTTTTCGCCTGCTTTTTCTTTGAGACGTTCAACGACTTCTTCGATAAGGGCGTATAGAGCTTTATCTTCTAGGCAAATGACTTCCATGCTAGTTTAGAATTTCAGTAGTTTCCAACAATCGGTCAGCATATGCGAACGCTATTATCTTGATCCATGCTTTGGTAACCACTACGATCCAGAAAAGGAGAATGGCAATTAAAACTATGGTGGAAAAGTGAAAAGTATATGGGAATACAACTGGATTCCACGTCTTAGTGAGAGCCAGCCATAGTACATAATTAAAGATAAGAACCACCAAACAAATGGTTATTCCATACAACTTTAAGCCCCAAAGATTTCTTCTAAACCCATAGCTCGTATTTTCCTTAAGCAATAATGGAAAAGACTTTGAATCACGCGTTCTCGATAGCAGATATCTTGTCCAAGCGGCATACGCTTCATCTGAAACCTGTGGTGTTGTTGTTTCTATTTGTAGCGAAGGAATGGGAATTACTGGGCATAAAGAGAGTAGTTTAGTGTGGTACCTTTTTTTAGTAACTGAATCTATTGTGCTATCCGATAATCTAAGAATGATCGTGGTCGGTGGGCCTCCCCAGGACTGCCATAAGCCTTTTTCCTTCAATTTTCCCATGTCCCTACCAAGTTGAGAGAAAAGATATGTCAGCACACCTCCAATTCCCAAGGAAGATATGCTGTAAAAAATATTTTCAACTTCGATTGAGTATGCAATGCCGATAACAATTATTGGAAGAAATAAAATTGCAATTGGATAAATCCGGGCTTTGAGGGTGTAGTTATCGAACAGGGTCATGTAGGTAGATTAGAATACAAAAGGCAAAATACCACTTGGGGTTAAGATAGTTAAGAAAACAGGGAGAGGTGTTGTTAATGACGAAAATTCCTTTTTGAATGCTTTAGCCGTAGCTCTATCTACTCCGCTCATGCCATTTGGTCCAAATGGATGCGTATGCCATTCTCCAATATAACCAAGTTGATTGCCTGTCTGATTAGTTATTGATTCAATCTCCTCCGACAACCCTTGCACTCCACGAAAAAAACACACTGGATTGGCTGAGCTATCTGGTGGAGCCTTTATCAGATCAACTACGTGTAACGTTTTGGTTTTATAGTTAGCTGAACCAATAAATACCCCTCCAGTTTCGTGTGGCATGGCTAAACCCATTTCTTTTTTCATTTCCACTAATACATGTTGACTCATCCTGACTTGCCACGAAGAATCATTGACGCATGGGAGAATTAACATTGGTTGGATTTCTATTGCTGATGTTCCAATAGAAATACTTTGATCTGAATTAACACTACAGATAAAAATTCTCCCTAGTTCCGATTGTGCTTGCTGGCTTTCTTTTTTTATTACCTGAGAGAAGTAAGAAGCATGGGTGCTAATTATATCATCCGAAAGAACTATTGTTTCCGAGTTACAACCAACACCTACATGTAAATTAAGGTTACCATTATTATCAACACTTTCCCTTCTCAGCCAATCAGAAATTAATGGTACCTTCTTATATTGTGCATACGACATTAGTTTGAGATCATCAATTCTAGGATTACGACTCTTTCCTTCGACATACAGCACACCTAATTTACCATGATCTGAAATTGATCCGCTACAAATTCGAATGCCGTCTTCGCCTCCATGTTCGGAAACTAAACTATTAAAGAAGTTTTCTGATGCGGTAAAATCTAATAACCATTCTCCATTCTTCAATACTACCTCTAAAGAATTAACTGCAAATGTTGGTGAGGTAGGGATGGCTAAAATCGGAAAATCTTCATTTCGAAACATGGATTTGGCCGCGTTCCGCAATGCCGTAGCTTTATTCATCCCTTCATACTCAGGAAGTAACGCATGTCTAACCAGATTGTGTGGAGATAAATAATCGTTATCAAAAATTGTCAAATCCTTTACCCCATTTCTAATAAAATGCATAATTACTTTAGAACCAAGTGCACCGCAACCCACCACTGATGCATTGTGTAGATGAATTGGTGTTCCCGAAATAAGTGCAGCTTTCTCTGAGGTTAGGGGCTCACTATGGGATTGAAAAAACACAGGAATATTATTGATTGCTTTTCCCGTTTTATCATCATCAGAAAGTTCAATGTAGTAGTTGATAAATTCAAGTTTTCCTGAAAAACCAATTATTGGTTTGGTTCTTCTTATTGCTGTAATTACGGGAATCTCATGAAAAAAATTTACCGATTCAGCAATGAATTCTTCAAGCCCGGAAATGTCTATGGAATAACCGTCACAAAACGCTTTCAAAGTATTCCAGTCACTTGGTAGGTTCGTGTCATAATTTGAAAATTCTCTATTATCATTTGACCAGATCAAATACCCAATCTGATACTTCTTTACCTTGAAAGTTTTTTGTTCAAGCAATTTTTTTATAGATTCAACATATAATGTCAAAGCAGTACTATACTCAGTATTGTTAACTAACCATAGTAGTTTGAAAGAAGGAGGGTCATCATCGTTCGCAATGTTTTCAAAGAAGATGACTGCAAAATTCGATTTATCCTTAAAAGATAGATTTTGTTCAACAATGGAATGCAGTTTATCGTAGGGATAGATTACTTCACCTCGGTATCCCTCTAATCGTATCGGTTCAAATTGTTGTGAATCCTCGGTTAATTCCCCACAGGCAGCATCACGCAACCAATTACTGGTTCGTGTTAGCAAATCTTTTATTTGCTTATTTGCAAACCATTCATCGATATTGCCTCTGATAAGGCAAAATCCGGGAGGTCGATTTTTCTTGGCTACATATAGGTGAGCGAGTTGGTTTTTAGGAAAATTGGTACGATCAGGAAAAACTTTTGGAGCTTTAGAAGGATAATTGTTTTTATCAAAAGCAATTATTACTGGCTCATTTGGGCGAATATCAATATTACCAGCGTTGCCAAGAGGCGGGAGTTCAACTGGAATTTTGACACAAATAGCAATGTGATTATCATCCCATATCAGTTTTTTCAGACTCTTATGGAGAGAAGAACTTAATTCAGCTATTGAATCATTGAGTTTCTTATTCTCAATCTCCCCTTCGAATGGAGTGAGTGTTGAACTAAAAAGTAATGGAGCCATATCTAGAAGGAGTATTTACCGCTCCCAACCCTGCAGACCCAACTGATTGAGACGATCCTTCTGTCTTCTTAGGTGGCATAGGTCCTTGAGGTGTAATATCAAAAATGATTGGTTGAGGAGTTTTGCCAACCTTAATATGAACTTCTGTATTCAGAAAATTCTTCTCGGTAACCTTGTTGCAGTATTGCTTTTTCGCGGCATAATGCGGTGGATTATCCTCATTGTCCTTAATTTCCTTACTTGAGGCAATTACCTTCGCACTATTCCTCTTGTAGTCTAATACTTCAAGCGACGTTGCAGTGGGAGTAGAATGCTCTTCTTGTGGCGTATCATTGAAGAATGACCATGAGCAATGGTGACATGCTAAGAATAAATCCCAATTAAGTGCCTTTTGGTTTACGTCATTTTTGTATTTCTTTGTTTTTTCCAAAATCACTTTCCAAGCATGGTGGTCGGCATCACCTCCAAACATTGCAAGTGCGCTAAAATCTGCGCTCGTATCAGTAGCTTTAAACCTTGCTTGGAAAACTAAGCTAACATGGTTTTTATCACTCTCCTCATCTGTTAATTGCTGCTGATAAGGTGAATGAATAAAAATAGAAAAGGTTTTTAGCTCTCTATCATTAAAACGGCTCACAATATCACCCGGCACTTTTCTTACAATATCCAACCCACTTAAATCCTCATTTGTATCTCTTCCTACTATTAAAATGCGATTGCCTGGCTTATCTTTATCAGGACTTTTATCTTGATGGAGCTTTATTCGTCTTTTGGCCTCTTTATTAAAGCATCTTTCATCATCGTTTGTAGCAGTACCCATTACCATGGGGGAAAACCACAGAACTTCGATTAAAATCTCACCATCATCCTTATTTTTCTTTTTATAGTTTTTCGGATCTCCTTGGTAAAAATTGTTTTCGAAGCCAAGAAGATGATCTTCATCGCCGTGTGTAAGAATAAATACATCCACGAACGAAATGCCATCTACATCATTGACTTTTTTCTTCTTTAAAACATTTAAGAGATCTGCCTTTACATCATACTGTTCTTGGTTTGTGGTTCCCTTACTGGATTCTCGGATATTACAATCAACCAATATTTGAGTGTTGTAGCCGCTCTCATGGATGGAGATTAATGATTGGTCGCCGTTTCCAACGGGATAATATTTAATTGTCGAAGTAGAATTCATAATAATATTTTGGCGACATTACCCAAAACGGAGGCCGAAGTAGAATTCGTGCCAAAATGTCTGTTAATAACTACGCTTGGTTATCCAACTCGCAGGAAATATTGAAGCCATGAGTATAACTTTGAGAGGATATGCAATTGCGTAGTATTATGAATAAGCAAAGTTTGGTGTGCAAACTGTGTGCAAATAATTAATATTTCTAGTGTCCTCGCAGAGACTCGAACTCTGGACCCGCTGATTAAGAGTCAGCTGCTCTACCAACTGAGCTACGAAGACATTTTATTCCACTTTCGTGAAAGCCCGCAAAGGTCAGCAAATTTCATGGAAAGAAAGAACTGATATCTGAAGTAATTGACTAATTTCGTTTCCCTAATCATTCCTACAGCAACAATGAAAACAAAAATCATAGTAGTGATCGCCTTCGCTCTTGCTGGACTGCAGTCAGCCAGCGCACAGCATGCCACCATTCAGCCGGATGGAAAAAAATATAAGGTTGAACTCATCAGGCAGGGATCAGATGAAGCAGCCATTGTGCAAACGCTGATCTTCGACAACGGCATGTTGCAGACACCTGGTTTTAATTCGCTGGGTTTTAAAGAGGCCACTGCCTATCTGAAACAAACGGAAGATTATTTTACATGGGTATCAACCGTCAACAGTGCCGGGGAAGGTGCGATGGGCTGGCAGGGAACCATTAAAGGCGATAAGATCGAGGGCACCTGTGTCTGGAGAAAACAGGGAGCACAACCGGTGCAATACAATTTTAAAGGAACAGAAATTACAGCCGGGGGAAAGTGATTTCCTATAAGGTGGAAGTCATAATTCCGGGCAGTGCATCGCTGTCCGGATTTTTTTTGCGGTTATATCAGCCCTGTCCGTGGCCGGCATGTTCATCGTCGTGATGTTCGCCGTGTTTTATCTCCGGCGCGAAAGCTATCACGAAACAAAGGAGTGCGCCGGCACCGCCTACAACCATCACTATTTGAGGAAACCAGATTTGAAGTAACATGAACGGCATTATTTTTTGTGCGGTGCGAAAATAGTACGTAAAGCGGATATTTTCTGACCGGATTTACAACAGATCTTTTGAAGGCATCATTTGCTGAGCGGAACACCCTTCGTCAACTTTTTCCGCTCAGGTTGAAACCGATTCGTTTGCGCGCATCTGAACTTTGTGCTGTTAGCACAAATTCTTCAACATCGGCAGCGATAATTTTTCCCAGGAGCTCCGGCGTGCGCTGATCTTTCGGAATAGCGGCAAGACGCAGGTCGCGGTTTTTCACCGTTTCTTCTATGATCTTCCGCACACTGCGGCCGTTGCCAAAATACCGGTCGCGTGTATCATAAAGCAGCTGCAAATATTTCTGCAGGTGCAGGGCGGCATCTTCGCTGGCGACAAGGTTCTCGGCTTTCAGCATGCTCAGGGCGATCGCAAATAACTCCGCCGGTGTATAATCGTCGAACGTAAATGTTTTATCAAATCTTGATTTAAGCCCCGGATTTGAATCGAGGAACTGCATCATATTATCAGTATAACCGGCAACGATGACCACAAGCCGGCCCCGCAGATCTTCCATCCGCTTGAGCAGTGTTTCAACCGCTTCCTGGCCAAAATCACCTGCTGTTTTTGAGCCCAGCGCATAAGCCTCATCGATAAAAAGCACGCCTCCCTTAGCGCTGTCCACAACCTGTGCGGTTTTGATGGCTGTTTGCCCTACGTAACCTGCTACCAGTCCCTGCTTATCCACTTCTACCAGGTGTCCTCTCTCGAGCAGGCCAAGTGCTTTGTAGATGCGAGCAATGATCCTGGCAACCGTGGTCTTGCCGGTTCCGGGATTACCAATAAAAATGCTGTGCAGAGAAAACCGGTTCAGCACATCCTTACCTTCTTCGCGGTAGAAACGCACGAGCTTCACCATTTCATTGATCTCCGTTTTGATAAGGCCCATACCTACGAGGCCATTCAGTTCCTGCAATGCATCCTTCAGCAGGTATTCATCTATGGGAATATCCGGTAATTCCTTTTCACCCGCAGCGAATATCCGCAGGATGTCTTCCTTTTCAAGTGTGGTGAAACTTTCCTTGTTGAGTGACCGCGGGTCGTGATGGCGCATGACACGCAACCCCATGTTCATCTTTGCTTCATCCATCCATCCGTTTACCAGCCGTGCATTACCGAAGGTGCGGTCGCGGTTGCGGTAGGCTTCCACCAGTTTTTGCGACAGGTAAGCTTTTGCCTCCGGCGTGAAAATAAGGTTGCGTTCGGCGGCTGCATACGCCGCAATGGCATCCAGCTCCTGCGGCAGGTAGTCGGGAAACTCAAACACGCGGCTGAACCTTGATTTCAGTCCAGGGTTGGAGTCGAGAAATGTATTCATCTCCTCAGGGTAGCCCGCCACGATAATGGCAATATCTCCTTTCCCGTCGCTGAGTTCTTTAAGCAGTATCTCGATTACTTCCTTACCGAAATCCCTGTTGTCATCTGCCTTCCGGGCCAGGGCATAGGCCTCGTCGATAAACAGCATACCGCCGCGTGCCCTGTTAATCACCTCTTTCGTACGCGGTGCTGTCTGACCGATATATTCTGCCACCAGATCAGCTCGATCCACCTCCACCAAATGTCCTTTGCTGAGCAAACCCATCCTTGCATAGATGCGGCTCAGCAGGCGGGCCACCGTAGTTTTTCCGGTGCCGGGATTGCCGGTGAAGACAGCATGCAGGTTGAGTTTGTCGCCATCTGCCAGCCCTTTTTCCGCACGCAGCCTGGTAAATTCCAGGTATTGGAGATATTCATGAATTTTTGTTTTGATTGCAGAAAGGCCAATCAGGCTGTCGAGCTCGCGTAATGCATCGTTCAGTGTTTCCTGCGTCTCCGAAGATTGTTGCTGTGCAGGGAGTTTGTACTGCGGTGTATTGAGGATGGCCACCTCCCCTTCTTCTGCCTCATCACCCACCGCAAAAGGCACGACGCCGATAAGGTGATCCATGAAAATTATTTCCAGTGTAAAGCTGCCGGGATACCACGTGCCTTTCATATCTGAGCCCCAGCCAGTCGTGAGCGTAAAAAGCCCGTCACTGTCAGGATTCATGAAAAAGAATTCAATACATTCTCCCTTAAGCTGCCGTGCATCGTTGTAGAAATCAAACTTCATTTCGCAGGGCCAGTTAACATCCGGCATCAGGTTCTTCAGAACCAGCTCAGCCCAAACGAAACGGGTTTCATCCTTATTGAACTTTGAAAGATACCTTCGTTCCGCCAGGGGCAATCCGGTATTCGGTCCTTCATATAACCTGACCGATTCGATTCCCAGGTACGGATTACTGTTATTAGTGACTTTTCCGCCATTGATGATATAAAATTTCCTGGAACCGACGAGCACGCCATCCACCCATGCTTCCCAATAGTACTGTTCTTTTTTCCAGAATGAGCCGGGTGAAGGATTGCCCCATCCTTCCCGGAAATAGATGATGTTTTCATCCGCTTTAACGATGCGCTCTACCTTGAGATCACAGATTTCCTTACCGCTGGCATGATAGGCTTTGAGGTTCACCTTCACATTCCAGTCTTCCTCGTCAAACCGCTTATTGAACAAAGAAAGTTCTGCATAAATGTAGGTGGTGCCTGACTCCTCCAGCACCTGCTGATACCTGCGTTTGCTTTCCGCCAGCGGATCTGCCGGTCCGAATACTTTCAGGTCGCGGAATTTATAATTTACAGCAGCAGAATTTTTCGGCATGGTGTTTACTGCTAATCAGACTGGTAAATATTTAATACGGTTGGCAATGGCCAACTATTATTATGCTGCTCCCCAACAGCAGTTAAATTTATTCAACAGTTTTCAATCAAAGAAATAACGAAAGCAATAGCCTGTTGATCGTTTGACGCATGCACAATTTTCCACTATGATTGATCAATACAAGGAAGGCATCTTTCACTCCATACGGATGGTTGCCTTCCCGTTTGCTGACCCAACAGTTCCGCAGCTGCAAACAGCTTTGGCATTGCTTCCTTCTACCGGCAAAATAAATCACTCACCAACCATTCTGATTTTGATGCAACGGTTCAACCCAATCCATTACAGCAATGTAAACTAAAATGGAAGAATGTGTGATCCGCACTTCATTCAATCCAAAAAAAATACCGCAACAATGCTGTCGCGGTATTTCAGGCGGCAGTTGGTTTACTGCCACCTAGTATTTGATTTTACCGTTTTCCTGTGATAACAAATTTTGACATCACCACCTGTTCACCGCTGCTTACGGTGACGAGATAGATACCATTCGTGAACCGTCCGGCCAATTCAATATCTGCCGACAGCTGCATGCCGTCAAGCTGTTGCCTGGATGCATAAACTTCCTCACCCAGTAAATTACTGATGCTGATTGTTGCCGCATCAGCCATTCCTGAAAAAGCTGCATCAATATGAATGAAGCTGTTGGCAGGGTTGGGGAAGATTTGCACGGTTGCATCTTTGGCGGATGTGATCGCATCAGATCCTGATTCTTTACAATTGCTGGTGACAGTTATCTCTTTGGTATTTGCATTACAACCGTTGGCATCGGTAACCTTGCATTTATAAACGCCGGGCTGTGTTACGGTATAAGATATTTGCGTTGCACCGGGAATGCCTGCCGAATTCAGCATCCACTGATACGTAAATCCGCTTCCTATGTTTGCGGTCAGCACACAGGTTTCGCCTTCGCAGATATTGGTTGGGCCGCCGACGGTAATCTGCGCTTTCGGTTTTTTCAGCACGGTAATCACTGTACCGTCAGACTGGTTGGTACAGTTGTTATTGTCTTTCACCGTCACCTTGTATGTGCCGTTGCTGACCGGGTAATATTTTTTTGTTGTGGCGCCGGCGATGTTCGATCCGCCTTTTAGCCATTGGTAAGAAGGATAACCCGAAGGTGCGGTGAGATACGTAGGTGATTTGCCGTCGCAGAAAGCCGTTGGCCCAAACACCGAGACAGTGGCTGATGGCAGTGGCAGTTCATTGACATTAATGGCATTCGTGGTATTCTCACAGTTATTATAATCGGTGATGGTTACACTATAGCTGCCGGAAGCTGATGCAGTAAGGGTTTGTCCATACTTACCCGTAGACCATTTATAGGTTTTAAATCCTGCACCGGCATCGAGTACTACACTGCCTCCATCACAAAATACAAGCGGGCCGGAAGGTGTTATGTTTGTTTGCGGTAGCGGATACACTGAAATTTGTATCGCCGGTGAGATAGCGGCGCATCCTTGCTGATTGATCACTTTAACAGTATAGTTGCCCGCAGCAGTAACGGTTAATGAAGTGCCGGTTGCACCGGTTGACCAGATATAGGTTGCATTGTCTTCAATCTTTTTCGGTTTCAGCTCCGTACTCGATCCTGCACAAAAAGCATCCTTCCCGGTATTTTTGATGGTAGGCTGATCCGGTGATGGATTAACTGAAACAGTCACTGTATCAGACGCCCAGTATCCTGCCGCATCATCCCATACACGCACCCAATAATCACCGGAGTTCTTTGCCCAGATCTGTTTGGTTGTTGCTCCTGTTGACCAGAGATAGGCCAGGTGCCCATCGCCGCCGCTCAGGCTCAGGCTGTCGCCTTCGCAAAAAGTAGTGCTACCATTAGTGGTAATTGCAGCTACTGGTGGCGCGGGCGGTGCGTAGTTGGAGGAAGTAATTTTTGTAATGCTATAGGCCGGCAATGTAAATGTAGCTGTTACGGTGCCGGTTTTGATAGTCACGTCGTTGGTCTTGGCTATATAACTGACTGGACTTGCGGAGATGCGTTTATAGCTTCCACCATTTTTGAAAACATCGGCAGTATTGATCTTGATGTCGTTGCCGGAAAGGTTCACCAAAATGGCAGAAGAGCTGGTATTGTTGGAAAACTCCCATCCGTACAAAGCAGGATAGTATACAGAGTCACCCTTATCCACGAGTCCGATAGTGGGAACACCTTCAAAAGTCAGCTGCGAAGCATACTTCATTCCATTAACCGCTTCGCTCACAATCTTGACAGCATTGCCAGCAGCCGTCAGGTTCCAGGGTGTTGTAGTAGGAGGATTGGGTGGTTCCTGGAAACTACCTTCGCTCTTGAACTTAAATCCTTTCGTGTCCGTGAAATAGCCACCATACCCGGCAGTGCCACAGATGGTATGAAAATTCACGTTCGTGATCTTCTCACTTTCCAGGTAATGCAGGGCCTGCGTTGTAACAAATAATGACTGGCCCCAGGATCCGTGAACCGGATAATTGAAGTCCTGCAGGTTGAATTCCGTTATCCAAACTTCTCTTCCCGGCCGAACCAAAGGCAGGTCTTCCGTAGCCATAATATTCCATGCTTTAAACGGGCGATAGAGGAATTCCGGTACATCAGCCATCGTATACTTTCCATCACCTTCCCCGGAAGCTTCAGTACCCGAACCATTATAATACTGATGAAAAGAGATGGCATCTTCACCATCCAGCGTCGTCAGTAAATCATCATCCCATTGTACTCTGCGCGGTTGATTATTACGGTTAAAGGCGCCCTGTGCCGCCACTTCCGCATTGGGAAAATGTGCATGGATGGAATCAATCCAGAGTGATGCTACGGTGCCGTACACTTTTGCATCCGGGAAAATGGAATAGATGTAAGTAGAGTCTTCTTCTTCTGCCAGGTAGAATTCATTACCTAATTCAAGATATTTCACCTCGAGACCGATGGAATCAGCATAGTGCAGCATTTCCAGCTGATAAGCAAGCGTTGAGCTGATCATATTCAGCACAAACAAAGGAGTGGCTCCGGTTGCATCAATCAACACCTTAAAATTTTCAAGTGTATTATACACCGGTGCCTGATTGGGATTATGAGGCGGTACATTCGGGTCATCCACAAACCAACCGGTTTTCCAATCCCACCAGTTAGCATTACCACCGGATGGAAAACGGATGACTTCCGGATTCATCGTTGGTGCTTTGTCGAGCAGGCTCGGATGGTCGATGTACATACCATCGCGTGTGGTATTCTGACTGCCGATACCAAACCAGTCAGGCTTAACATCCCTTCTGTTCGATAATTTCATTCCGAAGGTTTGCCCCTGTGCAGGCAGATCCTGCAGCAAAAGAACCGATATCAGCATCGGTAAAATTAACGTAGCGGGTAAAAATTTTTTTGCTCTCATCAGTGGGTTAATTGATGTGGGTCAATTGTAAAAACGCTTTTGTTGAAATGTGGACTTTGAATTTTACCGCTTGGGTAGATGGTAAAGCAGCCAAAGATATTCAAATCTTTCTTTTCAGCGTATTCTTTTAAGGTGCATTTAACTTTTGTGTTAACCTGTTCATATTAACTTTAATCTCTCCGATGGCTGCTGCTCAGCATTATGGCTGAAAAACCATGCTTTTACACGGTAACCCTGCATTTTGAACCCGTGATCAGCACTCAAAAATGAGGTGATGCTATTTACCGGGATTTTACTGCATAGCGGGTGATGAAACAGGCTGCCGGCTGAGCGCTCTGCTGATCAGTGCTAACAGAAACCAACAGGCTGCTGAAAAAGGCAGTACAAGCTAAAAACGTACTGCCTGTATTACATCCGTTCACTGCCTGCTTATTCCTTTGTAAGAATAAGCGGCTGATGATAATTATGTTCTCCGATACGCATCACAACAAGGTAGTATCCCGCGGTGATCTCATCACCTAAATAAAGATCAATTTCCACCCGGTGATCTGTAAATGTTAACTGGCTGCTCCAGATGATGATGCCCGCAAGGTTTCTTATTTCAGCGATGCAGGAACCGTTTTCCAATGCTCCTGTATTAAGCCGCATATGGACTTCACCCGTAGAAGGGTTTGGATAAATCAGCCATGAATCAAGTCCTTCATCCTTCAACTCTTCATCTTTGCAATTGCTGGTGATGGCAATGACATTGGAAGTAGATGAACATCCTGTTGAATTGGTCACCACGCATGAATAATTTCCTGCCACAGCAGCAACATAGGAAGAGGCTGTTGCACCACTGATAGTTACTCCATCATTTTTCCAGGCATAGGTGAGCCCCGAACCGGTATTGGCAGATATAGTTTTTGTTTGTCCCGCACAGATGTTAGCACTTCCACTGATGCTGATTGTAGCAGCGGGCAACGGATTCACGGTCACTTTCAGGCCGCTGCTCGTCTTATTGCAGCCATGCACATCCGTAACTTTTACCTTGTATGTTCCGGATGATACAGGTGCATAATTCTGATTGGTTGCACCATTCTGCGTTGCGGTGCCCTTCAGCCATTGATAGCTGTATGGCCCGCTGATGGTGGTCAGATAGGTGCCGGCATTGAGGCAATAAGTTGCAGGCCCTACAGCACTCACGGTGACGGCAGGCAGTGTCCACACCGTCACGGCCACCGGTACAGAAGTCCCCGTGCAGCCTGCTGAATTGGAAACTGTAACAGTATAATTTCCGGAAGCGGTTACAGATATGGTGGAGGTTGTTTTGCCGTTGGACCAGCTGTAACTGTTATAGCCACTGCCGGCATCAAGGGTCACACTTCCACCATCGCAAAACTGCGTGGCGCCAAGTGCGGAAATAACCGGAACCGGCGGCTGGCTTTGCGTGATGGTTTTTTGTGCTGAAGTGCCGCTGCATCCATTGGCATCGGTGACGGTTACTGTATAAGAACCTGCTATGCCGGTACTGATGGATGCTGATTGCGCGCCGTTTGACCAGGCATAAACCGGGTATGTACCACAGCTTAAGGTGATAGAAGATCCTGCACATACCGTGGAAGGACCAGTGATAACAGGCACCGGGCTGGTGTTTTGTGTGACCGACAAGCCGGAAGAAGTCTTTGAGCAGCCATGTATATCCGTGATCATCACCTTATAGCTGCCACCGGAAACGGGAGCATAGTTCTGACCGGTTGCTCCGCTGATGTTCACACCCGATTTAAGCCATTGGTAAACATAGCCACCGATGGTGGTCAGGTAGAACCCGCTGTTGGAACAATAGGTGACGGCACCACTGCTGGTGGAAATCACCGGCGTGGGAGGAATCCATTCATCCACATTTACCGCAGGAGAAGTGCCTGAACAGCCACTTGTATTCGTAACAGTTACGGAAAAACTACCGGATGCAGTTATAGTATTCGTCTGTGTCGTTTTACCATTCGACCAGGAGTAAGTGGCATAACCACTGCCTGCATCGAGCACTACGGAACCGCCATCGCAGAATTGCGTCGGACCCTGTGCCGTTATAACCGGAGATAGAGATTGGCTGACAGTAACATTTTTTGCCACTGAGGTGCCGCTGCATCCATTAGCATCCGTTACGGTAACCGAGAAGTTTCCCGCACTGCTTACGCTGATAGTGGAAGCCGTGGCGCCGGTTGACCAGCTATAACCTGCATAAGACCCGCAACTCAGCACAATGGATGATCCCTGGCATACGGTAGCAGGTCCGGTAATCACAGGCACGGGATTGCTGTTGATGGTGATGGAAAATGAAGCAGATGTTTTTTGACAGCCGTGAATATCAGTGATCACCACTTTATAGCTTCCTCCCAAGGATGGCAGATAGTTTTGCTGTGTGGCGCCGGCAATGTCTGCCCCGGACTTCAGCCATTGATAGCTGTAACCGGCAATCGTGGTGAGGTAAACGCCGGTATTGGCGCAGAATGTAGTAGCACCTGTACTCGTGGAAATAACTGGCGTGGGTGGTATCCATTCTGTGACTGACATGGCCGGTGAGGCGGCACTGCATCCGTTTGCATCTGTTACGGTAACGGTAAAGCTTCCCGATGCCGTGATGCTTACGGTCTGCGTAGATTTTCCATTCGACCAGCTGTAACCATTGTATCCTGCACCGGCATCAAGTGTTACGCTGCCACCGTCACAAAATGAAGTGGCACTGAGTGCTGTAATGACAGGCTGAGGCAATGCATTAACCACAATCATTTTAGGAGATGAAATGGCAGTGCAACCATTGGCATCGGTAGTGGTAACTGCATAGGTACCGGCAGCGGTAACATTAATGGATGACGTTGTCTGCCCTGATGACCACAGGTAAGAAACATAACCTGCCATGGCGGCGATATTGGTACTCTGGCCCTGGCAAATAGTGGTTCCGCCGGTGACGGTAAGTGATGCCGGCGTGCCGGAGTTCACCGTAACTGAAAAATTATCGGACGATTTACTGCAACCATGAACATCAGTGATAACCACTTTATAGGTAGTGCTGCTTGACGTCGGCTGATAGGTCTGATTGGTTGCATTTACGAGCACCGTTGCTCCCTTTTTCCATTGATAGGCATAGCCGGGTATGGTTGATAGCGTAGATGGGTTCTCTATACAATAAACAACAGGGCCGGTTACAGATATGGTTGGCAGCGGCAGGTCCCAAACGGTCAGATCGATGGAAGGCGATGTACCGTAACAATTGTTGGCATCCTTAACAGTAACTGTGATAGGACCGTTGGTTTCGGCTGTGATACTCTGACCGGATTTGCCGTTGGACCACGCATATTGATTAAAGCCGGGTTGTGCAGACAATGTAACACTTTGATCGTAGCAGAATGAGGTAGGACCAGCTGGTGTTATTGCCGGCTGCGGTAAAGGATTCACGGTTATCACCTTGGGAGGACTGGCAGACATGCATCCATTCAAATCAGTGATGGTACATGTATATGTTCCTGAATTGCCGACCGTGATAGTATTGGATGAGGCACCCGTTGACCAGAGATAATTAAAATAGCCAGATGGCATACTCAAATCAGTTGTCTGATTCTGACAGAGTACCGAGCCGTTTGAAACAGTTATTGCAGGAGCGGTGAGCGAATTGACCGTAATGCTTACCCCTGCATCATTCTTTTTAGAACAACCATGAATATCCGTCACGATTACTTTGTAAAGACCGCTTGCAGAAGGAATATAGGTTTGGCCTGTGGCGCCGGAAATAGCAGTGCCGCCTTTCGTCCATTGACAGGCATAGCCCGGAATGGTGGATAAGGTAGTCGGATTTTCTATGCAAAAGGTAGTAGGCCCCATGGGTGTTATCGCAGGGTAATCAGGCTCCCATACAGTTACTTCAATTGCATTGGAATTTGCCTGGCATCCGTTGGTATCCTTCACATTCACCCAATAGGTGCCGGATATATAAAATTTATCAGTCTGCAGGTTTCCACCGTCAGACCAGTTATAATTATTATAAACCTGGTTCACCTGCAGCGTCACACCTGTATCATAACATCCCTGCGCAGCTGTTACAGGGCTGATAACCGGCTGGGGAAGCGGGTTGACCGTGATGGTTTCCGTATCCGACACTACAGAACAGCCGGTTGCATTATCAGTAATCAGCAGATAATGATTGCCTGATGTGGTGATAGTTGCCTGCGGTACAGTGTCGCCGGTTAGCGGCCACAGGTAGGATACATTCGTATAAGTGAAATTAGGCCCGAGATAAAGCAAAGCGCTGCCTCCGGCACAAAAAGTTTTTGGATCCGTCACTTTTATGTTGGGCTTGGTTGGAACGGGATTGACTGTGATATGCACTGAAGCCTCCGCATAATATCCTGCAGGATGATCATATACTTTAACAGTATAGTCACCGGTGGAGGTTATCCAGATCTTGCGCGAGGTTTTTCCATTCGACCAGTCATATGCAATATGTCCTGCTCCTGCATCCAGTTCAACGCTGTCGCCTGCGCAGAAGGTGGCGGGGCCGTTGATGGAGATGGCTACTACAGGCGGCGCATACGGAACTGATGCGGAAGTGATGCGGGTACTTGAATAAGGCTGCAGCACGAGTGTCTGCGGCAAAGAAGCATTAACTACGGTAACGTCTGCTGCTGTTGCTACCAGTTGCAAAGCAGGTGCATATCGCATTTCATAAGTGCCGCCGCCGGGAAACATAACATTTGTTGTTATTTCCTGCGTGTTGCCGGTCAGGTTGAGAATCAGGGCATCACTTGCAGTGCCATTGTTGAACAGGTAACCGAATAAACCGTTGTAATAGTTGGAATCACCCTTTTCAATGGCAAGCACCTGCGGGTTGGGCGAGAATTGAATCGGTGAAGCATAGTCTTTGCCATACATAGCATTGCCCACCATAGTCATGTTATTGCCGCAGGCTGTCAGCCCCCAGAAGGTAGTTGCTGGCTGCACAGGCGGAGGAATGAAACTCGGATCATCGCCATTTCCAAAAACAAATCCTTCGGTATCATAAAAATGACTGCCATATACGGCAGTGCCGCACATGCCATGTGGTGTAACTTTGGTGATTCTGTCGTCCTGCAGCAACAACAGGGTTTGCAGCGCCTGGTAAAGCCCGTGTGTCCAGTAACCATGGGTTGGACGTTCATGGTCCGACAGGTTAAACTCCGTGATCCATATCTCTTTTCCCGGCCGCACCTTCACCATTGATTTATTTTTCAAAATGTCCCAGCCTTTAAATGGCTGATACAGCCAGTCGGGCACATCCTGCATGTTCACGTCTAACTTTTCCGCAGCTGTTTCAAGTGAATCGGCATCGGCAGAAGGATAATAAAAATGAAAAGTCATGGCATCTTCGCCTTCGAGGTGGGCCAATACGCTGTCGTTCCAGATCTTTCTCCTGGGCGCTGCATTTTTATCAAATACCCCTTGTGCCGCCACCTTTGCATCCGGAAAATATTTATGAATGCTGTCGGCCCAGATCGTTGCGGCTATGCCATAGTCTGCCGGTGTGGGGAATTTCTGAAGAATATAGGCGGAATCTGGATCGTCACCTTCCAGGTAAAACTCATTGCCCAATTCGACATACTTCACCGGAATACCAATGGAGTCCGCATGCTTCAGCATGGCGATCTGTTCCGGGATATCTGACAGAATCATGTTAACGCCTAATATAGTTGCCTGCACGCCGCTTGCATCGCGCAAAACTTTGTAGTCTTCCAGCCTGTTGGGTACCTTGGAAAGCGATGCGTACTTGTCCGGCACATTCGGATCATCATAAACCCATCCTTCCCGCCAGTTATACCAGCTGGAAAAAGCACCTTGCGGAAAACGGTACACCTGCGGCTTCAGCAAAGGCATTTTAGCGAGCAGGTTCGGATTCGTACAGGATGAACCGCCCCTGATGGTGGTACCCGTATTAAATCCGAAAATATCGTTCGTGATAGTCCTTCTTGTTGACAAACCGGGAGCAATCGTCTGTGCATCGGTTGCGGTTACTACGATCAGCAGGCAGGAGCACCACAAAATGAAATAGCTTATATACGCGGCAGGACGTAGATTTTTCAGCATAAGCAGGCATTTTAAAGGATTAACCCAAAAAGGGTAACCAAACAATAAAATGCTTACGGAGGCAGCACACAAATTGTTGCCCGTTCCGGGAAAAAAATGTGGCATAAAACCGGTGGAAATAAACGGCAGTAAATGGGGAAGCCCTTACCTGGTAAGCATTTCAGCAGGCAGCTTCAAATTCGGGCAAGTAAGAAAAAGGATGAATCAGGCATAAAGCGGAAACTGCTGCATAAAATCATGCACTTCCCGGCGCGTTTTGCTGATCAGGGATTCATGATCCGGATCCATGATGATATGATCCATCCATTCCACAATCTGTGTCATGTGTTGCTCCTGCATCCCGCGTGAAGTGATGGCTGCGGCACCTACGCGGATACCGGAAGTGACAAAGGCTGATTTATCGTCGAATGGAACCATGTTTTTGTTGAGGGTGATTTCGGCGCGCACCAGCACATGCTCCGCCTTTTTGCCGGAAATATTTTTGTTCCGCAAATCAATCAGCATTAGGTGATTATCGGTGCCATCGGAAACAAGTTTATAGCCGCGATCGGTAAACGCTTTAGCAAGCGCCTGCGCATTTTTCTGCACCTGTCTTGTATAAGTTTTAAAATCATCCGTTAGTGCTTCACCAAAGGCAACCGCTTTGGCCGCAATAACATGTTCCAGCGGGCCGCCCTGTGTTCCCGGAAAGACAGCACCATCGAGCAAAGAAGACATCATCCTGATTTCTCCTTTAGGTGTTTTCAGTCCAAAAGGATTTTCAAAATCTTTACCCATAAGAATTATGCCGCCACGCGGCCCACGCAAAGTTTTATGCGTGGTAGAAGTTACAAAATGGCAATGAGGCAAAGGATCATTCAATAAATCGGCTGCGATGAATCCGGCAGGATGCGCCATGTCGCAGAGCAGGAATGCACCCACTTCATCTGCTATTTCCCGAAACCGTTTGTAATCATAATCTCTTGAATATGCTGAGGCCCCGCAAATAATCAGTTTAGGCCGTTCCGCTACCGCTTTGCTATGCACATCCTCCATATTGATGCGGCCTGTTGCTTTATCCACACCATAGAAGGTTGCCCTGAAGTACTTACCGGAAAAATTGACAGCAGACCCATGTGTCAGGTGCCCGCCGTGGGAAAGGTCGAGGCCGAGGATGGTATCGCCCGGCTTCAGCACCGCCAGGAATACCGCAGTATTCGCCTGTGCACCGGAATGTGGTTGCACGTTCGCATATGCTGCCCCAAACAATTCCTTCACACGGTCAATGGCGAGCTGTTCCACTTCGTCAACCACTTCACATCCACCATAGTAGCGGCGTCCGGGATATCCTTCCGCATACTTATTGGTGAGGCAACTGCCCATGGCTTCCATCACCTGCATGCTCACGAAGTTTTCGGAAGCAATCAGTTCAATGCCATGGCGCTGCCGTTCAAGTTCCCGGTGCAGCAGCGAAAAAAGTAGATCATCTCGTTTCATATCAGGTATCAGTGAGGGGCCAAAAATAAGCGGAATTGCAGGAATAGTGATGACTGCGTGATTTAAAACGTTGCTGCAGCGCGACAATGGCTGTCAACGATACACTATGTTTGTCCTTGAATGCAACCTGTCCTCCGCAGATGACCATCATCCGCATACAAACAATAATCGATGCACCGGTGCGCCGCTGCTTCAACCTGTCGCGCAGCATTGATGTACACATGGTCTCCACTGCCCGCACGCATGAAAGAGCGATTGCCGGCGTCACGAGCGGACTAATTGGCTTGCATGAAACAGTTACCTGGCGCGCGAAGCATCTGGGGTTCTATCAGCAGCTTACGGTAGCGATCACTGCCATGGAAGAGGATCGTTATTTCAAAGACACGATGGTGAAAGGCATTTTCAAAAGCCTGGAACATGAACATTATTATGATGCAAGCGGCAATACAACCGTAATGACAGATGTATTAAGCTTCGAAGCGCCTTTCGGCCTGTTAGGCATCATGGCAGAAAAATTATTACTGCACCGGCATATGAAACGATTCCTGACCGCCAGAAACAACGTGATTAAAAAACTGGCTGAATCTGATGCGTGGAGAAAATATATCGACGCATAATATTTAGACTGCGTCATTAGAAAAATCCTGTCAGTATGATTGAAGCGTAATTGCTTCCACACTGGTTAATCATGGCATGATGAAAAGGCTAGTTGTTTAAATTATACTCTTCCCATACAATTTTACTTTCTGAATTTCCTTTATTTGTATACCGATTGATACACTTATCACCTGGTATCTTAACCAGGAAAATCTTGTATGGAAATCTTTGCATCGTAGCAGCAAATACATAGCAACATTACTCATTACGTCAAACGCTGCGCCTTAACCTTAGAAGTCTTTTTTTATATTTCGATTGAGAAGGAAATGCATGGTGAACAGTTAACCAATGAAACCTTCTGTGCACTCAATAAGAAAAAAGGACCCATGTTTAAGTGTACATGACAAGAAAGTAGTGATAAAGGAGTGGAAGAATCAACGCTAACGGGCAACAACTTTTCAAATACTGCATAGTCAGCATTTTTTAACCTGCAAGCAGATCATATGCAGCCTCTTTCTTTTCCCAATTGAAAGTGCATCTGCTATCTTTGCGCGCCATGAGCCCGTTGAAAATCCATAACAGTTTAAGCCGTTCGAAGGAAGTGTTTACCGCCATCCATCCTCCTTATGTGGGTATGTACGTGTGCGGACCCACCGTAAGCGGCGAAACACATCTCGGGCATTCCCGCGCTTATGTAACGTTTGATATCCTCTACCGCTTTCTCCTGCATGAAGGATACAAGGTCCGTTATGTGCGGAATATTACCGATGCCGGCCATTTTGAAGAAGAGGACCGCGCCGCGGAGGATAAGGTTGCCAGCAAAGCAAAACTGGAACGGCTTGAACCCATGGAGCTGGTGCAGAAATACACCAACGTCTTTCACGACATGATGGATCAGCTTAACATCCTGCGGCCGGCCATCGAACCAACAGCCACCGGCCACATCGTGGAGCAGATTGCCATGATTGAAGACATCATCGCGAAAGGATTTGCATACGTGGTAAACGGTTCGGTGTATTTTGATGTAACGAAATATGCCGGGCAAAATGACTACGGCCGCTTGTCCGGCAGGAAGATAGAAGAGATGATTGCAGGAAGCCGCGAACTGGAAGGACAGGGTGAGAAACACCATCCAGCCGATTTTGCCCTCTGGAAAA
This sequence comes from Chitinophagales bacterium, assembly GCA_019694975.1. Taxonomy (NCBI): domain Bacteria; kingdom Pseudomonadati; phylum Bacteroidota; class Chitinophagia; order Chitinophagales; species Chitinophagales bacterium. The sequence goes on from JAIBAY010000007.1 coordinate 207,936, forward strand.
ATGCGCCGGCCGGTCACCTGATGCGCTGGAAAAGCCCGTGGGGCGATGGTTTTCCCGGTTGGCACATTGAATGCTCCGCCATGTCGTCGAAATACCTGGGAACGCCATTCGATATTCATGGCGGCGGCATGGATCTTCTGTTTCCTCATCATGAAAGTGAGATCGCTCAAACCAAAGTGGCAACCGGAAAAGCCATTGCCAACTACTGGATTCACAACAACATGATTACCGTGAAGGGGCAGAAGATGAGTAAGTCGCTGGGCAACACCATCACCATTGCGCAGCTCTTCAGCGGCGATCATCCCTTGCTCGATCATCCGTATTCACCGATGACTTTGCGGTTTTTTATCCTGCAGACACATTACCGCAGTACGCTTGATTTTTCCAATGAAGCGCTGTCGGCAGCAGAAAAAGGATTGCAGCGTTTGCTGAATGCCCTCGATACGCTGAATAAATTCCACTACCGTGAAGACAGCGCTGTATTCAACCCGGCGGAAGATGAAAGGATCCGCACCCTGATCAGTTCCTGCATGGAATATATGCTGGACGATCTGAATACGGCCATGACGCTCGCTGCCTTGTTTGAATTGAGTTCAGCCATATTTTCCTGGAAGCATCAGCTGCTTCCTTTATCAGCCGTCAGCAGGGAAACTTTTGATGCACTCACAGTAACTTTCAATGATATGGTAACAAACATATTTGGCCTGAAAGGTGAAAAGAGCAATGACGACAGCAAGATGAATGGTTTGATGGAATTGCTGATCTCGCTGCGAAACGAAGCCCGCAGCAAAAAGGATTTTGCCACTTCCGACAAGATCCGCGATGATTTGCAAAAGGTGGGCATTCAGCTGAAGGATGGCAAGGATGGCACCACGTGGGAAGCATAAAAATCCCGGAGCATCAACGCGAAAACATGCAGCCATCAGCCATTGCAACAGTTCATCTTTAGCCGGCAGAGCTGATCGTAAAAACTGTGCGCAGCTGTTTAAGAAAACAGGCGTCGACACAAAAAACTCGCCTGCACACTGATCATTCTTCCAGCAACACATCCAGGATTTCTTCCCTGATATGCTCCGCCTTTTCAGTAACAGGACTGCTGATAACGGTTCCGATATTGATTCCTATAAAAAAGTAAGTGTCCTTATCAGGAATATATTCGAGCAGGCAACCCGCTCCTATTCCACCACCGGAATGGCCGTAGATATCATGCTCTTTATACGGATCATTGCTGATACCAAGCCCATAGCCGTAAGCATATTTCCCGGTATCATTTTTCACGAAGGTCAGCATCTGTTCCATGGAGGATGGTGACAGCAATTGATCTTCAAACAATGCTTTCAGGAAGGTGACATAGTCAGCCGGCGCCGCAATGATTCCATCATCTCCGATTAAGGAGCCGACATTCACCTGTTGCATTGCCGAGCAGTTTTCCAGCACACCGTTGCTGTAACGGTCCCAATAAGAATTCACCAGGCCGGGCTGATGCAGATAGTCCGCATAATCACGATAATAGGAATTCACCAATCCAAGTGGTTTGAAAATCTGATCGCGCATATACTTCGCATGATCGCCGGTTAGCTGATCGCCTATCAGTGCCAGCAGCAGATAGTTGGTATTGGTGTAGACACGTTTGCTGCCGGGTTCAAAGCGCAAATCATCGCCTTTGATATAGTCAAGATAATCCATGGTGGTAAAAACATGAAGCGGATGTTGCAGGAGGTAACTCACGTAAGCCGGCTTATCATTGTATTCGGCGATTCCTGAAGTGTGGTTCATCAGCTGCCGCACCGTTACCTTTTCCGCGCCGGTTACTTTTGCCGTTACTTCAGCGGGCAGGTAGGCCGTGATCTTTTCATCCAGTTTGATGCGTCCTTCCTCCTGCAATTTTAAGATGGCAACAGCGAGGTAAGTCTTGGAAACGCTCTGAGAATATTGCAGGTGACAGGGCTGCATAACGGTTTTGTCTTCCAGCTTGGCATATCCTGCCGCACCGGCCCAGAATCCTTCGGGAGAATACACAGCGAGTGCAAGTCCGGGCAATCCGATGACAGCATATTTGTCGAGGAGGTTTTGCAGCTGAGCGGCTTTGGAATAATTGCTATTGATGTCCTCCTGCATCGTACAGGAATTTCCCGCTATCTCCCAGGTCTGCTTGCTGCAGGAAACAGAGATCAGGAGAATCAGCAGTATCGAAAGATATTTCATGGAGCGCTTAGTTTGTTTTTAATAGTTAAAATGAATGCGGGTTCCAACCTGTACCAAGGAATAGAAGTTGAGCGGTATGCCATCGTTGTAAAACAAGGCGGGCACTACCTGGTAACTGATGAAAGGTGACACGTATGTTTTGGTACTGTATTTATTGTATCCGACCGAGATACCCAATGGCACCATCAACTGCGATTTGCCTCCTTTAACAGCAGTGACCTGGCCGTTTTGATATTCAAAGGTCTGCACCGGGTGAAAGATTCTCTGCCAGCCGATACCTGCTTTCAGCTCGGGAAAGAAATGCTTAAAGAAAGCCGGGCGGTAAACTGTTTGGGTGTACGTGAAAAATCCGTTGCCGGCATCCTTGTTAAAATAAAAACCAGCCTGGAACTGCTGTGCCCAGTTTTGTTTTCCATTCAAACTCACTTCCGTTCCCAGCGCAATACCCACATGGCCGAAGTTGCTTTTCAAATCCTGAAACGGAAGCGCGAAATTCTGGAACTGCAAACTGATGATGACAGGAAAGTTCCGGTAATCAGCATCGGATGTTGCGGCATCCTGCGCCTTGCTGAATGTCGCCTGCAGCGGAAGCAACAGGCAGAGTAGTAGCCTAAATTTCATCTTAAAAAATTTTGAAGGCGCAAATATGCAGGCATGTTGAGGGTAAAAACAAGCTATTTATGGCCAATTCCCCTGAAGTGTGGCAGATTTTACCGTGAAATGCAGCAGCTAAGCGGGCTGAAACCATGATTTAAAGGCAGGCGCCTTCAAACGGCTCACCGGAATGGCCTGAGGAAATTTTTCTGTTGGCCTGATCAGTGCCTGGATCTTTCCGTTTTCACCCCTGTCGAAGCCCGTAACAAGCTGCCGGTGGATGATGGATTGCCGGTTGAGCCGGAAAAAATATTCTTGCGGCAGTTTTTGCTCCACCATGTCAAGCGATTCATCGAGGTAATAGCTTCTTGAATGTGTGGTGTATAATACAGTGTATTCATCTTCAATTGCAAAGCCGGCAATATCGGCAAAGGCGATAGAGATATTCTTCTTGCCGAATTTTACCATATAGCCGTCATTGCGCAACACTTTCTCCTGCTGACGCGCCTCTTCTGTGTCTTGCCACAAAGTGTAATAATGCAGGCCGATGTATATACCGTTCACCACCAGGAACCAGATGGCAATTATTACAATGTCAACCGTAAAGAATGATACCGGCATAGGATGATCGGTAAAAATCCGGTTCACGAGCATGGTTTGCAAGATGATGGCTGCCAGTCCGGCGATGCTGCTGCTGAAGGTTTGCAGGAAGATCCGCCTCGTGGTATTCCGTTGATACGGATACACACGGTCGAGGTAAATGATGACAGCCCGGCAACAAAGCCAGCCGACATAGCCCTGCTGTGTATCAATCAGGTAGGTAAGTACGAGGAACCAGTTTAGCCGGATATTGATATAGGTAAGATGATAGTTGATGGCGGCGATAACCGGAATGAGAACGAGGAACAGCTTTACATCATTATAGCGATATGGCCTTGACTGAAGCATGCGCTGTTTTCCGACAAAAATATTCAATCAGCCATTTTGTAGAAAATGAACCTAAAGCTGCAATCAAAGTAGGTTCCGCTATAATCCATATTTATCCACCAGGTATATCAAAGCAGTCATGGCAGCGGCACTCAGCTCCAGCTCGCGCCGGTTAACTTTATCGAAGGTATCACTTGCAGCGTGGTGGTAATCAAAATAACGTTGCGGGTCAGGCATCAATCCCGACAGCAGCTTGCAGTTTCCTTCGAGGTGGCCAATGTCGGCACCGCTGCCGCCTTCTTCAAAATTATTGATATCATAGGGGAAAAATAACGGCCGCCATGTCTTCACTTTTTCGATGGTGGCCTTATCGCCCTGGAATGAAAATCCGCGCGGCGCAAAGCCACCCGCATCCGATTCAATGGCAAAGAGATGGTTTTCATTTTTCGATTTTGCTTCTGTGGCATATTTATCTCCTCCACGGCTGCCATTTTCCTCATTCATAAACATGACTGCCCTGATCGTGTGCTTAGGCCGGATGCCCAGCGATTGCAACAGGTACAAAACCTCCACCGATTGCATGACGCCGGATCCGTCATCATGCGCGCCATCACCTGTTTCCCAAGCATCAAGATGACCGCCAACGGTGATGAACTGTTCCGGATTTTCAGTGCCCCTGATTTCACCGATTACATTAAACGACGGTTCATCGGGCAGCATCTCACACAACTGACGGAAAAAAATTTTCGTCGCGGGATCACGCCGGATCTGTGCACTCAGTTCTTCCGCATCCAGGGTACTGACGGCACAGGCTGGAATTTTAGGCAGGGAATCTTCATAATGCATGGCACCGGTATGCGGATAATCATCGAGTGAAGTGGCGACAGAACGCACCATCACGCCTATGGCACCGTACTGTACCGCTTTCACCGCGCCGGCCCACCGGTATTCCACACCGTCGCCATAGGCTTCAAAGGTCCTGATCTTTGTCTGATCAAAAGGATGATTGAAGAAAACGATTTTCCCTTCCACATTTTTTCTTCCCAGTGAATCAAGTTCTTTGAAGTTGTGCACCTCAACAACCTGCGCCATGATTCCCTTTTTACCGGTGCCGGTGGAGTTTCCGAGGGCACAGATGGTAAGCGGTTTCTTTTCCGACTTATTAGTTACGTAGTAAGCGGTCTCCTGTTCGCCACGCACCCAATGCGGCACCATGCATGGCTGCAACCAGACAGAGTCGAAACCATACTGTTGCATCAGCCTGCGCGTATATTCAACTGCACCAGCCGCACCGGGCGAACCTGCCAGCCGTTTACCGTAGTCACGGCAAAGCACTTCCAGGTTTTTATATGCTTCTCCCTTTGTGAGTGCCTGATCGAAAATTTGCCGGATGATGATTGAGTCATTTACCTGTGCATTGGCCTGAAGCATGCATAGGAAAAGCGCAAGAAATATCACAGAGCGCCTGCGAAGCAGAAAGCAAGCCGGCTGAGCATGCATTAAAACAAATTTTTCTTTCAGGATGATGGCGAATGATGGCATACGTTGTCAGTTTGGAGAAACCAAAAATAATCAAAGCGCTGACTGTGTCGGTCAAAAAACCGGCTTAAATAAAAATTTCAAGTTGGAATTGGATTTTTCAGGATGGTTCCTGTGAAGATGGCGTCCGCTATCATCACAGCGAGTTGCGGTTTTACTGCTTGCAGGCTGAAGCTTTCACCTACTTCAATCCCAGTTCCTTTTTCTGCCTGTCATCAATCTCAGCCGGAGCATCGAGCATCATATCTCTTCCCATATTGTTTTTGGGAAAAGCAATAAAGTCGCGTATGTTTTCCTGGTTGGCAATGGTCATGGAACAGAACCGGTCGAAACCAAAGGCAATACCGCCATGCGGTGGTGCGCCATATTCAAATGCTTTCAGGATGAAGCCAAACTTTTCAAAGGCTTCTTCTTTACTCATGCCCAGCATGCTGAACATTTGTTCCTGCTGTGCACGCTGATGAATACGGATGGAACCACCACCGATTTCAACGCCATTCAATACGATATCATAAGCATTCGCTTTTATCCTGCCCGGATCCGTTGTAAAATATTTTTCGTCTTCATGCCGCCATGAAGTGAAAGGATGATGCATGGCATTCCACCTTTTCTCTTCCGCATCATATTCAAACAATGGAAAATCGAGCACCCACAATGGTTTATATTCTTCCTTCTTCCGCAGCCCGAGACGGTTACCCATTTCGAGTCGCAACTCACTTAATGCTTTCCTTATTCTGCCTGTGTTGCCGGCCATTATAAGTATCAGGTCACCCGGTGAGGCCCCAAAATGATCAGCGATAGCTTTTAAATCTTCCGCTCCATAAAATTTATCAATGGATGATTTGATGCTGCCATCTGCATTGCACCGGATATAAACCAATCCTGTTGCCCCAATCTGCGGACGCTTCACAAAATCCGTCAGTTCATCGAGTTGCTTCCGGGTATATTCCGCACATCCTTTCGCGCAGATGCCTGCCACTATTTCCGCTTCATCAAACACCTTGAAGTTTTTTCCTCCCACCGTATTACTGTCGCCTTCTTTCAGGTACACCAGTTTCATAGCAAAACGAATGTCGGGTTTATCGTTGCCATAGTCATGCATGGCCGCATCGTATGACATGCGCGGGAAATCAGGCAGCTCAATGCCACGCACTTCTTTGAAAACAAACTTCACCATGCCTTCAAACATGTTCAGCACATCTTCGCGCTGCACAAAAGCCATCTCGCAGTCGATCTGTGTAAATTCCGGCTGCCGGTCCTGCCGCAAATCTTCATCCCGAAAACAACGCACTATCTGGTAATAACGGTCGTATCCTGCCACCATCAGCAATTGCTTAAACGTTTGTGGCGATTGCGGTAATGCATAAAACTGCCCGGGGTTCAGCCGCGACGGAACAACAAAATCACGCGCACCTTCCGGCGTTGATTTGATCAGGTGCGGCGTTTCAATGTCTGCAAAATTTTGGCCGTCGAGGTATTCACGAACAGCGCGAGCCACGCGGTGACGATGCAATAAGTTATACTGGTTGATGTTGCGCCGCAAGTCGAGGTAACGGTAATTCATGCGCAGCTCATCACCGCCATCGGTTTCATCTTCAATAGTAAAGGGCGGGGTTTTGGATGCATTCAGTACATCAAGCTTTGTTACCATCAACTCAATATCGCCGGTCGGGAGGCTGGCATTTTTGTTGGAGCGCTCTGTCACCGTTCCGGAAACCGCGATCACATATTCCCTGCCCAGTTCATGGGCAATCGTTGTAATGGCCGCATTCCTTTCAGGATCTTCTGCATTCTGTCCGGAAGGAAACACAAGTTGGGTGATGCCATAACGGTCGCGCAGATCGATAAAAAGCATGCCACCGAAATTCCGGATTCGCTGCACCCATCCTGCGAGGGTTACTGTTGATCCTGCATCCTTCAGTCTGAGCTCACCGCAGGTATGTGTTCTGTACATAAAATGACAATCATTGAAATTAAAACCGGATGGCAAAAGTAGTTTTTTAGCAGCGTTGAAAAAACTTTAATGCCATGTTGCGTTGCAGTGTAGCTTTACAGGATCAATCATTTTCCTATGAAAATATTATTGCCGTTTTCCTTATTTCTACTGCTGATTGCTCCGCAACTTCATGCACAGGAGTATCTCCTCTCCTGTTCACGGTGGGCTGACATGGCGAACAAGTCTGTACGCAACACACCTTCCACCATTGCCATCGACAGCTCGCTGATCACTATTTCACAGGGACCGACCAACCTTTATCTTGTAATTACGAAGCAATCGCGCCGTGAAAACATCTTTAATTATGAAGTAATCGATCCCAATGATCAGGCTGCCACCGCCACTTTTTCGCCTGAGGAGATGACCTTTGATTACAGGGCCGGGCAGTTTTGGGTACGGTATTACATTGAAAACATTCAACGGCCGGAAAAAGCCATAGCTGGTGAAACAGACCGTGACACGACAACTGCTGCAAGTGATACCACAGTTACCGAAGACACAAAGATCTATGAGTCCGCTACATTGTTACCGGAATATCCCGGCGGGAAAGAAGCTATGGATCTTTTTATTGCTCAGAATCTGAAGTACCCGGCAGCGGCGAAAAAGGGTAATATAAAAGGCATTGTCACCATCACCGCTGTAGTGGAAAAAGATGGTTCACTCACGGATGTTAAGGTTAAAAAAGATATTGGCGGCGGTTGCGGTGAAGAAGCGGTGCGCGTGGTGAAGATGATGCCGACATTTATTCCCGGGCAAATAAAGAACGAAGACAAGCGAGTGCGAACCAGCATCAGCATGTTCTTCCCGCCTAAGTAACCGGCATACTTCCAGATATGATTTATGCTGATACCGGTCTTGCATGAATGCTAGCTGCTGCTATTTGCTGAAGGCATCCCTTTGTAATTAAATACTGCGCGGCAATATAGGTCAGCATTATCAGCAATCCTGCCATGGGAACAGGCGCCGCAAACTTATTGCAGGCCAGCAAAGAGTCGCTCAGCAAGAAGCACAATGCTCCGCCAAAAACCAAACTGAAACTGCCGGTATCCACCCGTCGGAACCTGTTCAAAGCGTTGAGTGCCATGAATAAAATCACTGCCATATAGGTCATGACCGGTAATAACATATTGCCCAAACCATTTCTTATCAGGAAGAAAAACAAAACGCCATATCCTATAAACAAAAGCGCGATCCATGGTTTTTGCCGGAGCAAAGTTTTAGCCGGATGAACGGACGTTATATTGAATGCAAGGAGGTAACAAACATGTGCCGCCAGGAAACTGATCAGGCCGGCCAGGAAAAAGTCAGCATCCTTTTCCTGGAATAACAACAACACATCACCTGCCCAACTAAACATTAAAGCGGAACCGACCAGGTTGCGGAATGCAGGAAGAGCTGATCGCGACTGCGTAAAAAAAATAATGGTCAGCATGAGCAACAGCAACGGCTTCGACAAGATGGCCAAAACCTGCAGCGTTTCACCGCCCGCGATGGCGGCGAGGTGTATGGCGGCAACGATAAAAAAAGAGCGGAAGGAAAAAATACTGCTGATCATCTATGCTGTTGTTTTGGAAAAAGGAAGGCGGTAATATTTCTGCAACCATAAAACCGACAGTAATACTATCATCACCACAGCGGGAACTACATAAATAAAAACCGCGGAATTTTTTAACAGCCAGAACAATATTACGGCAACCAATAAAAGCCTTCCGTACTCAACCATTGCAGCAAGCGGTTTTGCTTCAAACAGGTAGCCGGTTGACATCACGGATGCCGTGATGAGTGCAGCCCCAGTCAGCTGACCGGTGACAGAGAGTTGGTTAAGGTTAAACAGGAAAAAAGATGAACCACCTAGAATGAACAGAAAATGCAGCAGCAGGTAAATATTCATCTCAAAGTTCAGCTGTGTGTTGAATTTAACGTAGCTGTCTGCCTGCACCGCTTTGGGCTCGCGGTAACCGCCATACTTTGCCGGCAGCCAGCCGGGTTTCATAAACAACAGCTTGATCTTATCCGGCCATTCTTTCACCAGTCTGAGATCGCTCCACATATTGGTGAAAGGACTGAGATGCGCTGCCACCGGATCCCAGCGTTGTGTTGGTGTGGTGATGCCATACACCACTTTCTCTTCTTCCTGCTGAAAAGTACCAAACAGCATATCCCAGATTATCAAAGTGCCTCCGTGATTGCGGTCAATGTATCTTGGATTTCTGCCATGGTGCACACGGTGGTGCGATGGTGTGTTGAAAATATATTCCAACGGCCCCATATTGCGAATGGCCTCGGTATGAATCCAGAACTGGTATAAAGTATTGTAAGCGCTGAGGAGCAGAAACCAGGCAGGGCTGAAGCCCAGCAAGGCAAGTGGCAGGTAGAAACCGGCTGTAAAAACCTTTTGCAATGCGCCCTGCCGCAATGCCACAGAAAGATTGTATTCTTCGCTCTGATGGTGCACCACATGGCCGGCCCAGAACAGGTTAATCTCATGGCTCATCCGGTGCGCCCAGTAGTAGAAAAAATCAACGCCCAGGAAAAGCACCACCAGCCAATACCACTTATCCGGTACCGTAAAAAAACGCAGCTTATCATACACTACTGCATACAGAGCCACTGTAAATACTTTCGCAAAGGTTCCTGTAATCTGTTCAAAGATGCCGCAACTGATATTGCTGATGGCATCATTTAAACGGTAAAGGTCTTTATGGGCAATGCGGTCATAAATAATTTCAATACCTATCAGGATGAAGAAGACAGGAATGGAAAGCACAATGGGATTGATGGGCATAGCGGTAAATTAAACATGAAACATGAGAACTCAAAAAGAAGGAATGACACATTCCGGCATACACTGCTGTCCGACACCGGTTTGATTTGACAACAGGCATTCATTTTTCTGCTGCATCCGCCAAAAGCTGATGCCGGAAAGTATGATTGCTGCTGTTTCACTATTTTTCAACCATGCAAAAAACAAAACTGCTCCGGCTGTTCAATGCGCTTGAAGCATCGCGGAAAAAATTACTCGATGACCTTAAAAAACTGGATCAGCCATCGCTTCAGTTTAAACCGGATCCCAATCAGTGGTCGGTCAGCCAGGTGTTAAATCATTTGCAATTTTCTGAACGTGCCTCTATTGCTTATGCAGCCAAAAAAATGCAGGGTGGAAAGGCAGTAAAGAAAACGGGAATAGCAGCCACCATCCGTGCGGAGGCGCTATCACTTTTCCTCCGCTCCGGTTATAAATGGAAAGCGCCTGCGGTGCTGGCTGCCGCTTCTGAAAACCTGCCATTTGACGAAGTGCTGCAACGGTGGGATGAAACACGCAGGCAAATGAAATACTTTCTGGAAAACCTTCCGGATGATCTTATCAGCCGTGAAATCTACAAACATCCGCGTGCCGGCAGGCTCAATGCGATGCAGATGATGCAATTTTTCGGTGATCATTTTAACCATCACCTGCCGCAGATCAACCGTGTGAAGAAAGCGATGAAGGAAATCAAATCATAATCCTGCAGCTGGTAATGGCCGACAATACGGTGAGCGCTTCTTCAAAAGCAATTGAAGAATTATTTTTCTATGCTGCCGCGAAAGCAGTACCATCACCTTTCAATAAACAGTTCGCTGTCAATCGCAGAGTACAGTGTTGGCATGGCCAGAGTTCACGCAGTTATGAACGGCAATGTTATTAGTATAGCAACACTAACGATCAACACTTACTTTTGCAAAAAAACATTTCATGAAATCATCCCTGCTCATTGCCTGGAATATTGTGCTTACCGTAATCATTGCCGCACTGTTATATATTCAGTTAGGCAGTCATAAAACAACCGCTGCCGCCAGCGACACCACACCGGCAGTGTCATCAGCAACCGGTGTGGCGTCCGATGCACGCATCGCTACCATCAATATCGATTCCATGCAAAACAATTATGCCTTGTTTGTTAATAAGAAGAAAGAACTCGAACAAAAGCAGAAACAGATGGAAGCCACGCTGGCGAAAAAAGGGCAGGAGCTGCAATCAGAATATGCTCGCGCACAGCAGCAGGCTGCCACCATGACGCAGCAGCAACTGGCGGAAACTGAACAAAGCCTGCAAAAAAAACAGGCGGATATCCAGCAGTTGCAGGGTCAGCTGAGTGGCGATCTTCAAAACCAACTCGATAAGTTCAACAAAGAGCTGAAAGATTCTCTTGATTCATTTCTGAAGGATTACAATGCTTCCGGTAAATATACCGTCATACTTTCTGTGGTAGAAGGCGGACAGGTATTGTATGCCGAGCCGCAGTATGATATTACCGGTGATGCGATTACCGGCATGAATGCACGCCTGAAAAAGAAGCCAGATTAAGCGGATCGGGAAAATCTTTCTTTCACCGGAGGAGTGATACAATGCCTTTCAATTCAACCTGCCTGCCATCACACAGCAGCGTTAAATCATAAGCATAGGCGCCGGTGGGTTGTGGCTCGCCGTGAAGGTTCCCATTCCATTGACTGCTGAAACTTTTTGATTCAAATACCATTTCACCCCAGCGGTTGTATATCCGGAATGCATTGATCGCCGGATGAAAGTTGCTGACCGGACCGAATGTTTCATTGCGTCCGTCGCCATTCGGCGTGAATGCATTAGGAAAAAAAATACCATCGCAGGGCACAATCACGATGAGGGTAACTTCATCCGTAGCTTTGCATCCATTGTCTGAAGTGCCTGTTAGTGTATAGGTAGCCGATACAATAGGCATTGCCACCGGCGAAGCACAATCCGTGCAGCTCAGTCCGTCAGGCGGCTGCCATTGGTATTGTGACGCACCCGATCCATGCAGCATTACACTGTCTCCCAGCAAGAGTTGTTCATCAGTGCCTGCCTCCACGCTGATCGTTTCCACCGTAACTAAAACACTGTCCTTCGCGAAGCAATTACCTGCTGATGCAGTAGCATAGTACAGGATGGTGGAGGCCGGTGAAGCCACCGGATTATCACATGATGAGCAACTCAACCCTGTGGCCGGCGTCCATGTTATATTTCCGCTGCCGGTTGCATATAATTGCGCCGATGCGCCATTACATAAAACAGTATCTGCAGCAGCGGTGACTGCAGGAACCACCACTTCCACCAAAACAGTTTCCACCGCCATGCAGCTGCCAATAGCTGCGAATGCGTAGTAATACGTAGTGGTATCAGGCGAGGCTAACGGGTTATTGCAAAGCAGGCAGCTTAAGGTAGGATCTGCCTGCCAGGAGACAGCAGTGCTGCTTGCCGCATTCAGCTGCACGGATTCTCCTTTACAGATGATGATGTTGCCGGGCGAAACAGTTATTACAGGATCAGGGCCCGGAATCAGCGATGCACATATATTCCAGGAACAATCATAGCTGCCCGAGCATGCAGGAATCGTAATCACCCGGTTGATGCCACCGCTCTGATCGCTTAGACCGCAGGTGAGATCAAGACAGCAGTCATTGGGATTGCCTTCGCTTACATCTCCCGTGTTATTGTTCCAAACACTGTCCCGTACAAATTCAAACTCCAGCAATTTGCCGGCTGCACTGAACGGGAAAGTGACGAGGAGTTGGTAAGTTGATCCTGACAGGTGCGTCATTTTGCTGCCGGGAGCAGCCGGATTCCAGTCTGCATTAATACTGATGGCGCTGTCGGTCGCAAACTGTCCGGCAATGTGCATGCCTCCGGCACCAACAGCAGATCCGGTAACATCAATAGTGAAGGTGATATTTATCTGAGCGCCTGCAGCGTATCCAGCGAATAAGCAGATTATTAAAAAAACTCCTCTCATGTGCAGCATTCTTCAGCTAAAGATATACAGCCATGCATTCATAGTGGGTATAAAAGTGCATGGCACAACATGCATGATTAAATATCTATCTCACCCAACTGATCCAATTGTGTATTGCATTTTCCACCGCATCATGCAACAATTGGTAACCAGAAGCTATCTCTAAACAGGCAATCAATGCGGTCATGCCGGATTTATTTCGGCAGCTGTCAATGAATGGAAGAGATCCTGATCCCTATCAATCGGTACAGGATGACTCCGGGTATTTTGAGATAGCTTCTATTCACTTTCAACATTCACTACCTCATACATGCTTTTTCCGTCTTTCTGAATCGGCTGATAATAGGTTTCACCGATCTTAACATAGGTAACATCGCCGATCTTAACTTCTTCACCACCTTCCGGCAGATTTTCCACGATGGCACCTGCAGTTGGCGGCACCACGGTATATCCATTCGCTGACTTTTCATAATACGCTCCGCCGTAATAATAATTATTGGTGGTTTCATTGATGACCACTGTTTGCGATTGCGCCGGTAATGTTGTTACCGTCGCACCCACCGGTGCCTGCACCACAGTATATCCGCTGCTTCCCTGCACATAATAAACGCCCTGATCATAGTAGTATGGCTGACTGTTCACACTCACCACCACAGCCGTTACCGCTAAAGTGGCCACAAAAAATCCCCAAGGGTGCCATACCGGTCCCCAATAGTAAGGTCGATAAGGATGATAGTAATAAGGATTATGGCAATAATAACGATGCCCTCCATAAACATAAGGCGGCCGGGAATAGTGATAGTTACTGTTTCTCACCACTGTATTCCTGTTGTTATTGATATTGATATTGGTGCTGTTATCAATATTGATATTACCACCGCCTGAAGGCCGGTTGCCGCCATTGATGTTTGTATTATTTCCACCGGAAGGCCTGTTACCATTACCAACATTATTGTTACCTCCGGCCGGCTTGTTTCCCGAATTAATGTTGTTCCCGCCGGCTGGTTTGTTGCCCGTGTTTAAATTGTTATTTCCGCCGGATGGTCTGCCCGCCTGATTATTATTGACAGCCGGCTGCTGAGGCCTCGTTGCTGCATTGCCACTGCCGGAAGGATTGCGATCGGGCGGACGCTGACTGCCACCGTTGATGGTGCCTTTATTACCACCGGCCGATGGTGTGGATGGCCGTGACATGCTGGAGGCGCCGCCGGAAGGTGCTGATGGCCGCGACATCGTTGATCCGCCGGAAGGCCTTGACATACTGCCACCACCACCGCCATGCCGCATTTGCTGCGCATTGACGGTGAAAGAAATAAGCAGGGCCGCCATCAGCAAGTTGAGATGGGCAGCCATTTTCTTATTAATAAAAAAAGCATGCATTGTACAGAGCGTTTAATGAAAGATGGAAAAATTAACGGGCCATGATGGAAATGGCGCGTGCTTTCGGCGGTGGAACAAATTCAAACATCGAAGGCGGTAATAGAGGATTGATCTGCCAGTTTAAGAAAGTACCTTCATACTGTTTGCCTTCATCCTTACCATGCCTGGTAATAAGAAACTTCACCGGCAGGTTCATCGCATCATTCGCAACCCAGATCTGTATCGTCATTTCAGGTGAAATTGCAATCACCTGAAAGCACTCGTTCCCGTCTACATTCCTGATACCGGCAAACAGTATCTTATCACTGCTGCTCATCAGGTCATCCGTAAATGTCGGGTAGAAAAAGTCCGCGGCAGGAAAATCTATTCCATAGCTTTTATTCACCGTGTCTATCGTTTCAATCGTGGTTGGCGGCGTGCTGATAATAGCGTAGTTATTTTCAGCAAATGAGTAATAGACCAGCCTCGTGCCATTGTAATAGAACCCTCTTTTTCCTTTGTCGCCATCGCTATAGACCAGCATTTTATCAGGCCCGTCAAAATAAACCTGGTGCTTATAGAAATGCGTAGACAACCCGAGGTCCGGATCATCAGCATCAATCCTTGTTTGCAGTGTAAAACTCACAGACGTCAGATCACCGATCACATCACTCATGTGGTCGAGGATCATAATGGCAACTGTATCATACTTCCCCTGCTGTGCCGAAACCGGTTGCAACCCGGCCATCAACAGGAGCAAAACAGCGATCATGTTTTTCATGCGTTAGATTTTATCATTTGAATTTTCAGTAACGAAATAACAATGAAAGCATAGTTGCTGCGTCCTGTGAAGCGATAAATATATTACTCATTTCATGGTCTTGCAAATCGACCCTGCCGTTTATACCTTCTTTGGTTAACAATCATTGCACAAACAGTGATGCACTTTGCCGGTAAGCGCCACTATTCCTTCAACGGCAACAGAAGGATTTTCAACCGCTCAATCGCAAAGCATGATGCGAAATAAACTACATTTGACCATCACCACTTGCACAGAAAACAGGATAACACCTGCCTGACCACAATGGATTGTTAAGATGAAAATCAGGATTACGCTCTTCCTCTTTGTATTGGCTGCAATAGCCATTATCAATACCAGTCGCTGTAATCTGGCGGAAGAAAATAATCAGGTAACACAGGCCAATGAATACACCGGCAGCGGCTCCTGCCGTTCATGTCATCAGCAGGAACATCTTGATTGGCTGACTTCCCATCATTACAAGGCAATGCTTCCGGCTACCGATTCTACCGTCTATGGCAACTTCAACAATGCAGTGCTTACAGCCGATGGTGTAACCTCACGTTTTTTCAGGAAGGAGCAGAAATTTTTTATCAATACAGAGGGAGAAGACGGCAAAAACCATGACTATGAAGTGAAGTATACTTTCGGATTTACACCGCTTCAGCAATACCTCGTTGAATTTCCGGGCGGCAGGATGCAACCTGTGCGGGCAAGCTGGGATGTCAAAAACAAAAGATGGTTTCATCAGTATGCCGGGCAGAAAATTCCGGCCGGCGACTGGCTGCACTGGACGGGCAACGGACAGAACTGGAATACGATGTGTTCCGGTTGTCACAGCACGAATGTGCAGAAAGGCTATGACCAGGCAAGTGATACCTACCATACAACTTATGATGAAGTGAATGTAAGCTGCGAATCGTGCCATGGCCCTGGCAAACTGCATATTGACTATATCAGCAGCAATGGCTACAAGGATGGTCACAAAGTTGTTGGTTCGATGCTGCATACAACAAGCTCAGAAGGACAACGGCAACAGGTGAATACCTGCGGCTATTGTCACGCAAGACGGGTGGATATAACAGGCGCCGTATTGCCAGGCCATGAATTCATGAATGATTTTATTGCGGAATTACCGGTGAGCACTTTCTTTTATGCCGATGGTCAGATGCGGGACGAAGATTACAATTACACATCGTTCCTGCAAAGCAGGATGTATCACCGCGGTGTGATGTGTTCCAATTGCCACAATCCGCATAGTGGTCAGCTGAAGCTGGAAGGAAGCAAGGTTTGCTCACAATGTCATTCAACAGCCAAGTATAATCTTACTTCACACACCATGCATGCCGAACAGTCGGAAGGCAGCAGCTGCATCAATTGCCACATGCCATCTGCCATCTATATGGGTGTTGACCTGCGGCATGATCACAGTTTTCGCATTCCGCGTCCTGATCTAACAGCAAAGTATGGTACACCGAATACCTGCAACAGTTGCCATGCGAATAAAACAGCGTCCTGGGCCGCACAGGCCATCGAAAAAAATTTTGGCGCAACCAGGAAGTATCATTTCGCGGAAGACCTGGTACCAGGCAGCCTGCTCGATTCCGGGAGCGAAGCGCATTTGCGTAAGCTGACAGGCGATACTGCCGTACCAAATATCGTACGTGCTGCCGCGGTTGACTATATCAGCAGGCTTAATGCGGAAAGCATCGGCGCCTTGCTTTTGAAATACGCCGGTGACACCGCGGCCATCGTACGATACCAATCGCTAAAAGGTCTCCTTGGCTATGATCCTGCAATATGGCGCGATGCTGCTGCACCCTACCTGCAGGACTCAATACTCGCCGTGCGGATTGCTGCGGCCGAACTTTACACGACATTGCCTGCAAACCAACTGCCCGCCGCGCACCTATCCGCCTATAACAATGCTCGAAGTGAATTAGAGCGCTTCATCAATTACCAGACAGATTTTGCACAGGGCAATGTGCTGGCCGGAGACTATTACCGGCGCCTTCAGAATCCGGTTGCGGCGGAGAAATTTTACCGCCTTGCGCTTGCAAAAGATAACCTGCTGGCAGCGGCAAGGGTTGGCCTTGCTTCAACATTAAATGAAAGCGGGAGAAACGAAGAAGCGTTGCAGCAACTTTTGTTGGCGCAAAAGGCAGAACCGGCCAATGATTTCATCTGTTACAACCTCGCATTATTATATGCTGAAATGAAGCAGGACCAAAATGCATTGCATTTTTTTCAAAAGGCGGTTGAACTGCATTCGCTCAATGTCCGCGTTTACTACAATTATGCGCTTTTCCTGCAGCAAACAGGCAAAACGGCGGATGCAGAAAAAATATTCCTGAAAGGTTTACAGATCAGCCCCACTGACGGTGATCTCTTATATGCACTCACTATCTTTTACCTGCAGCATAACAACCCTGCCAAAGCCAAAGCAACTGCACTCCGGCTAAAACAGTATCATGCAGGCAATGCCGGCTATCAGCCTTTACTGCAGCAACTTCAGTTATAAGCCATGGTATTGATTTCAATAAGGTAGCGGCGGTCAGTGATGTTGTCCTGCAATATATTATTTGCAGGAAAGGTGCATGTTGCTTATCTAATAGCAGTAACTGATAAGCATCTTTCAACCTGCTGACTGGTGATTCCGCAGCATCAGTTGTTCCTGCCACCGATCTGTTCATTATCGAGATAAATTCATACAGCCACATTCATTCACCGGAGCTTTTTGAAACCATTGCCGTTGCACCGCCGGACACTGATTTTTATCATGTGATAATATGACAATCAGCATAAAATGAATATGATCGGCAATCGAATTTTACACACCTGATAACAGCAACAATGGTCATGGAAACGAAGACTGAAAAGACACCGGCAAAGGAAAGAAAGGTGAAAGGCAGGGTGGAGATTGATATTCAAAAATGCAAGGGTTGTGAACTATGCACCACCGCCTGCAAAGAACAAGCCCTCCGTCTTTCCGAAACCATCAATATAAAAGGATATCGGTACATCATAGCCAACAATGAGCTTTGCACGGGTTGTGTCAACTGCGCACTTGTTTGTCCCGATGCGGTTATCACTGTGTACCGCACACATCCAAAGAAAGCTTCCGTTGACATCACACCCGCCGATATCCGTGATCAGCTCCGTTCTATAGCCGCATCAACAAAATGACCAGTATATGAAAGAGATAAAATTAATGAAGGGGAATGAGGCCTTGGCAGAAGCCGCAATACTGGCCGGTTGCGATGCCTACTTCGGCTATCCGATCACACCGCAATCCGAGGTGCTTGAATATCTCGCCAGGGAAATGCCGAAACATAACAGGATTGTACTGCAGGCTGAAAGTGAAGTTGCATCCATCAACATGGTATACGGTGCAGCAGGTGCCGGTTTTCGCGTGATGACCTCTTCCTCCTCGCCCGGCATCAGCCTCATGCAGGAGGGTATTTCCTACATTGCCGGCGCTGAACTGCCCTGCTTAATCGTAAATGTTAATCGCGCAGGACCCGGACTGGGAACGATACAACCCGGGCAAGGTGACTATTTCCAGTCGGTGAAAGGCGGAGGCCACGGCGATTATAAAATGATCGTGCTGGCACCGTCCTCCGTGCAGGAGATGGCTGACTTTGTTTACCTCGGTTTTGACCTTGCCGACAAATACCGCAATCCTGTATTGATATTGTCGGATGGCGCCATCGGGCAGATGATGGAGAAAGTACAATTCAACGATTATACAATACCTTCCGTTGATAAATCATGGGCCACCACGGGCAAACCTGCTACGCGCAGCCGCAATTATATTACCTCCTTGCATATTCAGCCTGAGAAAATGGAACAGCACAATCTGAAGCTAAATGCTAAATATGCAGCGATCCGTGAGCAGGAAGTAAGACTGGAAGAATATAACACCGAAGATGCCGAATACCTTTTCGTCGCTTATGGATTGAGTGCGAGAATCTGCCAGAAGGCGATGGATATCGCACGGGAAAAAGGTATCAAAGTCGGCTTGCTGCGTCCCATCACCTTATATCCGTATCCTGATCAGCGGTTGTTGCAGCTGGCCTCGCAGGTAAAACTGATGCTCAGCGTTGAACTGAACAGCGGACAAATGGTAGAGGATGTAAAATTGGCGGTGAGCGGTAAAGTGCCGGTAGGGTTTTATGGTAGGCTCGGCGGCATGTTACCCACACCGGAAGAAATTGTAGAGCATCTTGAAAAAATAATGCTGAAGAATCATGCAAACTGAAGAACTGTTATTACCGGAAACCGCACTCGCATTAAAGGTACCCGAATGCCGGCAGGAAGAATATGAGATGGTCTACCACCGCCCGCGCACATTGCTTGATGTCAATATGCACTATTGCCCGGGATGCGCGCACAGCCTCGTGCACAAGCTGATTATGGAAGTGGTGGAAGAAATGGGCATACAGGAAAAGACCGTTGGTGTAGCGCCTGTCGGTTGTTCCGTGTTCGCCTATGACTACATGGATATTGATATGCAGGAAGCCGCACATGGAAGAGCAGCCGCAGTAGCTACCGCCATGAAAAGGCTGATGCCCGACAAATTTGTTTTCACTTACCAGGGCGATGGAGACCTGGCGGCAATCGGCATTGCTGAAACACTGCATGCCATCAACCGTGGTGAAAATATACTGATCGTTTTCATGAACAATGCAGTGTATGGAATGACGAGCGGACAGATGGCTCCCACCACGCTCGCCGGCATGAAAACCACCACCAGCCCCGATGGCAGGGATGTGGGCTACTATGGTGCTCCGATCAAAGTGGCTGAGCTGATGGCGAATCTGCCGGGAGCATTCTATGTCACCCGTCAGGCCGTGAACAGCGCCAATGCGGTACGGCGCACCAAGAAAGCATTGCAGCATGCATTCAGCTATCAGTCATTGCATAAAGGAACCTGCCTGGTGGAAATTATCGGCAACTGCCCGTCTAACTGGAAAATGACACCGGTGGAAGCCGCCAGGTTTATTGATGAAGAAATGGTTAAAACATTTCCGCTTGGCGATATCAAAGTGCCCAAAGCGGAAGACCTTAAAAACCCAGAGGAGGTACAATAATCATGTTAGAAGAACTCATTGTTGCAGGATTTGGCGGACAAGGCGTATTGTCGCTCGGCATGACACTGGCTTATGCAGGCATGATGGAAGAAAAGGAGATTTCCTGGATGCCATCTTACGGGCCCGAGATGCGTGGCGGCACAGCCAACTGTATCACTATCCTTTCCGATCATAAAATCAGTTCACCCATCATCTCTTTCTTTGATTCAGCCATTGTATTGAATCAGCCTTCCATGGATAAGTTTGCTCCAAGGGTTAAAAAAGGCGGATTGCTGCTGTATGAATCGGGCAATATCTTTCAGCCCAGCACAAGGACAGACCTTACCCTCATCGGTATTCCGGCCTCCACGGAAGCGCTGCAGATGAAGAATGCGAAAATCATGAATATGATTATGCTCGGCGCTTACCTTCACCTGAAACCGGTGGTTAAAACAACATCCATACTGGAAGCATTGAAAAAAGTATTGCCTGAAAAATATCACCACCTGCTCGGCATCAACCGCGAAGCACTGGACAGGGGCGCTTTACTGCTCCGGCAACATTTAGTGGATGTATCCTGATAATTGCATCATCTTCGCAATACAACAAACAGCGTTTTATGAAACCGGAAGAAATTTCGCAGTTGCGTAAAGAGTATGCACTCAATACGCTACAGGAAGAAGACATGGCCGCAACTCCATTCCTGCAATTTCAAAAATGGTGGAACGAGGCGGAAAAGTCGGCGATTGAGGAGATGAATGCCATGACACTGGCAACCGGCACTGCGGAAGGTTGGGTGGATGCGAGAATCGTATTGCTCAAAGCTTACGATGAAAATGGTTTTGTATTCTTCACGAATTACAACAGCACAAAAAGTACACAACTCACACACAATGCGAATTGCTGCCTGTTGTTTTTCTGGAAAGAACTGGAACGGCAGGTGCGGATCAACGGCACGGCTGAAAAAATTTCCATGAAAGAAAGCATTGACTACTTCGACAGCCGGCCTGAAGGAAGCAAGATCGGCGCATGGGCATCGCCGCAAAGCATGGTGGTGGCAGGGCAGTCATGGCTGAAAGAAACTTTTCAGTATTACGCCGAGCGGTTTAAACATGGGAAAATTCCCAAGCCGCCGCATTGGGGTGGATACCGTGTGAAACCTGTTGCTGTTGAATTCTGGCAAGGCAGGCCAAGCCGCATGCATGACAGAATTGTCTATAAAAAAACCGATCAGGGAGACTGGAAAACAGAACGCCTCGCGCCGTAATTCAAGTTAGAAGATATCTCAAAGTTCCTTGAGTCATCCTGTCGCGATTGATCGAAATCAGGATCTCTTCAATTCATTGGCAGATGCCGAAATAAATCCGGCATGACCATATTGAGTGCCTGTTTTGAGATAGCTATTAGCGGGAAGATTCTTCATTGCAGTGTATGAGCTGAATCGTCCTGAAATTTACTTTCTGTATAACTGCACACTTTTTTCCAAAACGAATCCATTGAAAGCGCCTGATCTATAAAATCATAGTTGAACAGAACAAGTACTATTCAACCCGGATTTAGCAGTTGAAAACTAAGGTTAAAGATATATACGGGCATATTAAAGAAATAATGACCTTAGATGGAGTAAGCAAATCTTACTGTAAGAGCCATGTCATTAACAGTAGAATTCAGTGA
>JAIBAY010000008.1 GCA_019694975.1 Chitinophagales bacterium
AGTATGTCCAGCAACAAAGGAAACCCCATTCATTATTGCCACACAATAATATTGAACTGCAAAAAAGCATCCGTATCATAATTTGCTCATGTGTAGTATAGATCTAAAAACATTTTCGGGAATACCCAGATCAGTTGCAAAATGTGCCTTTCTGCTATTTGTCGCACTGCTGAAAAAAGGTGTACACCGTTTCATTGAACAACTCAGGATGTTGTTGGCAAACGCCATGCTCGGAATCCGGAAAAATACACAGTTGAGCATGCGGTAATGACTGGTATATTTTTAAGGTATGCTCAGGACGGATTAGATCATGGTCACCTGCCATGACCAAAGCAGGACACGTTATTTTTCCAAGTTCGCGGTAAGCAATATTGGGCTGATTGATCATCATGTTATTCAGTGTTCGTTCCACCCTGGTGATGTCTTTCCTGTTTACTGTGGCAATCATATCATTAATTATGGATGCATCAAACGCTGTTGTATCAGGAACAACATTGGCTCCACTGACGGCAATCGCTTTCACCATTGCCGGGCATTTCAGTGCCATGAGCAGGGCATTGATGCCGCCATCACTCCAGCCCAGCACATAAGCTGAGTCTATATGCAGGAAATCGAGTAATGCGCAAAAATCATCAGCCATCATATCGTAGGAAAGTGTATCGTCTGCACCGCCCGACTTGCCCTGTAACCGGCTGTCAACTGCGATAACACGATAATATTTTTCAAAGAATGGAATCTGCGCGCTGAATGCATCTATTGCACCGCCATTGCCATGCAGCATCAGGAGTGGCATGCCACTGCCGTAGGTCTCATAGTACAGTTGAATGCCATGGATGTTCGCATAGTGCCCTGCGGATTTATTATTGCCATAAGCAACAGCAGTTTCATTGCGGCTATTTGCCTGCGCAATGCAGATAACCGGTGTGAAAAAGGCAAGCAGCGGTAACATTGAAATTAAGGCACAGTTACGGACTTTCGTTCTGTAACGGCAAAAGACACGGAGCAGCATACTGTTCTTCATTGCGGACTTCTCATTATCACTGCGAAGAAATTCTTCAGGTGCAACGTCAGTGTTTCCTGAATTGGTCGCATTAACTCAGCTATCAAAGAAAATCAATTTTACGGGAAGCTGTCACAAAATGGGCAATCAATGCAGTCATACCGGATTTATTTAGGCATCTGTCAATGAACAGAAGATATCCTGGCCCCTATTAATCAGGACAGGGAGACTCCGGGTATTTTGAGATAGCTTCTTAGTAAAGTAAGAACATTGCTATCCACACCGGCAATAACGTATTGCACTGATTTGACGGAGGTGAAGTGCTATGCCTTGCATATATGCGCATCTTGATGGATTAAATGCAGCGCAGGTTCCGTTCTTGTTGCAATCGTAAATCAATGGTTATCGCTTTTCCATTGTACAAATACCTCGTCATCACTGAAGCCGTTGTGCTGCACAAATTTGCTGAACTGCTGCCTGTTAACGGAAAATGTATAAGGCGCGATCGTATCTTGCTCGGATGATGTCATTTCCTGCAGCTCATCAAGTGCCGCCTTTGAAGCAATACTGCTGATGATCAGTTTCCCTCCCGACAGCTTAATTTTCCTTACCTCCCAGCTGTCACCATTGTAACGGCTGTTGATGAAATAATAACCTTTCCATTTACGGACAACATTGTCGGCGTCCAGCAAAATTAATGTGTCGGTATAGCGAAGGTGATTTATAATACTGTCGCCATCAAATAATATGATGTTTTTCTCTTTGGTCTTCACGTTGATAAGCGTGTCGCCAATAAGTATTTCATTACTGTCGAGCTTATTGCGATGCGTCTTATAATACACATCGTACTGGCGCTGCATCAATTTATCGCTTATCATTAACGTGGAGCTGTCGGCAAGACTCAGGTAGTTTCCCTGTAAACGCACTGGAAATGCAGGCAAATCATCAACACCAGCAGGCTGAGGCTCATTAAAAGTTACGACAGGTTCACAACCGTAAAAAAGCGCGGATAAGGTGATGATAACGAGATAAGTTAATTCTTGTCTCTTTGCTTTTGTCAAAAACGTTTTCAGTTTAAACATGGGTTAGCGACTTTAGAGGAATAATCATTGATTTACCAGGCGTGCAGCTGGAAAAAATCATGAACAAGTTCGGACAAATTATCCGCCGGTTATCCGAAATGGCTATTTATCTCTGCGTGAAATTTTTTGCATCGTTGCATCATGATAGGCTGCAGCAAGGGCATCAGCACACATTTCTTTCTTAATCGTTTTTAAGTTGATATGAGTCCAGCCATGTCCGCCCCATTTATTAGGTACAGGATACATTACCGTTTTGTCGTAGAGGCAAAACAAATCCTGATCTTTTACTGAAAGTTTAACGGTCGCTCTTTGTTTTTGAATATGGAGGGTTGCAAATATTTTCTTATTCACCCGAAAAGAGGTTAAATCAAAATGCGGCGCTTCGGTTGTCCCCTCAAAAGACAAAGCCATTTTACGAAAGGTAGCGATGCTCAGCATGTTATCCGGAAAATAACTGGGAATTAAGAGCGCAGGCATTCATCATTTCACACGGAAGGTATAAGTGATAGTGCCAAACTGTTCCTCGGCTGCATCCGGATCGGCATTCACCTTTGTCTTCATCGCCGCTTCTTCTGCAAGTTGAAAAAGGTACGAGTCGGTGGTGGTAGATCCTTTTTGCGTGGCTTTTGCAAAAGTTACGGTACCGGTTTTGTCTACTTTAATATTCACGACCACCTTTCCCGTTCGCTGTGAGTTGTCAATGATGGAAGGAAAGTAAATTATTTTTCTTCCGCTCATGCCCAATTGAGCCTTGCCGCCATCGCCGCCAAGCCCCGGGCCTCCAATGCCTGGATTACCTTCATAGCTGTCGCCGAAAGGACTGCCGTTTGGCTTGCCCTGATCGCCTGTCTTGTTGCCTGTTCCTTCGCTTGTACTGTTATTGGCGGTGCTTCCCGGATACAATGCCTTGGGCTGTGGCTTCGGAGGTGCAACGGAAGTTGGAGCGGTAATGTTTTTAGGCGTCGTGGAAGGTGAAGCAGTGTTGGTGGTGTTTCTGGATGTTTCTTTTTTAGGAATAGCAGGGGCATCTTCGTTTTCCTGCGTAATGATATCATTATTCCGTTGTTGCTGTGTGGCATTGCTTGCTTGGGCTGGAGCAGGGGCAACCAGCTCTTCAGCAATACCCATTGGCTGCACTTCCCCGGAGCCTTCCTCCACCAGTCCGATATTCAGGAAAACTCCCTGATCAGATAATGGCGGGTCAGGAGGTGTGAGGGTGAAGAAAAAGAACAGGATAAGAATGAGTATGCCGTGAACGGCCAGCGTGATACCGATGCCGCTGAGTTTGCTCTTCCTGTCGTTCCGCACATTTTCTTCATCAAACCCGGGGTTGATATCTACCGCATGTTTAAGAAAGTTGGAAGAATCAATAACGTGCATGGCAAGTGGGTATGATAATCCGTGATTTCTTTTTTCGTTGTGCATCGTCAGCGAATGACGGGAGGTCAGTTATTTTTTCTTATTCGTGGCCAGCACCATCTTCGCTTTCAGCTTTGTTCCGATGTCAATTACATCCACCACATCCTGTACCGTAAGCAAATTATCTACACGAAGCACAATCGTTGGTTCATTCATGGTTGCCAGTTTAGCAGCAAGTGCCGATTCCAGGTCGGGATATGCGACAGGCCGGTCATCAACGGCATAATTCATATTGTGATCAATACTCAGTGTTACCATCTTCTTGGCTACCGTTTGTTCACTGTTGGTTGATTTCGGCAGCGTGAGTTTGATCACGGAAGGATTCATCATGGTGGAAATGATAAGAAAAAACAACAGCAGCATGAACATGATATCATTCAATGATGAGGTGGAGACCTCCGCCTTCATCCTGGTATTTCTCCTGAATCTCATGCGGTAGGTTCCTGAATGAGGTCAATAAAGTCAACTGCATTGGCTTCGAGCATGTAGGACACCCGGTCAATCATGTTGTTCAACAGGTTAAAACATACATAAGCAAATATGCCGACAAGCAGTCCCGCCGCGGATGTAATCATTTTCTCATACAGGCCGCCTGCAATGCCATCAATACTGATCACTTTTTCCACCGATATGGTATAGAAAATTTTTATTACGCCTGAAATGGTGCCGATAAATCCCATCATGGGTGCGATGGCAGCAATGATGGCGAGGTAATTCATATTCCTGTCGAGCTTATATATTTCCAGCCTGCCTTCACTTTCTACCGCCGATTCCACTTCCTTGATTGGCTTGCCTATACGTTTGATGCCTTTGCCCAGCAACCTTGCAATAGGTGTGTTGGTATTTCTGCATAACATGATGGCTGGCTCCATCTTACCGGTAAGGAGGTAGTCGCGTATGTTCGACATGAAATTCTGATCAATCTTTGATGCCCTTCTGATCACAAGGAACCTTTCTGCCGCAAAATACACGGCGAGCAGCGATAATATCACCAATGGATACATAATCGGGCCGCCTTTCAGGATAAGGCTCAGGAGGCTCAGCGGTTCGGCAGTAGCGGTTACAGGCGGATTTACAATACCGGCATTCGACGCTGTGTCAATGGCTGTTTGTGTAATCTGAAGGAATAATGTCATAGGGAAAAATCGGCTTAAGAACGCAATCGTGCTGTGTTTATTTTTAAGAATGACAAATATACCGGATAGTGAGGCCTGCCGTCGAATGAATACTCAACAGGCAGCTTGCCAAGTGTAGGCAATTGTGGACAAAGGTTATGCAGTTGCCTGCATGTTAGTTTTTGCAGGTAAATCAAAGATGCAGATAGTATGGATGCAAAAGCTGCCTGAATTCCGTGGAATAGTGGCCATCGGTATCGCGTATCGTGAGTGTTGTTTCTGTCAGCGGCAAATCAAGATTGGTTGAAAACAAAATAATCTGCCGTTTGACAGGATGGTGATCACGTTCCTTTATGAGCATGCGTTTACATGCCTGCAATGCAACGCCTCCTGCCAGCTGCATGAATCTTTCTGCGGAGTTTGATGGCAGCAGAACGGAGAAAATTCCATCCGGTTCTAAATTTCGTTTCACCACTTCCAGTAATTCCTGATAGGATAATTGCAAGGCATGTTTTGCCTTGTTTTTTTTAAGCGAAGGAGATTGAAAATGGTTTTCATAAAAAGGAGGATTACAGATGATCAACGCGTATTTTGGACTGGCATGATACATCCTGATATCTGTGTGAATCACCCGGATACGGTCTTTCCAGTTACTGTTCGCCACGTTATCTGCCGCCTGCTGAAAACTGGGCTCATCTAATTCTGCCGCATCAATCAAACTGTTGCTTCGTTGTGCCAGCATCAGGGATAGCAGGCCGCTGCCGGTACCGATATCAAGCATTCGCCCTTTCGCCGTTGCAGGGGTAAAAGCGCCCAGTATACAGGCATCGGTGGATACCTTCATGGCACATTGGTCCTGTTCGATACGAAATTGCTTGAACTGGAAATAAGTATTACTCACAATCGAAGAAATGTAGCCTGTATTTGAAGTAAAGTATCAAGATGCAAATAAATTTAGTAGGGCATAGCATCAAACCACATCATCGACTGTCTTCATTTCAAAAATGCAGCAAATGGTTGCCAATCGAACTTGCAGGAAGGAAAGATAGAGACCTCTTTCCAGCAACATGTTTTGGTAAATAGTATCCGGAATGATGATGGAATTCTTACAATAGCAGACACCTCATTAATTCCGCTGTAGCGCACTGGGGAAAATGCCGGTGATTCTTTTGAATGCCTGGCTAAAATTGCCGGTGCTCGAAAATCCTACAGCTTGTGCCACCTCTGCAACGGAATGGCCGTTGGTGACAAGTAGCATCTTCGCCTTTTGCATCCTTTGTTCCTGCACAAAATCGTACACCGTGGTACCGAATAATTCTTTGAATCCTTTTTTCAGGTAACATTGATTGATGCCGGTTCGCAAAGAAAGTTCCGGTATAGTGGGAGGATCGCTCAGGTTCTCTAAAATGATGGCTCTTGCCTTGAAGAGTTTTTCCTTTTCCATTGGCCGGCTGAGGAATTTGCAGGTGCTGCAGGCTGTGTCGAAAACAGCATGGCTCTTGCTGAAACACAAGAGCAAGGCAAGTGCTTTGCTTTCCAGGAACATATTCCTGAAAATGCCCTGCAGTTCACAGGATAGAATTTCATGCAACAACAACTGACTGTTGCAACACATGGCCTGCTGTTGATGCTCGGGAAAGATACCGTCAACAAAGCCATCACCGGCAGCTGAAAATGATTGCAGGTATGGAAGGTCAAACTTAAAGATGATTTGATAGGACCGCGCTGCCGGATGATAATCTGCGCACGTGTCAGCAGGGGTGAACCGGCACGTGAGTGATACATGGCGGTCGCTGCGCTGCAGAGCAGCATTGCATTCCGCTTCCTGCGCCATCGGACTCACCTGAAAATAAAGTCCATCTCTGATTTGCTGCTGAATCATCACGGCGCAAAATAAATGTTATTTAGAACAATTCTAAATAAAAAATAAACGGCTTATTACTGAAAATCAGTCAGCCGGCCATCCTGATTCAAATGAGTTTGAATGAAACAGCCGGATGAAAATAAACGGCTGCCGTGAATCAGCAGGCTGAAAACCGGCAGCACCACATTGCCTGTCAATATGAACTTTTCAAATTGAATCCACCATTGACCAAGCTGTGGAATGGCAAAAAATTTCTTTTCCTTCCGATCATTACCTTTGCGCACCATGATCCGGATTGGAATATTTTTTGGCGGTGCTTCACGCGAAAGGGAGATATCATTTGCCGGAGGCAGAACGGTGTATGATAACCTTGATAAGAACCTGTTTGAAGCAATACCCGTTTTTGTTGATTCGAAGGGAAACTTCATACTGCTCGACTGGCAATTCATCTATAAAGGAACCATTCGTGATTTTTTTCCGCCGATCTCCTCCTTGCCCTATACGCCGCACAATTTCCAGATATATGTAGAGTCACTGGGTGAACTCACCGATGAGGAGGTAGATGTACTGATCGCCAAAGTAGGCAAGCGGCTTGTAGTGGAGGATCTTAAGAAGCTGATGGACTTTGGTTTCCTGGCATTGCATGGCGCCTGGGGTGAAGACGGCTCTATTCAGGGAATCCTCGAGTGGTTGAACATCCCATATTCGGGATCAGGCATACTTCCGTCCGCCATTGGCATGAATAAAGTCTTTCAGAAGAACCTGATGAAAGAAGCCGGCGCTGAAGTGGCGAAGAGTATCGTCATCAGGCGCGATGACTGGCTGACTGGTACACAGCAGAAGGATATGCTGAAGCATGCAAAGAAGAAGTTAGGTCTGCCCTTCGTGGTGAGGCCGGCCAATCAGGGTTCATCTATCGGTGTAACGATTATTCACACAGCAGGAGAAACTGCATTCCATAAGGCTGTTGATGCAGCTTTTTTTATACGCCGGATTACCGCTTCAGAGTGGAAAAAACTCAGTGCTGATGAGCAGGCCGACCTGGTACGCAACATTGCTGAAATAAAGGACGGCACCGGTATTCCGTTTAATACAGGTTCCGGCATTGTTTATCACCCTGAAGCCATTCTGTCATTCATTCAAAATCATTTCAGCCAGGTTGAGGATGACTTGCTTTTACAAAGTATCTATGAAGAGCAGGAGGTGCAGCTGGAGGCGTTTATCGAAGGCACTGAGTTTTCCTGTATTGTGATCCGGAATGAAAACGGAGGCATTGTGGCGCTCCCGCCCACTGAAATTAAAAAAGGAAGGGAAGTATATGACTACCGTTCCAAATATCTGCCGGGGCTTACAAGAAAAATTACACCAATAGATCTGCCTGACGAAGACATTGAGAAAATACGTAAACGCTGTGAGGATCTTTTTCTCTTCTTTGGATTCCACGTATATGCCCGTATTGACGGATTTATTACGAAAACCAAAAAAATTTTTCTTAATGATCCCAATACGACTTCAGGCATGTTACCGTCGTCCTTCTTTTTTCACCAGGCCGCTGAGATCGGCCTCAACCCTTCACAGTTTCTTACCTATATTATCAGGACATCAGTTTTTGAGCGCATTCAGTCACAATCGCGTACTGCCGCGTACCGCGATTTGTTGAAGATACTTGACGAGAAAATTGCCGCACTGAAGGGCCTGGCTGCGGAAAAAAAGAAAATTGCCGTCATCCTGGGTGGCTATTCTTCTGAGCGACACATATCGGTGGAGAGCGGCAGAAATATTTTTGAAAAGCTGGCCTCATCCACCAAGTACGAACCGATCCCGGTTTTCCTTACCGGAAATGAAAAGGAATTCACGCTTCATCAGATTCCGGTAAACCTGTTGTTAAAAGACAATGCTGATGACATCCGCGATAAGATCCTCCATTTTAAAAAACATCCTGTTGTAGAAAAGATAAAAAAACAGTGTGGGCAGCTGACAGCGAAGTATGCATCAGCGTCCGTGGTGTTTGCGCCGCGGCAAATTGACTTGACCGAGCTGAAGGAAATGGTGGATGGGGTGTTTATATCACTGCATGGCAGGCCGGGCGAAGACGGGCAACTGCAGGCTCAACTCGATCAGCTGAATATTCCCTATAATGGTTCCGGAGTTTTATCATCGCAGATCACCATCAATAAATACCAGACGAATGAATTACTGCGCAGCCATGGTTTTCTTATAGCCTCCCATTTACTGTTAAGTAAAGAAAGCTGGCTTAATGATGAGGAGAAATTTTATGATGTCATCACAACAGCCATGCATTATCCATTCATCTGTAAACCTGTTGATGACGGCTGTAGCTCTGCTGTAAAAAAAATCAGTTCTCGTGATGAACTGGCTGCCTTTTGTCATCTTTTATTCAGGGACAAGGAATTGCCGCCAAAAAAATATGCGGCTGTCCTGGGACTCAGGCAGGGCGAAGAATTTCCGCGTAAGCAGCATCTGCTGGTGGAAGAACTGATCAGCAGAAACGGAGCTGCCCACTTCCTGGAGATTACCGGTGGCATGCTTACCAGGATGAATGATGCCGGTGAGATGGAGTTTGAAGTATTTGAACCATCTGAAGCACTGGCCGGCGATGAAGTGCTGTCGCTGGAAGAAAAATTTTTGGCAGGCCAGGGCCAGAATATCACGCCGGCAAGGTTTGCAGCAAACAGTGCGGCATATAACAGGATTGCTGCCATTGTGAAAGCAGACCTTGAACGTGCCGCGAGAATTCTGCAGGTCAGCGGTTACTGCAGGATTGATGCTTTCGTTCGCATCTTCGACGATGGCAGGGTGGAAACAATAATCATAGAAGTGAACTCGTTACCGGGAATGACACCAGCGACAGTAATCTTCCACCAGGCAGCCATCAATCATTATAAGCCCTACGATTTTATTGATAAAATTTTAGAATTTAGCTTCGAAAAACAGCGCCGTTCCGTTGCCAGATAGCATCATGACCTTTATTAAAAGCCGCAAATTCCTGTACAATGTATTGGGAGCGGTTGGATTTTATGTAGCGGTGTTTGTGTTGTTCGCGTTCTTTGTACGTAGTTTCACAAAACACGGAGCCTCGGTTACTGTTCCGGATCTCAAGGGTAAATCGCTGGAAGAGGCGAAGGCGCTGCTTCATAAGAGTGACCTCGCATTTGCAGTGGCTGATTCCACTTACGATGCGAATCTCCCTGCACTTGCAGTAATTGACCAGAACCCGGATGCAGCAGCCAAAGTGAAAGACGGCCGCACTGTTTATCTTACCGTGAATGCTACCATGGCGCCTGAGGTGAAGATGCCTGACCTCACCGATGCATCGCTAAAGCAGGCAACGATGATCCTGGAAAGCTACAGCATGAAAGTTGGAAAGCTGATCTATCAGCCTGACCTTGCAAAAAATGTAGTTCTCTCGCAGCAGTATGAAGGAAAAACCATCGCTGCAGGAGAGTTTATAAGGAAAGGATCAGTCATTGACCTGGTGTTGGGTGATGGTTCGGGCAATACCGCTGTTGAGGTTCCAGACCTGGTAGGCATGTCGCTGCGCGAAGCAAAATTCGTACTCGAAGGTTCTTCGCTTGTACTCAGGAACGTGGAGTACGACCGATTTGTGAAGGAAGATTCAATGGATGCCATCATCATTCAACAGGTGCCTGAAGCGGGAATGGATGAAGCGATAATGATAAATGCAGGCGACAGCATAGATGTGTTGGTTACGTCACCGGCGCATTATGATCATACACAGGAATAGTCTTCAATAATTATTTACACTGTAAACATTACATTACTTTAATAAAAAAGCAGATGATCAGTAATAAGGAGCGATGCATGCTGTTGATAGTTGGCATTAACCTGTGGTATAACTCAGTGCTTGCACAGGAGATGCTGCTGCCGCTCCGTTATCAGCCGGCCTTATTGAATCATGTGCAGCCGGAAAATAACACACGGTCTGCGGTCGCGTTACCCTTTATTGATGATTTCTCGTATCCGGGCCCTGATCCTGATCCTGCTTTATGGATAAACAGCGGAGGAAATCTGAACTTTTCATTCCCACGCGACCCGGTTACCTACGGGGTGCTCACGCTGGACGGGTTAAATGGTAATGGCATTCCCTATGATACAGTCAGTTATAACTTCAGTTCCATTGACTCAGCCGATATCGTAACCTCGACACCGGTATTGCTCGGAAGCCTTTCATCAGCCGACTCTGTTTACCTGAGCTTTTACTATCAGCCCGGCGGTATCGGCGATGTGCCTAACACGCAAATGTTTAACTTATTTAATTACGGCGTTTCTTTTGGTGATTCCATCATGCTGGAATTTAAAGATAACACCGGTGCTTGGAAACATATATGGGCTCATGACGGAAGCTCCGTTCAGCCATTTAAGCAAGTGATGGTGCGTATCACGAAGCCTGCATATTTTCATGATGATTTTCAATTCCGCTTCCGCAATTATGCGAGCATTATAGGTAATTACGATCAATGGCACATAGATTATGTAAGGCTGAATAGCGGCAGGAATCATGCAGATACGCTGATTAATGATGTGGCTGTTCAATTATATCCTACATCAATTCTGAAGTCGTACCAGGCCATGCCCTGGCATCAGTTTCAGAACTACCAGGAAAAAGAAAGAGCAGATGAACATCTGCTGGTGGTGAAGAATAATTTCAATGCGGTGAAAAACACGAGTTATCACTTTGATGCGGCGGAGAAATTAACAGGCGCTTCCGTTTTTGAATCTGTGGTGCAAAGTAATAACATCAATGCCAGCGATACCGCACAGGTAAGACTGGCTACCTACGATATCCAGGATTTTTTCAATGATACCGTAATCATTGCCACACGCTATATTGTCGGCGCTACGGGTGATATCAATACCAGGAACGATACAATCATACGGGAACAGGTCTTTTCCAATGTGATGGCCTATGATGATGGCAGTGCTGAAGCCACTTACCGGCTGCTGGGTTCACCGGCTTCACTGGCCCAGCAATACATAGTAAATGAGCCTGACACGCTGCAGGGCATTGAGATACATTTTGTGAATACAGATGAAGATATGGGGCAGAATCTTTTTTCACTGATAGTTTGGTCAGCACTGAATGATGAGGATACCTTATACCGGGATGATTTTCTGAAGCCAAGGTTTACCTCCCAGCTTAACGGATTTAAATTTTACCGTTTCAGCCGTCCGGTGATCGTTACCGATACATTTTACATCGGCTTTCAGCAAACTTCATTTGCCGCTGATATTAAAACAGATATCGGGTTCGACTTAAACGTTGATGGCAGCAGTCACCTTAAATACAACATTGACAGCAATTGGATTGATTCTCAATTTCCGGGAACGGTAATGATGCGGCCTGTGATGGGCAAGGCGATCCCATTTCAGGTGAGCGCAGATGAGCCATCAGGCAACGATTATCCCGTTACTGTTTTTCCGAATCCGGTGCATGATGTCCTGATATTGCGTTATGAAGGAAATGCCAGGTACCAATGCGATATACTCGATAATGCAGGCAGGGTTCTGCTGCGTTGCCCGGAATGCCGAACGGTTAAAGTTGATCAATTGCTCCCGGGATTCTATTTACTGAAGGCCACTGATGTTATTACAGGGCGCTATATCATCCAGAAATTCATCAAACAATAACTATATGCAGCATATTACAGTGGAAGAGCTAAAGTCACGGCTCGATCAGGGTGATTCATTTCATCTCATAGATGTGCGGGAGCCATGGGAATATGAAGAATTCAATATAGGAGCCATCAACCTGCCGCTCTCTACATTCATCATGGCGATAGCCGAACTTGAAGACTGGAAGGAAGATGAAATTATCGTGCACTGTAAGATGGGCGGCAGAAGCATGCAGGCGGCCGCCATACTGGAACAGGTTGGTTTCAGAAATGTGAAAAATGTGACTGGTGGCATGGATGAATGGAAATTAAAATTCGGAAGGTAACAGTCATTACCATAAATAAGTTATTCTCATTTTTTTATGCAGGCATGCTTTTAATACAGCAGGCTGTTCCGGGATGCCAAACAATTAATACATTTGGCATTCAACCTCTTCCGTGAATAAACGCAGTTTTTTTATCATCCTGTTTTCCGGAATAGCCGTGCTCTTCATCTATTGCAATGGCCCGCAAAAAGCGGAGACCGCTAAGCTGCTATACAGAAACTGGAGCGATACAGCCGATTATGTAGGCATGAACAGTTGCAAAACATGTCACCGGCAGATCTATGAAACTTTCATGGCTACGGGCATGGGTAAAAGCTGGGACATGGCATCACCCGCGAAATCATCCGGAAAGTTCGACAGTCACAACGTCGTTTATGATCCATACAAAAATTTCTATTATCAGCCTTTCTGGAAAGATAGCCTGCTGTATATTATGGAATACAGGCTGGAGGGAAAGGATACCATTTATAAACGCATACAGCAAATCACCTATATCGTGGGTTCGGGTCAGCATACGAATTCGCATTTATGGCAGGTGAATGGTTTTCTTTATCAGGCTCCGCTTACCTTTTATACACAGAAAGGTGTCTGGGATTTGCCACCCGGTTTTGAAGACGGATTGAGCACGCGATGGAACCGTATGATCAGCGTTGAATGCATGAATTGCCATAACATGTATCCCGATTTTGATACTACTTCGGAAAACAGGTTCGCGGTGATTAAAAGCGGCATTGAATGCGAACGTTGCCACGGCCCGGGTGAAGTACACGTGAATGAAAAACTGAAGGGCATTACTGTTCATACAGATACTGCAATTGATTATACTATCGTGAACCCTGCGAAGCTTTCTCGTGATATGCAGGTGGAATTATGTCAGCGATGCCATCTGCAGGGTATCTCAGTGTTGAACAGCGGAAAGACTATGTTTGACTTTAAGCCCGGGCAGCCGCTAAACAGCGTGATGAATGTTTTTATGCCACGGTACAAAGGAGGTGATGGTAAATTTATTATGGCTTCGCATGCCGACAGGATGAAGCAAAGCCAATGTTATCTTCATTCACAGATGACCTGCCTTACCTGCCATGATCCGCACCTCAGCGTTAAGGTCACACCGCCCGATCGTTTCAATACTGCCTGTGCTTCCTGCCATAGCAACAGTAATAACGGCTGTAAGTTATCATCCATGCAGCGTATGGCTGCGAAGAATAACTGTTATGAATGTCACATGCCTGTTTCGGAAACGCTTGACATTCCCCATGTAACGGTGCATGATCATCGCGTTCAGGTGCCGGTAACTGAAGACAAAAAGCAGGAGATTCAGCAGTTCATCGGGCTGGAATGCATGACCACAAAAAATCCTTCCGCCTTGCTGATGGCAGAAGGATACCTGCAGACATTTGAAGCCTTCTCACCACAGCCTTATCTGCTCGATTCAGCCGGTGTATACCTTGCAAGAGTGCAGGAAACAAAGGACAGGCAATATCTGTATGCGCAGCTCCGGTATTTTTACCTGAAGAAAGATTATACGCAACTCGTTGCAAAGTCAGCAGACCTAAAGGCTTCCGGTGTTTCGGATGCATGGACGGCCTACCGCATCGGTGAGGCGAATTACCAGGCAGGTAATTTTTTGCGCGCATTTGATTTCTACAAAAGGGCTGTTGACCTGCGGCCGGCAAATCCTGAATTTGCCAATAAACTTGGAACGGTGCAGGTGGCACTGGAAAAATATACGGAGGCAGTTGATGTGTTTAATAAGATCGTGACAGCCAATCCTGAATATGCACCGGCCTTTTGCAATCTGGGTTATATCTATTTCCTGCACAGTGATTTTGAAAAAGCTGATTCCCTGTATGAACATGCATTGTCGCTCGATCCCGACTATGAACAGGCACTGATGAATAAGATTGCTTTGCTGGTGGTACAGCGCAAAAATGCAGAGGCAAAAATACTGGCACTGCGGGTGCTGAAGATAAATCCGAAAAATGAAAAAGCGAGATTGGTGTTGAGGGAACTGGAAAGTTGATATAATTTCTGAAGCAGTGTATGATGGAAGACAGGAAGCCGTATCTGATGCATTGTAAATTCGGGTCAGGGAATGACAAGACCAGTTCAACACAAATTAGGTATTGCGGGATGAATAATCTTCACGCAGAAACAATACAGCAGGAATAAGGGAATGCTATGGCAAGAAGAAAAAAAGTAAAAGGCAGTATGCACAGGTATCTCATTGCATTTGCAATAGTTACCGGCATATCTGTTTTACTGATCGGTTATAATTTTTATCACAGGGTGTATGCGCCCAACATCATTTATGAGAACGATAAAAATTATCTCTACATCCCTACGGGCACAGATTATGAACAGTTGCTTGCAATCCTGACGGCTAAGAAAACCGTAAAGAACATAGAAGCATTCGAATGGGTTGCCTCGAAAATGAATTTGCAGGAAAATGTGCATCCGGGTAAATACCGACTGCAGCCGCAGATGAATAACTATGAACTGGTGAAAATGATCCGTGGCGGATTGCAGGAGCCGGTGAAACTCGTGTTAAATAAATTCAGGTTGAAAGAGGAACTGGCTGGATTTGTCGGACGAAAGCTGGAAGCAGATTCTGTTGCATTACTGCAATGGCTCAATGATGATGCAGCATTAAGTGCGATGGCGCTGACCCAGGAAACAGCAATGTCACTCATCATTCCCAATACTTACGAATGCAGATGGAATACCAGCGCCACACAATTTATGCAGCGGATGAAGAAGGAATATGACCGGTTCTGGAATGCATCGCGCCTGGAGAAAGCAGCCGGGCTTGGGCTTTCGCCAACCGGCGTAATTATCCTGGCATCTATCGTAGAAGAAGAAACCAATTACCAGGCGGAGAAAGGGACGATTTCCGTCGTATATATGAACCGTATCAGAAAGGGTATGTTGTTGCAGGCGGATCCGACCATCCGGTTTGCCATGAAAGATTTCACCATCACAAGAGTGCTGCATACGCATCTTGCATTTCTTTCACCGTATAACACCTATCTGCATGAAGGACTTCCGCCGGGGCCAATCTGCACTCCGTCCATTAAAACTATTGACGCGGTATTAAATGCCACACCGCATGATTATTTATATTTTTGCGCCAATCCGGATAAACCGGGCACACACCTGTTTGCAGCAACATACCAGCAACATCTGCTGAATGCGAAGCGCTATCAGCAATGGTTAAGCAGGCAGTGAAACAGCAGCAAGGAAAATTGATAATCATGTTAGCAGGATGAATCAGTCATCCTGCAATTCAAAACCCAGTCGGCAATGTACATCCACGAAATAGAAATACGGGTCAGGTATGGAGAAGTTGATATGATGGGCTACCTGTATTACGGGTATTATTCATTTTACTATGAGCAGGCTCGTGTTGAAACCATGCGAAGCCTCGGGATTTCCTACAAGAAGATGGAAGAGCTCGGCTTCATGTTGCCTGTTCGTGATCTCAACATACACTTTATCAAGCCTGCTTATTATGACGACGTAGTACGGATCAAAACAATGATCAGCAAAATGCCGCTCGTACGCCATCAGTTTACTTATGAGATGTATAACCAGAAAGATGAGTTAATCAACAAAGCGGAAACAACCCTGGTCTATATTGACAAGGATACCAGGAAACCCGTTTCCTGCCCTGCATTTGTTCAGGACTTACTGAAGCCGTACCTTGAACACTGACGTGAGCAGCATCATAGATATCATAAAAAAGTACAGCGGCTGGAATACGCTTGTTGAACTTTCCAAGATCAAGGGATTTCCGGGACATCGCGATATTTCTGTTTATGAAGTGCTTTCTTTTCTGTTTATGGAAATGGGACGCGACTCTATTCTTATCAGGGCATCTTCCATTTCCTTTAATTTTTTTGTAGCCATCTTCCCTTCCATACTGGTAATTTTTACGGTGATTCCTTACATACCGGTACCCAATTTTCAAACTGCCTTGCTGGCAACACTGAATGATGTAATGCCCGAGAATGTTTATGTGCTGCTGAGCGAAACGATAGAAGACATCGTGACACGCGAGCAGGGCGGCCTGCTGTCCGTCAGTATAATTCTTTCCATCTACTATGCCAGCAGGGGCGTTATCAGCCTGATGAATGCTTTTGACAAGGCTTTGCCCACCTTCAGGAAAAGGAACTTTATCAATAATCAACTGGTGGCATTTAAAATACTGTTGCTTTTATTTCTCCTGCTCGTGGTATCGGTGACGTTATTTATCGGTGGAGAAAGAATAATTAAGGGGGTAATGCACCTGATACATGCAGAGGATTCAACCACGTATTTCTGGTTCACCACCATCAGGTGGTTTTCTGTGCTGGTAATTATTTATTTTTCTATTGCGCTCATCTATTATTTCGGCCCGGCCACACATAACCGCTGGCGTTTTTTTTCAGCCGGAGCTACACTGGCAACCATTCTCTCCATTATCAGTTCGCTCATATTTTCGTGGCTGATCGATCAGTTCGGACAATATAACAGGCTTTATGGTTCTATCGGAACATTACTGGTATTGATGATCTGGCTGAATTATAATTCGCTGAGCCTGCTTATCGGCTTCGAACTAAATTCCAGTATCGAGATGAATAAAAGCATGCACAAAGAGGGATCACTGGAAAGCAAGTTGTTAAATGATCAGGTATAACGGCAGTTATTATTTGGTGAGACTCCACATTCATCGAACATCCGGTAAAAACAAAACCCCCGCAGTAGTGCAGGGGTTTTGCTTTTAAAAAGGATTGCTGAATCAAAAAACTATTCAACAACCATCTTATGTGTAACGGAATTGTTGCCGGCTGTCACCGTGTAGAAATAGATACCGGAAGCCAGGGTGCCTTTTTCTATAGACAGGTTATGCTTACCTGCTGCAAAATGGTATTGCTGCGTAGAGAAAATTTCTCCGAGCATATTCTGCACTTTAACAGTAACGGCAGAAGTTTGCGCAACCTGTATGGTAAACTGTGTTGAACCATTGAAAGGATTCGGATAGTTACCACTTACTTCTAAAGCAGCCTGGTTGCTAACCGTATTGATACCGGTTGTCGGAAAATCAGTATCACTGTAAGTTACATTGCTAAAATACCAGAAGTTGCAGGT
Organism: Chitinophagales bacterium; assembly: GCA_019694975.1. Classification (NCBI taxonomy): domain Bacteria; kingdom Pseudomonadati; phylum Bacteroidota; class Chitinophagia; order Chitinophagales; species Chitinophagales bacterium. The sequence goes on from JAIBAY010000008.1 coordinate 17,591, forward strand.
GGATGCGAAATCACCTACCGGCTCAACAATTACAACAGGTATGGTGGTTGTACCTGTTGCATCATCCCGCATACTCACAGGTGCAAGATGCGGCATAGCTACCCTTCCATCCCAGTCAGTATTGTACGTGAAGTTTTTCACTTCATTGCTCAGCTGCCAGGAATTGATATCCAATCCTCTTGAAAACAGGTTGGGATAAACATTATCGTAATCTGCATTCGGGTCAACGAGGGTAGGATCAGTATCAATCCATGTGAAAAACACTTTGCTGCCATCTGGCGTAGTGGTGGCCTGACAACGGTTGTCTTCCGTATAAGTGGTGGTGGTTCCCACAGGTCCGCGGAAAGTGGCTACGCTGTCAGCATCCAATTGAATAGCTTCCCAGTTGTCGCCATGCTTGGTTATATCATAACAATGCAGGAGCAGGGTAGAAAGAATACCATAATCCTGTCCGTTGCCTACAACATTCACGTAGTGCGGATTGCCATATTTGTCTACCACCAGCCCGGCTTCATAACCGGTAGTTGGAATGCCGGTGCCATTGGGATCAAGATCAATCATGATATTATCAAATGCAGTAAGGTCGATGTAGATTGGTTCAGACCATGTTGCACCGCCATCATTGGTTGACATGAAAACCGGTTGATAAACATAAATGCCATCATCAATAAAATCGCCGCCGATCACGATCCATCCTTTCATGCCGGTCGGGTCGAAGGCAATCAGCGGATCCAGCCATGTAGTGGTTCCGTCAAATGCAAGGTCGGGAGGCAAGGTGATGATGGTGGAAAGAGACCATTCCACATTACGCGTGGCAGGATTCCAGACGCCTTTAATCAATGCAAAGCTGCTGTCATTCACATAACCGGCTATATCATCCTCATCATACACGGAAGCCATGGTCCAGTATTCACCGGGTTTTCCTCTTACCAGCGATGTAAAGATGCCCACATCACCATGATTTACAGAATCAATTACTTCGGTATAAGACAGCACATCACCATCCAGCTGGCCAACGCCTGATATGGTGCCTTCCCACGTATTAAGCGGGGCGGAAGCATCTCCATTGTGCCAGGTTCCTTCATACACCAGGTAAAGACTGTCCGGAACAGCGGTGCCGGAAGGATTAATAAGCGCCGCCTGCGGATAGCGTCCGTTTTTTCCGCCGGCACCTGCTCCATCCGTGTTTGGATTCAGTGCACCGATGTTGTTGATGAAGGTGATACCTCCGTCTTTCGACGCATCGAACCGGTATTGTGAACTTGTACCTCCGAATGCGCCGGCATTATTGCGATGAATAAAAGCGACGGCCTTGGTGGTATTATCGGCCACCACAACATTACAGGCATTGCTTAGTACAGTTAATCCGTTGCTGGAACTTCCCAGTGCCACGGTGCTGAGATCGCGTGTGCCTTCGGCTTTCGAAACTGCCGGAAGCCGTTTAACGGATGCTTGCATCAGGATGTTTTCGTTGAGCAGGTCAACGTTCATTGTAGGATCAGCTTTATGTGTGATTTTCGGCCCCTGCGAAAACCCCGCGACACCGATCAGCATGGAAATGAGAAAGAATGTAAATTTTTTCATGGTTGAATAGGTTTGGTTTGAAATCAGAATCATGTATGATTGCCAAAATTAAAAATTTAAGATCAATGATACGGTTTTTTAACATGGTGAAGCTGCTGAATTCCCGCCTTTCCACCTTATTGTCATTTCATAATAAGCCGTAAGGAATGGAACTTCCTGCATCCTTGAATGTCCATGATCACTATGAATTAATCATGCTGCAATGCTGAAGGGTGGATGAACACCAAAGGGTATGGAAATGACAGGTGAAATTTCATTAGCTAATGATAAAAATTGAATGAGTTATCGAAGACAATAAAAAAGCCCTTCCGCAAGGGAAGAGCTTTCTGGAAATATGCTACGGGGTAAACTAATTATTTACAAGCGTCACCGGCAGGGTTGAAGTGATACTTCCGGATTTTACGTGGATATGGTACAGTCCATTTTCCATTCCGGTAAGATCAATCTGTGCCTTATTGCTGATGATCTTAACACTGTTAAGGTTCATAACAGAGCGGCCAATGCTGTTGGTAACAGAAACCGAAATCTCTCTTTGATCTGTTTTTCCAAAATCCAATGTAGTTAAACCGGTTGAGGGGTTCGGGTACATGGTAATTGCTGCATTGCCGTTGCTGACCGAAGGCACGCCGACATTGATACCAAGATCCAGGACAGGCATTGTGACATATACGATTTCATTAACCTCTCCTGAGTTACATGGGTCATAGGTTGTGGTGGAGATGCCAGAGCAATAGTCGCGCTGATAAAGCAGGCGAAGGTTTTCATCAACATTGCGGGCAAGTGAAGCGTAAGCGCCCTCCGCAAAGGGGTCGCTCACCACATCAATCGGATCGCCCCATGTTTCGCCATTGTCTTTACTCACGGTAACATAGATATGACGAATTGCCTGGCCGACACCGTCGGAAGAATTCTCAACGGCTGCCATATATGAAAGATATAAGTTACCGTTGACATCAATGGCAGCACTGGGATAGGATGCAAGTCCTTTAAACGGGAAGGTGCCAATGGCGATGCTACCTGATCCGTCATCCGGAAATTCAAGAAAGCCGCTGCCATCGAGGTCGAGTGCGCCAAGGTTTTCAATAGTCATTGGTTCAGGTAACGACTCATTCCAGTAAATCAATGCATTGGTAAAATAGTAGCTGTAAGCAGCATCGCCTACAATATCATTCACAATAAACATATCGCCCCACCAGAGATGCACCATTCCGTTATTATCCACCAGCACAGCGAAAGAACCATCAGAGATGCGGATACTGTCGGCAACACCATCTCCATTAGTATCCGTGATAGTATCATCTGTAAATTTGAAATAAGGATGATGATAAACGATTGTTTTTGTCCAGGTGTCACCATTATCAGTTGACTTATACAGCAACACATCGTTGGCAATACTTCCGCCCACTACAATAGCGACGGTATTGCCATTGGCGTCAATCTGGTAAGCATCACCGGCGAAGCCTACGTAGTTTTCAGAAGTGATATCCGGCAGTTCTACGTTTGTTTTGTCCCATGTTGTTCCGCCATCGGTTGACCTGTAATACATGGGTGTGCCATTCAAACCATTATAAAGTGCACCGGCATTTGCAGTAGGTGTTGTGAGTGAAATAACGTGCACATTATTTCCATTGGTAGCCACCTTCGACCATAAGTTTCCGGCAACAGCATCATTCGCAAGGTTGGTAAGACTTTCATCCCATGTGCCTGTGCCAGCCGTTGCACGCGATGACTGCTGCATGACCTTTGTGGCCGTATTGTGAGCCACAACGTTTTCAGCGCCGCCGGAAGGGATGCAGATATTGGTGAACCCAGTGCGTTCAGTTTCAATTCTTGCCGTGGGCGCATCGCCCCAGGCTGTTCCGTCAAAATAGTTGTAACCTGTGCCACGGTCGACGCCCTGGTTGCCGGCAGAATATGTCCAGACAGCGGAAACCGTTCCGGTTGTGCTGTTATACACGAGCCGGTCAGAAGTGGCATTGTTAGTCTGAAGATCATAATAAGTATCACCGATAACTGTTTCCGTGATATCTCGGATGGTTTGCGTCTGTCCGATGGCTGATGAGCTGGTAGTTGATTGTGTTGGCACCGGTAACTGTTCATTGCCGGAATAGATCATGGGAACCATTGAAGGCCCTTTGTAATACTGCGGCTTCACTTGTGGTGGCCGGTGGGCAACGGTGGTTTGGGCAAATGTGGTGGTTGCCCAGAAAAGTGCCATGGTAACAATTGTAAATTTTTTCATGTTGGATGGTTTTGGGTTATTATTAGTAACGTGGATAGCCAATATAATACATTTCGGATAATTCATAATGCAAATTATGATGCTGCTTATCCACTATGGCATTTACCTGGGGAGTGAGTTATCGTTTTTAAGGGAGCAGCGGTGGTTTTTAATGGAGCTTCAACAATAAAACCAATTGATAGCGGGTATTTCGTAACTGCTCCTGATCCATTCCGGGCAATAACAAAAACAAAAAGCCCCTCCGGCTGGAAGGGCTTTTTGTTTTGAAGATTCAACTGTGCTTAGTCATTCACAAGATTAACCGGAAGCGTTGAGTTGAGATTTAATGATTTAACATTCACGTAGTAAAGCCCGTTTTCCAATTCGGAAAGATCGAGTTGTGCTTTGTTATTGGTCACTTTTACTGTGCTGATAGTCTTAACCACCTGCCCGATGCTGTTCGTAACAGAAACACTTACATCTGATTGTTTGAACTTTCTGAAATCCATGGTGAGCAAACCATTGGAAGGGTTGGGGTAAAGCGATAATGTCTGATCAGTATTTTTTACAGCATCAACACCTACGATACCTGCCACACCAAAGTCTTCAACATTGGCTTCCACATACATCATGGAGTTTTCCTTTCCCACATTGCAATCCTGGTTGTTGGCGATACCTGCGCAATAGTCAAGCATATACAGCAACTGAATCTTGTTGTTCATCACGTCTCTTGCCAGGTCGCCAAAAGCGCCATTTGAAAACTCATCGTAGGCAAGGTTAATATCCACCGGTTCCTGCCAGCTTTCACCGCCATCATCACTTGCCATTACATATACATGCTCATTGTTGAATCCGAATCCGTCATCGGTGTTTTCCACCACAGCTGTATAGGAGAGAAAGAGATTGGTTCCGTCTGTTGCAAGATTGGGATGCAGTGCAAGTCCGGAATTAAGGTATCGCCCGAGGTCGTTGATCTCCAGCACACCGCTTCCGTCAAGGTCAAGTGAACCTGTGATGATTGTTGGAGGCAAACTATTTTCAGCGAATGATTCATTCCAGTAACCGATACCATTGGTGCCCGGGAAATAAGAACCGGTGCCGGTTGGAGTGTCATCTTCATCAAGAATGCGTACGTAGCCGAAGGTCACATGACATTTGCCTGCGCCATCAATCAATACACTGAAACCTTCATCGGTAGAGTCGAGTGTATCAGCCACGCCGTCGCCATCTGCATCGGAAATCATTTCAGCTGTATAAAAATCAATGGGGAAATCCCATACGAGCGTTTTTGTCCAGGTATTGCCATTATCAGTGGATTTCAGCAGCACAACGTCTGTGTATCCGTCGCCTACTACAATTGCCACGGTACTTCCTTTGGCATCAATGGCATATCCGTCACCGCCAAAACCATTGTAGTAAGCCGAGTCAATCAGTTCAGGCACCTGGTTTACAATGTCCCAGGTAGCACCGTTATCCGAAGAGCGGGAATAACAGAGTGCCCCGTCCTGTCCTTTATATTTTACGCCGCCATTGGCCACCGGGTACGTCACGGATATTGCATGGATATAATTACCGGACGATGCCATTCTCGGCCACCAGTTGCCACTGGCAATCGGGCTGGTTAATGTGGAGGTGTTTTCTGTCCAGCTACCGGTACCCAGCGGTGAACGGCTGGATAACTGCAACTGACTTACGGCTGTATTATGTGCAATCACATATTCGCCACCAGTTCCGGTGCGCACAATGCTTGGCCAGCCGGTACGCTGCGATTCGATACGAGCGGTAGGAGGCGCTGACCAGGTTCCGCCGGAACGTACAGCATAGCCTGTTCCGCGGTCAACACCTTGGTTGCCTGCAGAAAATGTCCAGGTGGCCTGCACGGTGCCATCTACATTATTTATCAGCCTGTTGCAAACCGATGAATTGGTTTGAAGGTCGTAGTAGGTAGTACCGATAATTGTTTGCGTGATATCACGGGTAGTCACCGAATTTCCGATGTTGGAATTGACGGAGGAAACATATCCGGGATGGATTACTTCAAGTCCGTTGGCCTTTACCGGATTTAAGCTAAGCATCTTATGTTCTATGGCTGGTGTGGATTTAACCAGCTGAAGCTTCGATGCGAATTTCGGGACCTGAGCAAAAGCGGCTGCCGAAAAAGCAACTGCAACGGCGAGGAGTGTAAATTTTTTGGTGCGCATGTTAATAGGGGTTTAGTAAAGAATGGTTTCAAAATTAAGATACTCATGAATAGTAAACAAAAAAACAAAAAAGCTTACTGACAAATAGAAGCCAACCGGTTACTTCTGCCGCTTCACTTGTTGTTGTTGTGCTTTGGCCATATTTTCCAGCCGCTCCTGGAGTTTGGATTTTTTAACGGGTTTTTTCTTGTTATCCTGAATCTTCCTGTGAATGGCATCTTCATCAATGATATAGTTCTTAATCACATATTGCTGCGCGAATGCTACTACGTTTGACAGCGAATAGTAATAGGTAAGGGCGGCAGGAAGGTTATTGAAAATACCGAGCAGCATCACCGGAAAAATGTAGGCCATGTATTTCATTTGTCCGGTAACACCTGAAAGCTGATTATTGTAGATGGCAAACAAGATGGAAGTGATGGTCATGATAATTGTCCATAAACTCACATGATCGCCATAAAACGGAACATTGAAACCCAGGTTGAGGATGGAATCATAACTGGAGAGATCCTTCGTCCACCAGAGTGACTGCTGACGCAATTCGATGGAGAGCGGGAAGAAGGTGTACATCGCCGCCAGAATCGGCAATTGCAGCAATGCCGGTATGCAGCCTCCGAGCGGATTTACACCGGCTGACCTGAAGAGCTTCAGTTGTTCCTGTCCAAAACGAGTCTGATCATCTTTGTACTTCTCCTTAAGTTCGTCTATCTCCGGTTTTAATACACGCATCTTTGCAGCCGAAAGAAAGGAACGGTAGTTAAGTGGAAAGAGCAGTATCCGTAACAGCACCGTCATGATCAGGATGATGAGGCCGTAATTGAGGAAATAATTATTCAGGAAATTAAAGAGCGGGATAATAAAGTATTTATTGATGGGGGAAGAGATGAAGCCAAAAATGCCGGCGCCCAACGGAATGATCTGCTCCAGGTCATAGTCGCCAAGGCGTTTTAAGTCCTGGTAATTATTGGGTCCAAAATAAAACTGCATCGGGTAAGTGACCTGTTTCCTTGTGTTATCAAAAGGTAATACAAGCTGCGCAGTCATCTTCTTCATGTAACCGTCGCCTTCTTCGGATTGTGTACTGAAGTTGCCCGCTGCAAATGGTTGCTTTGTGATTAAGGTGGCATTGAAAAAATGCTGCTTGAAGGAAACCCATTGCAGTTTACCAGGTGCATTCATTTCTCCTGTTGTATGTTCTGAAATGCTTTCCACGTCATCATCCCAGTAGCGGAAATATATGGATGCATAGTTTTTTTCCAGCGTGATATCTTTCTCGGTATGATTGAAATTGTTTTCCCATTCAAGGTTAATGTCAGGATTGTTTTTACTGATGAGGCTATCCATTCCAACAAGACTAAACTGATAATTCAGCAGGTAGGAGTTGCCTTTTAATGTGTATCGTTGTTCAAGGTAGCGGCTGTCAGATGCATAAGCACGGAATACAATGGTCCCGGAATCGTTGTTGGCAACAGTAAAAGATTTCCCAATGGTTTTGAAGAGCAGGCCATCTGTTCCGATTTGCGTGGTTCCATTGAAGAAAGCGTAGTTAAAGAAGGTGTTCTTTTCATCAAAGAGGATGAGTGGTTGCTGATTGAATGTTTTGAATTTTTTCAACTCCACGGAAACCACTTTGCCGCCTTTGTTCGAGAGCTTGAGTTTCATCACCTCATTTTCAATGCTCACCGTTTCTTCAGCCCTGATGGCTGAATCCGCAAAAAGACTGGCAGTCGGGTTGTTCAATGAAGTATCTCCTTGCTTCACCACCCTGCTGCTGTCGGGAATGAGGGCATTTACAGAATCAAGCTCATGGCGTTGCTTTTGTACAAGTGCTATGGAATCCTGTTGCCGTTTTAACCGATCGGTCTCCTCCTGCGACGGCGTGTTGATATAAATGTAGACGACAAAGATTATTGCAAACAATATAAATCCTATTACCGCATTCCTGTCCATGCACTAAGTTTTATTGGTTTTGCGGAACCAGGGCATAATGTATAAAAGTGTCGCCCTCCGTCCGATTTGGGTGCGCAAACCTACATGAATTTGCCTGAATGTCAAAAGCGCCGTTCCATTCCATTTGTTTGTGATGAAGGATGGGAAATGCTGGGTAGCTGATTATTGCTCAGCAGTTCAACTTTTGAGTGTATGGGAATCTAATGACAGCACCTGAGCCCGACGTTCAATCATTATAGATTGAAGGCAATTGACGAGCTTACCCTTTCAGTTTTTGTGCAAATCAGTTTTGAATAAAATAAGTGTTGCAATAATGACATGCTTTCATGCAGGATAGAGCAATGTGATAACGGCCGTTAACCGGCAGTTACAGATAAACAGGCGTTGATTGAGAAAGTGTAGGAGTGCTGCTGTTATCTTTTCGCTTGTGGTCTTCCATTGCGGCTTGCACAAACTTAACGAAAAGCGGGTGGGGGCTGTCAACGGTACTTTTTAATTCAGGATGGTACTGCACGCCGACAAACCATGGATGTTTTTTAAGTTCTATCACTTCCACGAGGTTGCTTTCTGGGTTCACGCCGGTTGCCTGCAATCCAGCCTCTTCAAAGGCAGCCAGGTATTTATTGTTGAATTCATACCGGTGACGATGCCGCTCAAATATGGTGGTCTGCAGATATGCCTGATAAGCTTTCGACGATTTTTTCAGATTGCATTCATATGCACCGAGTCGCATTGTGCCGCCTTTCATCACAATTTTCTTCTGCTCTTCCATCATATCAATCACCGGCTTGCTGGTATCCATGTTCATCTCCGTTGAATTGGCATCAGTCCAACCTAAAACATTGCGCGCATATTCAACCACGGCACATTGCATGCCCAGGCAAATACCGAAAAACGGAAGATTGATTTCACGGGCATATTTAATGGCGGTCACCTTGCCTTCAATACCACGCGGGCCAAAACCGGGCGCCACCAGTATGCCACTGAGTCCGCCCAACAGTTGAGTTACGTTTTGAGGATTGATATGTTCGGAGTGGATCGAAATCAGGTCTACCTTACATTCATTCACCGCCCCTGCATGCACAAATGCTTCACGGATTGATTTATAGGCATCAGTCAGTTCTACATATTTTCCGATGAGCCCGATCTTCACTTCTGAAGTTGGATTTTTCAGCTTACCCATGAACTCTTTCCACTTATCCAGGTTCGGTTCATCACCGGTCCGTAGTTTGAGTTTTGACAATACCGTTTTATCGAGGTTCTCCTTCAGCATCAGTAATGGCACATCATAAATAGACTCGGCATCAATCGATTCAATTACGGCATTCGTTGTCACATTGCAGAACAAAGCAATCTTGCGTCGCAGGTCCATATTAAGATGGTATTCGGTTCTGCATACAAGAATATCCGGCTGCACACCATTTTCAAGCAACTCTTTAACAGAATGTTGTGTTGGCTTGGTTTTCAGCTCTTTAGCTGATTTTAAGTAGGGAACCAGTGTAAGGTGAATAACAAGACAATTGGAATTCCCGAGTTCCCATTTTAACTGACGTACTGCCTCAATATATGGCAGGGATTCAATGTCGCCCACGGTACCGCCGATCTCTGTAATCACCAATTCATAGTCACCTGAATTGCCGAGCAACTGAATTCTTCTTTTGATCTCATCGGTGATGTGCGGAATCACCTGCACGGTCTTTCCAAGGTAAGCGCCTTCGCGTTCTTTGTTGATGACTTCCTGGTAAATCTTGCCGGTGGTTACATTGTTCGCCTGCGAAGTAGGGTGGTTGAGAAAGCGTTCGTAATGGCCCAGGTCAAGGTCGGTTTCGGCGCCATCATCGGTTACATAACATTCGCCATGTTCATACGGATTGAGTGTTCCCGGATCAACATTGATGTAAGGATCGAACTTCTGTATAGTGACTTTGAAACCTCTTGCCTGCAGCAGTTTTGCAAGTGATGCGGAGATGATTCCTTTACCGAGTGAAGAGGTAACTCCGCCCGTAACGAAGATGTACTTTGTGGTTGCCATGAAAGATTCAGTTACGGGCTTCGAAGGTAGTATTTGATTTCAGGATTAGAAAGAAGGTCAGGGATAAATAATTTAATGAACGAAATTTGAGGTGGTGATCAGGTAGTTAATGTGACGAAGCGTTGGGATTTTGGTTGCATTTGGGTTTGCTGTATACTTGCACTGCCCTGTTTATTCTTAGGGAGTGGACACGGGTTAATTCGTAGCGTAACCTAATGTTGCCAATTGCACACCGGGGCAGATACTCTTTGTTGCAAAACGCTGCTTAGATTAGTAACTGTTGTTTTTCACGGATCGTAGAAAGTCGTTGGATTAGCTGGTTCAACTTCACTTTGTTACAACACATTTGCTTATTGTCGCGCATTTGCCATTTTCCAGCAAAACATAGTACAGACCGGAAGAGACGGGATTTCCTGAGAAATCATCACCATTCCATATGCAATTGTGAAGGCCTTCAATTTCATAGCCTTCCACTAATGTATTCACCCACCGTCCATCTATATCATAAACTTTCATTGAATACTTTCCGGCATAGGGTACAGTCCAGGTGATGTTTGCATTGTTTACAACCTGATTGGGAAAAATAACCATCGAAAGCACACTTCTCTCTGAAGTATCTGTAATGGTTTTAACAACCACCCCAACCTTTACTACATCGGAAAAGACCATTACTCCTGGAATAGTGAAGGGGTCTCCCGTATAAAAAAAACTACCTGATTGTATTATGAATTGATTTCTTGTGACTGTCCACAAAATCGTATCACCAATAGCAGGAGCGAATTGCTGCAATCTCCTTGGAGTAATGTCAACAGTGCAGGTGGTTGGGGCATGAATCAGTTCACCTGTTGATGTTGACAAATCCCGCAGAAAGATCGAAACACTCCAGCTATGAGTCATGTCCTCTATATTTTCATCCCAGTCGAGAAAGCCATTTACAGAACCAAACGATGCGCCGCTGTTGGCGCTGCCGTTTCCGTAATCCTCATTTGCACTGCAATTGGAAAAAGCAGGATAAGAATGGTTTCTGGAATAACGGTACAAATCAAAATTGTCATCACTCCAGGTGGAACCCTTTCCGCCATGTGACCGGCTATCGTAAAAATAGTAACCTCCCAAATGGTAGGTATTTATTGAATCATAATACATTGGCTTTTCAGTCCAACCAACCATGGTATCCCGCTTGCCGTTAATGCTGTAAAAAACAGGAAAATTTTTGTAGCTGTAAGAGCCTGCCATCCAACCACCATTTAATAAATAATAGGTAGGGATGCCAAGATTTGTTTCCAGGTTTGTGGAAACAGTGCCAAACCTGTTATTGCCCTGGATTCTATTCCCATTTCCGGTATTGAGGGTAAATACTTCATTTGAATCATTTTCAAAAGCGAGGTTAAAACAACCGACGCTGAGTTTTACTGCGGCCAGTCTTTCAGGATAGGTCATCGCATAGAAGTAAGCACCGATGGAGCCGAAGGAACTTCCTGTCAAATAGATGCGATTACTGTCGATGGGTAAATATGCGATTGCCCAATCCAGTATTAAATTCAATCGCTGATGAGTATAATTGTAATTGATGCCCGTAACAGGAGGAATGCTATTCTTGCTCGCATCATACAGATCATAATTCTCATTGGCACCCCAGAAACCGGAAGTACTTTGGCATGGAAAATAATCTTCAGGGTTGATTAGCATTTCGTTCTCAAAAGGAACAGTTCCAACCGATAAAAAATCAGCGCCTCCCGGATGAAACTTAAGTCGCAGAGGCTGATTGCCGCTTGAATGGTTCCTGTTCAATGCAAAATCCATGGCAACAAATCCGACCTTGTTCATCAGTAATTTGTCGCCCGAATATTTCATGCTGGTAAACTGTGTATAGATCTCCACTATTTGAGACGAAATAATTCTCACTTGTTGAAAAGCGGGTCGTGGTTTTGCCACACTTTCAAAGATTGGCTGAACGAGTGAATTTGCACCCGGCAAAACAGCCGTTTCTTCCACGTTGTTCTTCAAGGTGGTGACTGCGTAATAATAGCTTCCGTTAGAAAGGGTTGTGGCGACAAATAATCCTTTGTCAGCGCTAAGTTTTGTTTTGCCGGAATCGATGGATAAATAGTCAATCAACTTATCGTGATGGGAAAGATTGTGATCCCTGGACGATTCAAAATTTGTATAGCCGAGGTATTCGCAGGATTGCAATTGCAGAGATGATGTAATAGGAATGATAGAGCGGTAAACCTTATAGTAAACAAGCGTGTCAGGCACGTTTTCCCAAGTCAAAAAAACCTGGCCATTGTGGTAAAAACCTGAAAGTTGCGTTATTGTTGCGGCGCCGGATGTGCTTAGTGTAAGAAACAGCAGAAATACCGCTAAAGTACTTTTCAACAAATCATTTGATAAACTGGTTTTCATATTCAATTGAGATGCTTTGATCCCAATCCCAACATAATGCTTCATCGTCGAAAATTGTGCCATGAAAAAGAAAACTGAACACCATGGTATTTTAGCTTCTTTAACTTGCAAGCTGAAGCACAATTTGAAATGCAAATTTCAATTTTACGATAAGCGCGAATCCGGAAGAATGCATGTGATCAGCATACCTGACAACGTTATTTTGAAACCCATAATTTCTCTGTCACTAATAAAAGTTATTATTAATAACAATGAACTGCTATGAGAATTCCAATTGCGGTAACGCGCCGGACCTTTCATACGAATGAGCATCAGATTTCTGCGGTATCCGAGATTGCCCAATCAGCAACGAATAAAAAAGGAATAAAGACTGGCTTGGGTTAGAGAAGCCCTTGGTCGGGATATGCAGCATGATAATATATGATTGTTATCATGTTTGACAATCTGTCAGCATTTTAGATGAAGTTATGGTGAGCATGACGAATGCTGACATTTTATCTGCGTATGCTCTTTAAACGCTACTGAAGAAAAACCTGTTTCGTAGCATCATCTTACACCGCCCTGCCCCGACAAGCCCAACCGCAAAGTCGATGAAGGAAACAGAGATATGGCGTCAATGCAGGTCTGGAGATTTTCAGGACGGATTTGCAAATCGCAGCCAGATCAGGAGATGGTACTCCCTTCCGGAATTTTCTCTGAAGGCATCACAAATTTCAGCTTGCCGTTTTCTTCTTCTGCCATCAGGATCATGCCTCTGGATTCGATGCCTTTGATTTTTTTCGGTGCAAGATTGGCCACCACACATACTTGCTGACCAATAATATTTTCTGGCGCATAATGTTCTGCTATTCCGGATACGATCGTACGAACTTCCGTGCCGAGATTGATTTTCAATTGAAGCAGTTTGTCGGCCTTCTTAACTTTTTCCGCTGCTTCAATAGTACCCACTTTCAATTCCAGCTTTGCAAAGTCGTCGTAAGTGATAATGGATTTTTCAACTAGCGATTCCGCTGTTGACGGATCATTTGATGTAACCGTTGGTGCTACTACTTGTTTTGTCGACTGTAGTTTTTCAAGTTGCTTTGCAATTTCTTCGTCTTCAATCTTCTTAAATAAGAGCGAAGCTTCTCCCAACTGATGTCCTGCTGTCAGCAATGGCTTGCCGATTGCATCCTCCCACTTCACCTTACCGAGATGGAGCATTGTCAAAATTTTTTCGGAAGTGGCAGGAAGAAATGGCTGACTTAAAATGGCAAGTGCTGCCGTAATTTCAAGTGATAAATTTAGAACTGTTTCCACGCGTTGCCTGTCGGTATTGATCACTTTCCAGGGTTCATTATCTGCAAGGTATTTATTGCCGGCGCGGGCGAGGTTCATCAGCTCACTCAGGGCATCACGGAAACGGTATGCTTCCACATTGTCTGCAATCTTTTGCGGAATGCTGCGCAGTTGTTCCAGGCACTCGTTGTCTAGTGCATTTAATGCATGACGTGGCGGAACTTTGCTTTCGAAATAGTTCCTGGTAAGTACCAGTGTGCGGTTCACAAAATTTCCAAGTATCGCCACCAACTCGTTGTTGATGCGTGCCTGGTAATCTTTCCATGAAAAATCGCTGTCCTTAGCTTCCGGTAAAATAGAGGTGAGTACATAGCGCAATTCATCCTGCTTGCCGGGAAAATCAATAAGATAATCATGCAGCCAGACTGCCCAGTTACGGGAAGTGGAAAGTTTATCACCTTCAAGATTCAGGAATTCATTGGCCGGAACATTATCGGGAACAATGTATTCACCATGCGCATGCAGAATTGCCGGAAAAATAATGCAGTGAAAGACTATGTTGTCTTTACCAATGAAGTGAATGAGTTTGGCATCTGGACTTTTCCAGTAATCTTCCCAGGAGGCAGACATTACATTTTCACTGTTCATCAGCCCCGTTTCCCGATTGATAAAATATTCTTTCGTCGCTGAAATGTATCCAATCGGCGCATCAAACCACACATACAACACCTTGCCTTCCGCATCAGGCAATGGTACTTTCACACCCCAATCCAAATCTCTTGTCATGGCACGCGGCTGCAAACCCTGGTCGAGCCACGACTTGCACTGTCCGTACACATTTGCTTTCCAGTCATCTTTGTGACTGTCTAAAATCCATTCACACAACCAGCCTTCATAATTTTGCAATGGAAGAAACCAGTGTTTGGTTTCTTTCAGTATGGGTGATTTGCCACTCAGCGCGGAAATGGGATTAATCAGGTCTTTCGGTGAAAGAGAAGTGCCGCAACGTTCGCATTGGTCGCCATACGCTTTTTCATAACCGCAATTTGGACAAGTGCCCTGTATGTAACGATCGGCTAAAAATGTTTTTTCCTGTTCATCGTAAAACTGTAAAGATGTTTCTTCGATGAAATCATGCTTCTTATACAGATTCAGAAAAAATTCCTGTGCGGTTTCATGGTGAACCTTATTGGAAGTGCGTGCATAGATATCGAATGAAATTCCAAATTGTTCAAAGCTGCTTTTCATCAGTTGATGATACTTATCAACGAACTGCTGTGGTGTGATGCCTTCTTTGCGCGCACCTAATGTGATGGGAACGCCATGTTCATCAGATCCGCAAACGAAAATGATATCATCGCCTCTCAGCCTTCTGTAACGGACATAGATATCGGAGGGAATGTAGGCACCGGCCAGATGGCCCAGATGAATACCGCCATTTGCATAGGGCAGTGCAGCGGTTACTGTATATCGTTTGGGTGTGTTTTTCATGGCGGACGCAAAAATCAGCATAAATTTATACAAGTTCCTTACGCTGCAGCATAATTCAGTGACTGCACTTTTCACCGACCGGTAATTTCCCTTTTCCGCAGCCTGCTAACGAATCGTTGCAACGCGGCATGAAATGTTCTGATGAAGTTCATTAATTTTGATATAACAGCGCCATCTGAAGGAGATGCGTTTTCCAACAGACAGATGGTTAGCGGTAACACCTTATATTAAATCAGACCATGAAGAATCCAGCAATATTGCGTCCGGGAAATAAGATTGGCATTGTTTCCACCGCACGAAAAATTATGCAGGCGGAAATACAACCCTGTATTGACATGCTGACGGAATGGAACCTCGAGGTGGTGACCGGCGAAAGCATAGGCGCGGAATATTTTCAGTTTGCGGGCGATGATGCACTGCGTACACGCGACCTGCAACGCATGCTCGATGATGAAGCCATAAAGGCGGTATTGTTTGCAAGAGGCGGTTATGGAACTCTGCGCATCATTGATAACATTGACTGGAGGAAATTTTTAAAAGCGCCCAAATGGTTATGTGGCTTCAGCGATATTACGGTGATTCATTCCCATCTACAGGCCATTTATGATCTGCCATCCGTTCATTCGCTGATGGCATTTAATTTTGCTGCTGCCTCTTCTGCAGCCTTTACATCACTGCAGGCGGTTTTATTTGGAAAGCCCCTGCGTTACACGATTCCGGCACATGACTTAAACCGGCCCGGAAAAGCAACCGGCGTACTCTGCGGCGGTAATCTTTCACTACTGCATGCTTTGACAGGTTCAGTATCTGATTGCGACACTGCGGGTAAAATCATGTTCCTGGAGGATATTGATGAACAGCTTTATCATATCGACAGGATGATGATCAGCCTGAAACGATCGGGAAAGCTGGATGCATTGGCAGGATTGGTAGTAGGTCACTTTTCAGATATGAAAAACAAGGATGAGAAAAATCCATTCGGCCAATCGGCTTATGAGATTATTGCCGGCCATGTTGCCGAATACGATTACCCTGTTTGCTTTGGTTTTCCGGCCGGCCATGAACCTGACAACAGGGCTTTGATAACCGGCAGGACCTGGGACCTTGAAGTGGCGGAAGAATCAACGCTGAAGCTGAAAATCGCAACAGTCGCCTGAAAATGCCGGGAAAGCATTACCTGTTTTTATTAAAAGAATCAGTAGCCTTATAGGCAATTACTTCATCATAACGGCCGGTGAATGAACGGTAATAAACAAGCAATTGATAAGTGTTCTCTGTTTCATAAGCATTGCCTTCGAGGATATCATCAGTAACTGTACCGCTGCCTTTTTCAACCGTCACATATTCATATTCATAGTAACCCTGCTTCAGGTAGGCCTTGCAGGTATAAGCATGTTTTCCGGGATCATATTGCATCATGAACTGGCTCGACAGCTTCCAGTCGCACATCTGCCCGGTGATGAACACATCTAAGTTTTTCAGCGGGTAATCAACAGGCAACGTGAAATTCACCCAGGTATAATCAGGTTCAGCGTTCTGGTTGAAGCCTTCAAAAATTCCGGGTATATATTTCCCGTTAATGTCTGCATAAAACTCATACGGTTCATCCTCTCTCGGCTCATCAGGAAAGAGGATCACTTCCACCTGTTTGCCTTCAAAATTCAGTTCGCGCACATGTTCGGTTCTATATCTTATGCTGCGTGTGTCAAAGTACCGGAACTCTTTACCTGCCGGAAAGGCATTCACGAGGTCGTAGGAATAATCAAGCTGATAAGGTTTCATAAAAAGCGGCTGCAAATGGGCGATAGCGTTGTCCCATCTGAAATTCTGCATCAGCACAACCTTTACATCATTGATCGGGTTGGATATTGTGAGGCCATTGTAACGGATGCTGAAATCAATCTCCTGGTACTTCAATGTATATTTGGGATCATAAGGCTGATGCACATTAGTCACTATATCAGCCTTGCTTGAAAAAACCACGAAGCGTCTTGTAATGATGGGGTGATCAGGGTCATTGTCGGCGTACACTTTCAGCAGGTAATTGCCCGACTTCGTCAGTTGAACATTTTCATTGGGAAATAAAACCTCATAGTGTGTATAAGTCTGCAGGGCAGTGAACGAGAATTCAAAGGTGCTGATGTCCTGTTCGCGAAATCCCGACAGGTAGTCAAACTCGTTTAATTCAGAGCGTGTCCAGTCGAAGTTGCAATGAATGAAAGTATAATAGTAGTTTCTCTTATCGGCATTCAGGTCGTCAAACTCAAGGTGCAGTTGAACCTTACTGTTTAAAGGTATTACGGGATCACTCAGTAATATCGGATCCACATATAGCTGAACGGTCTTTATATTGGGAACATAAACCTGGTCCTGGAAAACGGTGATGTCATCCTGTGCATACAACAGCGGACTGTTGAAAGTTATTGACAACAGCAATATGATTATTGTTCGCCATTGCAGGAAACGGAGACGCATAAAACGGGAGCAGGGTTGGTAAACGGAGCCCTAAATTAGGGCAATTCATGGTTGCAGCGCATTTAATGGTTAATGAAGAGGAAATGAAAGATTGGTTGCATCAAAAGTATAAAGGCATTAACCGCAAAATTATCACCTACTACTTCGGCTATGCTTTGCACGAATCTTACACAGTTCGCAAATCAATCCTGCTTCATGCCGGCATTGATAAATTCATTATTTAAACGGTTCCTCTTTCAACTTTTTTATAGCTTCACTTCGTGAAGAAGCAAATCGTTGTTTCCTCTCTGTCAGCATTGCCGGCAGTGGCCGAACAGGTTTTACGTGACAGCGGAGACAGGAGGATTTTTGCCTGTTACGGCGAAATGGGCGCAGGCAAGACAACCCTCATTGCCGCTCTGTGCCGTGCATTAGGTGTGAAGGAACAGGTGAACAGTCCCACCTTTGCCATAGTACATGAATACCAGGGAGCTGAACGGATATACCATCTTGATCTGTTTCGCCTGAAAACACTGGAAGAGGCACTGGCAATTGGTATTGAAGATTATCTTTCGGGAAGTTGTTATATGTTTATCGAATGGCCGGAGTTGATCAGGCAGTTACTGCCGGAAGATATAGTAACACTGAATCTGGAAATACTAAATGAACAGGAAAGGCTGTTGACAATAGAGCTGCCATGAATGATGAAAAAAAAATCAGGATGCCCGAAGAACTGATGACAGGCATCGGGCTTGTACCCAAGGAATCGCTGCTGGAAGTTGCCCGGAAGCAGGATCAGCTGTTTATCGGAATACCGAGGGAGCGTCATTTCCAGGAAAACAGGATTGCGCTCACGCCGGGTGCCGTTTCCATCCTGGTTGGCCACCATCACCGCATTATTGTTGAATCCAAAGCGGGAGAAGGTTCACACATAACCGACAATGAATATTCGGAAGCGGGTGCTGAAATCGCTTATGATACAAAAGAGATTTTCAATGCCAGCATCATCCTTAAAGTGGCTCCGCTCTCTGAAGAGGATATTCACATGCTTCATCCGGGGCAAATTGTTATTTCCCCCATCCACCTGCCAACGGTAACGGCGGATTACCTCGGGCTGTTACTACAAAAGAAAGTGATTGCATTGGCATACGAATACATTCAGGACGAATCAGGTTCGTTTCCGATAGTTGCCAGCATGAGTGAAATTGCCGGTAGTACGGCCATTTTGATTGCGGCTGAATTGCTGAGCCACCTGAATCATGGCAAAGGAATTTTGCTGGGAGGCATTGCCGGTGTTCCACCTGCCAACGTGGTCATATTAGGTGCCGGAACAGTTGGAGAAAACGCTGCCCGTACCGCCATCGCTCTTGGGGCTGAGGTGAAAATATTTGATAACTCCATCTACAAGCTGAAGCGCCTGCAGCGAAATATCGGAGCACGGGTATTTACTTCCATTATCAGGCCTGATGTGCTGGCGAAAGCACTGGCCAGGGCAGATGTGGCAGTGGGAGCCGTGCATTCGAAATCAGGGCGTACGCCCATTATTGTTACAGAAGACATGGTATCGCGCATGCGTGCCGGGTCAGTCATTGTGGATGTGAGCATTGATCAGGGTGGTTGTTTCGAAACCTCAGAAGTAACGACACACACCAATCCAATCTTTAAGAAATATGATGTCATCCACTATTGTGTTCCCAATATTCCTTCGAGGGTACCGCGCACCGCTTCGCAAGCCATCAGCAATGTAATGACGACGATGTTGCTGGAAGCCAGCCAGCTTGGCGGGTTTGATAAGCTGATGAGTGTTCATCCGCATATCCGTAATGGCGTGTATGTTTATAAAGGTACACTGACCAATTTTCATCTTGGTGAAAAATTCAATATGAAGTCTACGGATCTCAACCTGCTCTTCGCATCCGGTATGTAAGCAGCGGTAGATGGATCAGCATGCAGCAGGATGATTGAAATGCCTGCGGGTAAGGTGCAAGTCAATTTTTCTCATCCACGTCTTTCAGATTATCGTCAGGCATGCGGTCGACGAGGTAGTAGTTGGGATCGATGCCTGCCTTGTCGGGTTGCTGATCCACCACAAAGGTGAAGGTGCTGGTGTCTGCATTCATTTTAATACGCTCGCTGTATAACTGTTTGCCGTTTTTCTTACCGTCTTCTGGTGCAGCCAAAGCACCGATTTCAATCCAGTCGTGAATTGGTACCCTGGTTTCTTTTCCAAGGGAGTCGGCTTTGAATTTCTCTGATTGCACCTGCAAGGTCACTTCAAATTTCCCATCCGGCAGTTTTTTATAGGAAGCATTCAGCGCACGGTTATTAAAGACGGTCATATCATAAAACAGATCAGTGATGATATACTGAAGGGAGTCAGGAGTTACATAGCCAAAGCGGTCAACCAGCTGATAAGAATTGGGATAGGGCGGATTCCGGTAGGCAAAAGAGTCAATCATATCTTTCAATGCTTTGTTGATGTTGTCTTCGCCAATCATTTCCTTCAGGTAATACATTGCTACGCTGCCTTTCCGATAGTGAATGTATCCCTGTTCTTCCACTTTCAGTAAGGGTGTTTCCTTAATGGTTTCCGTGCCGCGTGAGCGCAGGTAACGATCCATCTCATACTTCAGAAACTTATGCATCTGTTCTTTGCCGTACATATCTTCCATTACCATAAGCGCCGAATATTGAGCCATAGTTTCCGACAGCAATGTGGCTCCCTGCATGTTGGCGCCAATCACCTGGTGCGCCCACCACTGATGTCCCATCTCATGGGCTACCACATAGTAAACCATGTCAATATCTTCCGGATCTTCGAGGTTGGCAATAAAGCCGATACTCTCGGAGTATGGCATGGTACCAGGGAAAGCCTGTGCGAAGGAGGAATACCTGGGGAACTCGATGATACGTGCCTGGCGATGATAATACGGGCCGAAATTTTCAGTGTAATATTTGAGAGAGTTTTTCAATGAGCTCATCATCTTATCCACGTTGTATTCGTGGCCTTTGGAGTAATAAACTTCCAGGTCAATGTCCTTGTATTTGTCGCGTTTTACTTCATATCGCGCAGAGATGAATGAATAGAAATTCATCGACTGATGATCGAGACGGTAATGGAAAAAACGACGGTCGCCTTCTGTCCATTCTTTCAGCAATGAGCCCGGCGCAACAGCTACCTGGTCTTTTGCCGTACTCATCACTGTTTCCACATTTACCCAGTCGGAACTGTTGCTGAGGTAGGTATTCATGCAGGCATCGGCACAGTTTCTTACGAGTGCAGGCATTCTTTCCCGTTCGGGCAGATTGCATTTTTTCCGGCGGTTCTTATCCGCTATTTCGTTACCTGACTGGTAACCAATCTGCGGGAGAATCTCCGCATTATTGAAGAAGGAACCATTGCCTTCGATCTGCAGAAACCGCACATTGTTTTCAAATCCACGGCATTGGTAGGATGAAGTGATTGTCATACGCAGGCTGTCGCCTGGCTGCAACGGTTGTTGCAACCGGTAAATGCGGTATTGATGTTGCTGATCATCAAGCGCAA
Source organism: Chitinophagales bacterium (assembly GCA_019694975.1). Lineage (NCBI taxonomy): Bacteria > Pseudomonadati > Bacteroidota > Chitinophagia > Chitinophagales > Chitinophagales bacterium. The sequence continues at coordinate 38,755 of JAIBAY010000008.1, forward strand.
CACTGGCACCTGGTATTTCAATCGTGATATCGAAACCGTCGACCATTGTAAAATGCAGCGAATCAACGGCACGGCTGCCTGCATTATGGGCCATTGCTTCCGCCTTCACCTGCAGGTTACGTTTTTCGGGGTAAAGATCAATCTGGTAACGGATATCTGTGATGCGCGGCTGATTGATGTTTTCATACTTTTTATAGCGACGTTCATATTCCGCCTGCAACTTCTCTTTAGCAATGGACGTGGTATATTGGTTGAGCACCTTGGTATTATAAAAGACAAAGGCAGCAGTGATGAGCCATCCTGCCAATAAAAGCAAAGTGATATAACGGTATCTTCCCGAAAATGCTGCCCTGGCTGATGACCACCTGTACCTGAATGCTGTTTCTTTACCTCTCACCCAGCAAAGAATGCATGTCATGATTAACAAGCCGGAAAAAAGTAACCAGTAGATATTAAACCATGTTAAGCCCTGTATATACGGACCTAATCCATTCATGTCGGAATAGGTATGACTGGGAATACCGCCGAAGATGACCATGTTGGATTCCACATCTGCGGCCGACCAGGCAAAAAGGTTACCGATAATGAATGCGATAAATATAAAATAGGCAATGTACCGGTTGTTGACAGTTGTATGAATAAAAACAGATAATGCGATGAGGTAAATGAAGAACAGGAGATCAAGCACCAGCAACTCAATAATGTACTCGCCGGGTTTGAAATCATAAAATCCGTATAAGGTTTGTGTTACCACTCCGGTGAGACAGGCGACGAGTAGTATCACCAATACAATAAGCACCATGGCAACGAATTTGGAAACGGGAGAAATCCATCTTGCAAAAGGCAATGCATCATAAATGTCATTCACTTTGGCGTCACGTTCTTTCCATACCAGCACACCCGTATAAAACGTGATGATGGCAACAAGGAACAGGTATAAGGTGCCGCGGATGGAATCGATGATGATATACGTGACCGGAAACGATTTATTCCCATAACCTGAATCAGTTACAAATGCCATTGATGAACCCATGTTGATGATGCCGGCAAGGATAATCACGATAAACGCCGTGCTCTTCAGTATACCTGAGAAGTCGAGGCGTACCTGGTTGATGAATTGTTTGAATTGATGCGCAGCGGTGTTGGAGAATGTTACAGCGGGCAGCGCCTGGAACATACCGAAGGAAGGCCTGAGTTCTTTGTCATCCTGTGTGCGGCGTTTTCTTCCGCGCGATTTTTCCGTAAACGAGAACCTTGCGAAAGTGAATGCAAGGATGAGCCCGGCAGCCGCCAGCCAGATTAACCTGTTCACCAGCATGATGCCGGTTAACCCAAGCGACATGGTGTTTTTATCTGCTACAGTCCAGTATTTGGTTGCGACAGAAAAGGTGCGTATGCCGAAAGGATCGATCAGTGTTCCCAGGTATTCGTTCTTCAGGTCCCTGACAAGTCCGTTCGCAATACCATAACCTACGAGCAGAATAATTGTGCCGATGAAGGAATAGATTGTGCTCCGTGTCAGTGCGGCTATGGCAAAAATGAAAGCGCCGGCAAAGAGAATGTTGGGAATAATAAATACAATCAGTCCCATCAGGTGCCCGCTGGCGGAAGTAGGACCAACGCGGGCTTCATCCACCCATGGCATCATGGCGCCTAATATGTTTCCGATGGAAACACCGAGAAAAGGCAATATGGAAACGAAAGCAGCACCGAAAAAACGTCCCATGAGGAAGGAGGACTTTTTCAAAGGCGTAGAAAAAATGATCTGATGGGTATTGAAATTAAAGTCACGTGCCGCCGCCACATTGAGAAACGCCGTTACCATCAGCAGGCTGATAATGGAAATGACAGCATAGAAATTTTCTACAACGAAGGGAGCATTCTTGTTGACGTTGCCGACAGCGCCTCCCACCTGCACAGAGTCGCTGCTTGTTGCCCCGAAGATCAGCAGTGCATTGACAAATAAAAAAATATAAATCATGGGCTGCTTCAGCCAGTATCTTACTTCAAAACGGAAAATGTTCCAGAACATAGTATTGAAAGTGAGTGAAGGAAAAAATAATGATTGAAAATGCGGCCGCTTTCAGGATGAATATTTATGGAAATTGTTTGCTTCAATTGAGGCCGGCGATTCTCGAAAAGAAAACATCTTCCAGGTCTGCATCTGCCGCCGCGAATCCTTCACCCGGATCATTGCCATTGTAAATGTGTATCAGAGGTTGGCCGCCTACCATACGGGTTGAAATTACTTTGTACCGTTCCATATAGGCAGGCACTTCCGCTTTGGAAATATACTTTGTCCAGATTTTTTGGTGGAGCGATTGCAGCGCATCAGCGGGTGAACCGGCGAAGAGCAAAGTGCCTTTGTCAATGATGGCCATGTTGGAACATAATTCCTTAACATCATCCACAATATGGGTGGAGAGAATCACGATCCGGTTTTCTCCGATTTCAGAAAGCAGGTTGTAAAACCGGTTGCGTTCACCCGGATCAAGCCCTGCTGTTGGTTCATCAACAATGATCAGCCTGGGATCACCAAGCAATGCCTGAGCGATACCGAATCGTTGCTTCATGCCTCCGGAAAAGCCGCTGAGTGATTTTTTGCGGTCGTTATATAAATTTACTTTTTGCAGCAATGACTGAACAAGTTCTTTTCTGCCGGCAGTCAGGCCTTTCAGCACAGCAATATGCTCCAGCATGTCCTGTGCGGAAACTTTAGGATACACACCGAATTCCTGCGGGAGATAACCCAGTATTTTTCGCACCGCCATTTTATCTTTCAGCACATCTATCTCCTCCAGCTGAATGCTGCCGCTGTCTGCATCCTGCAGTGTCGCAATGGTTCGCATAAGGGTTGATTTGCCTGCACCATTTGGTCCGAGCAGGCCATACATGCCGGTTGGAATGGTCAGTGAAACATTATTGAGTGCTATCACACCGTTTGCATATGTTTTGGATAATCCCTGGATGGTAAGCTGCATAACTATGATTTTTTACAATGATAAATAATGAGAGGCAAAAGAATGGATAAAAGTTACAGTTAGCGGCAATAAGATGATGTCATTTTTCCCTAACTATGCTTTTCAGAGGCTATGAAATCCGGACTATCAGCTGTTTGTGCAGGAAGATGCCGGCTTAAACCTTCCATACGTGCGCTGCGTAAACGGGATGCGCGGCTTCCTTCATTTCTTTCAGCAGTAATGCCGGTCGTGGATATTATTCATGTAAGCGCTGAATATTAATTGAGTTATTTTAGCTTCACTTAAAATTATTATCCATGAGATTTGAGTGGATGCTTTCTTTAAGCCTGTTGATCGCTGCTGCAGAATCGTCTGTAGCGCAACAACTGCCGTTTCATATTGCATTGGGCGGAACAGAAAAGGTGAGTGAGATCAGCAATGACTGGAGTCCGTCACTGATCAGTCTTGAGCATGAAGCCGGTGATGAGTTTAAGGATATGAAAATGCTGGAAGAGAAAAAGGAGCAATTGCAAAAGCAGATCGATAGGGCAAAGGCGCGCATCAACAAGACGTCAGCTACAAGAGATGTATTGGATACGCCGTTTGTATGGCGCAATTTCCAGGGCAACCTCTATAATTATTCCGTTCCCAACGATAATGATATTGCAGTTTCCAACAGCGGCTATGTGGTGTCGGTGATGAATTCAACCATTTTTATGTACGACCTGAATGCGGATACAACAATAAAGTATATTTCACTGGATGCTTTTGCAACAACATTGGGCAATGTCAACGACAAGTATGATCCCAAAGCCATTTATGATCCGGTGGAAAATAAATTTGCGGTGGTTTTCCTGGCAGGATTCACAGATGTTACCTCCAGTATTATCGTGGCTTTTTCGCAAAATGATTTCCCCGGCGGGGCATGGAATTTTTACGAATTGCCCGGCAACCCGTTGAATGACTCGTTGTGGAGTGACTATCCCGCCATTGCACTCACAAAGGATGAGTTATTTATAACCGTGAATCATCTGCATAATGATGAGCCATGGCAAACCGGCTGGGTCAGAAGTGTCATCTGGCAAATTAACAAGTCGGGTGGTTATGAAGGCACGGAGCTTTCAGCGATGCTGCATCATGAAATTGCCTTTAACGGTCGCAGGATCAGGAACCTTTGCCCGGTAAAAGGTGGCAGTACTTTGTATGGGCCTGATGTATATTTCCTGAGTGAGCGGAACCTCGATGTTTCCAATGATACATTTTTCCTGGTGCATCTCACGGATACCATGAATAGCCCGTTACAGGCCCTGGAAGCCAATGCACTGAAATCGGATGCGGGCTACTTTATTCCGGTTAATGCAAAGCAATCTTCCGGAGGCGACCTGGCCACCAACGATTCGAGAGTGCTTGGCGCATTTTATGAAAATAACAGGATACAGTTTGTGGGAAACACGACAGACACCCTTACGGGCACGGCTGCAATTTATCATGGTGTAATCTCAGATGTGTCCGGTGCACCTGGGCTGGCGCTGCGGGTGATGTCGGATGATACCATTCATTACGGCTATCCGAATATTGCTTACAACGGAACGGGCAGTCAGGACAACGCCGCCATCATTGTTGTGATGCGCAGTGCTGTGAATTTGTTTCCGGGATATTCAGTGATCAGTACCGACGGAGCGGGCAGTTATTCGTCTTTAAAGAATGTGAAGAACGGTCAGTCTTATGTTTCTGTCATCCCGGGAATAGAACGGTGGGGCGATTATTCCGGTGCGCAGCGCCGATACGATGATCCTGGAAAAGTGTGGGTCAATGGCTCGTTTGGTACAACAGCGCATAAAATTGCAACATGGATTGCTGAGATAGCGCTGGATCCGCCGCCGACAGGTATCAATGCACCCGTGGAAAATAAAGACGTGGTGCAGGTGTATCCTAATCCTTCAACTGAAAAGATTACGGTAGCATTCAGCGTCAGTCATTCAGCCATCGGCGTTTTTGAATTAATCGATATACAGGGCAGGAAGGTGAAGACACTGTTGCAGGAAAAAGTACATGCCGGTAAAAATGAATTCACTTTTTCCACACAACCGTTATCATCCGGAACATATTTTCTGTTCATTACCATTAACGGAACGGTGATTGCACGGCAGGAAGTTATCAAAGTGCAATAGCTCCGTGGAGGTGTTTATACGGGTGCAGGTAAAGCCATCCGTTCAGCTGCTGTTGCATGATGTTGCGTTCCGGTGGTACTCTTTACATTACGCCTAACTAACCGTTGTTAGCCAAAACCCTTATCCCGTGCGGGTTTCAGGCAAAATAAATCTTTCGATACTTGCATTTTCGTATAACTTTGTGACCGTTCTGTACGTAAGAACATCAACATGCGGAGGAAAAGGGTTTCCATACAAGGCATTGCAGCATCGTTTCATGATGTGGCTGCGCAAAAATTTTTCGGGCGCAACATTGATATCATTGAGGCGAATTCATTCCGCAGTTCCTGTGAAAAAATGGTGAGCGGGGAAGCGGACTATTGCGTAATGGCGATTGAGAATTCTACTGCCGGCACTATTCTTACCAATTACCAGTTCATCACCGACTACCGCTTACGCGTGATCGGCGAAGTGTACCTGCAGATTGAATTGCACCTGATGGGGCTGAATGGAGTGAAGATCGATCAGATTGAATATATTCATTCTCACCCGATGGCTATACGGCAATGCGATGAGTTCCTGCTGCGTTTTCCCGATAAGAAAGTAATGGCATTGAATGATACGGCAGAGTGTGCCCGGAATGTGCGTGATCAGCAACTGATGAATACGGCAGTCATCGCCGGCGATGCAGCCGCAGACCGTTATGGCATGACGATACTTCACTCCAACATCGAAACACATAAGAGAAACTATACACGGTTTCTCGTTTTGTCAGATAAAAACATAAAGATTTCTGGAGCCAACAAAGCCTCTATCAGCTTTCAGCTCGATAACTCACCGCGCAACCTGAAAAAAGTGGTGGATATTTTAGGTGATTACTGGATCAACCTCACTAAGATTCAGTCGGTGCCGATTGTGGGAAGGCCAAATGAATACACATTCCTTGTCGACCTTGAATGGAGCAAGTATGAAGATTATGATAAAGCAATCACCAAGGTGCTGAAGAAAACTTTTAATCTTTCAATTCTCGGTGAATACCGCAAAGGAAAATTTGTAACAGCAAAACTATGAGCACAAAAAAATTAGATCTTGAACTCATCCCAACCAGTGAATGGTTGCCATTTGACAAAAAACCCATCTTGATTGCCGGTCCGTGCAGTGCGGAGTCGGAGGATCAGCTGCTCAAAACGGCTAAAGGCATCAAGAAGCACTTCGATCAGTTTGTTTTTCGTGCCGGTATCTGGAAGCCACGCACGCGTCCCGGCATGTTTGAAGGCATTGGCGTCATCGGACTTGACTGGATGAAACGTGTGAAGGAAGAAACCGGCGCGCTGCTCACCACAGAAGTTGCCAACCCGATGCATATTGAAAAAGCATTGAAAGCCGGTATTGATATCCTCTGGATCGGCGCACGTACAACCGCCAATCCTTTTTCAGTAACTGAACTGGCAAGCGCGCTGAAAGGCGTTGATGTGCCTGTGCTGGTAAAAAATCCGGCCTATCCCGACCTTCAGTTGTGGATAGGTGCTCTTGAAAGGATCAACCGTGCAGGTATAAAGAAAATGGCCACCATTCACCGCGGATTTCACAGTTATGAAGTGACCATGTACCGTAACCAGCCACAGTGGGAACTGGCACTTGAATTAAAAACCATGTGCCCCGACCTTCCGATGATCTGTGATCCAAGTCATATCTGTGGTAACACACACCTTACCGCCTATGTTGCACAAAAGGCGATGGATCTGCATTATGACGGCCTGATCATTGAAACACATATTGATCCGCTGCGCGCACTGAGTGATGCCCGTCAGCAGATCACGCCCGACAGGTTGTTCGAAATTATTTCCAACCTCATCATCCGTTCAGATGTAGTGGAGGAAAACAAAACAAGGTTGCAGGAATTGCGGGAGAAAATCAATGGAGTGGATGAAGACCTCTTGCAAACACTTGCTTCGCGGATGCTGTTATCGAAAGAGATCGGCGACTGGAAACGTGAAAACAATGTCATCGTCTTCCAGGTTAGCCGTTGGGAAGAGATTCTTAAAAAGGTGCTCGATCTTGGAGAAACGATGGGCCTCAACCGTGATTTTGTGAAGGCATTGTATGTGCAGATCCATGATGAATCAATCCGGACACAGGTGGAGGTAATGAACCTTGCCAAGAAAAAGGAACAACAGGCTGTTGGCTCGCAGGCCTGATTTGCCTGGTGAAGATTTTACACCAGCATTACGGTTGACAACACTGATTTCACTTTCGGCGCGTGGTGAAGCCGTCGGGTTGTGCATGTTAACAGTTGCAATACTTTCCTCGATTCATGCATACATTACCTGATTAATATGTCAGCAAAAAAGCATCAGCTTACCCCGGGTATTTTTTATAAAAATTTTGGCAGATCATTCACGGATTTTCTTGCCGGGAAGAAATATTCTGCGCACTTCATATTGGTGGATGATCAGACCGTGAATTATTGCCTGCCATATTTGCTCAGGGAAGTGGAGCTATTAAAAGCGGCGAAGGTGATTGAAATTTTTTCAGGTGAAGCTTTTAAAAATATTGATACCGCGCAGCAGATCTGGGAACAGCTTACAGATGCACATGCCGACCGGCATGCCGTGCTCATCAACCTCGGCGGTGGCATGGTGTGCGATACCGGCGGTTTTGCCGCAGCTACTTTTAAGAGAGGTATTGACTTTATTCATGTACCCACAACGTTACTCAGCCAGGTAGATGCAGCTTATGGCGGAAAGCAAGGCATTGATTTTAATCACTTCAAAAACCAGGTCGGCGTTTTCAAAAATCCTGTAGCGATTTTTGTGCAGGTTGAGTTGCTGAAAACGCTTCCGCAGGAACAATGGGTGAATGGTTTTGCAGAAGTAGTGAAGCATGCATTGCTGGCTGGCGGTAAGAACTGGAAACAGATTAAAGGCACAGAAGATCTTGCTGCTGTAAACTGGAGAAAAGCAGTTCACGACTCATCAGCGATTAAGCTGGAAATTGTTGCAAGAGACCCGCTGGAAATGGATTTACGCAAGATCCTCAACTTTGGCCATACGATCGGCCACGCCATTGAAACCCATTTGCTGAACAGGGGAGAACCGGTGTTACATGGTTACTGTGTGGCTGCCGGAATGATCGGCGAACTATTTCTTTCGCAGCAGTTATGCGGCTTTCCCGCAAAGAAAATGCAGGAGGCAATTGGATTGATCCGCCGGCATTTTCCGGATGTGCAGATACATGCTGATTTTGATGCGGAACTGGTCGGGCTGATGAAGCAGGACAAAAAAAACAAGGCAGGCCGCATACAGTTTGCTTTGTTGCAGGATATTGGTGAGCCGGTGATTGGTGTGGAAACCGATGAACAATTCATCGTTCAGGCACTGGATTATATTCGCAGACTGTCCGCAAAGTAGATTTTTAAGGCTCCTTCAATTTCCGCTTTGAAACCGGAAAATAGCAGAACAGGATAACGATGGTTTATAAAATTTCGAAGCACGACAGGCAAATTAAAGGACATATCTACCTGCGTGGCTCAAAAAGCATCAGCAACCGCGTGTTGATCATGGAAGCGCTGATGGATAACACGATAGAGAAACGCAACCTGTCAGATTCGAATGACACAGCCGTCATGTCTTACTTGCTGAACGCTTCAACTGTTACACTCGATGCGCATGATGCCGGCACGGTGTTCCGTTTCATGACGGCTTATCTCGCCTTCAGGGAAGGCAGCCACATACTGACCGGCAGTGAAAGAATGAAGCAGCGTCCAGTTGGTGATCTTGTTGATCCGCTGCGCGAATTGGGTGCAAGGATTGAATACCTGGGAAAGCAACAATATCCGCCTTTGAAAATTACCGGCGGATCTTTAAGGGGAGGAAAAATAAAAGTTCATTCCGGTATCAGCAGCCAGTTTGCTTCTGCGTTGCTGATGATTGCTCCCTGTATGGAACAGGGGCTGACACTGGAACTAACCGGCGAAGTGGTATCTGAGCCCTATATTGAAATGACGCTCGCCCTGATGCAACATTTTGATGTCCGTCATGAAAGAAACGGCCAGGTCATACATGTTCCTGCTCAACGCTACAAGCCACGGAACATATTTATTGAATCCGACTGGAGTGCAGCTTCTTATTACTATGAAATGGCTGCCTTCAGCACTGAAACGGATCTCACCCTGTCAGGATTGCTGCAACAGAGCTTTCAGGGTGATGCCAAAATTGCGGCCCTGATGGAACGTTTCGGCATTCAGACTACCTATACAGAACAGGAAATAAAACTGAGCAAGTCGGAGCAGACAGGAACGTTTGATTTTTTCCTCAACGATCAGCCTGACCTTGCGCCGGCGTTGTTAACCACTTGTGGCGGTTTATCTCAAACGGCACGATTCACGGGTTTGTCGCATCTTCAGTATAAGGAAAGCGACCGTGCGGCTGCATTGCAGCAGGAGCTTGCGAAATGTGGAATTGCACTGCAGAAAAATGGAGATACAATCACCACCGGCGGTAAATTTCTTCCGGGCCATTATACCTTTTCCACCTATGCGGATCACCGGATGGCCATGTCTTTCGCACCGTTGGCGATGCTATGCGGTCATGTATATATTGATGATCCGATGGTGGTTAAAAAATCCTATCCAGGCTATTGGGATGACCTGCAACTGCTGGGTTTCAACATCAACGAACTTTAATTGCGGTTAAAACTCACCGGATAAGGTGACCATCAATGCGTTAAGTCCATTTCGACATCATGGTGTTTTCGACCGGAACATAGCGCACACAATACCTGCGGCCACAGCTGCATTCAATGATTCTGCTTTTCCGGTACGGGGAATCGTTAGTTGCTTGCTGATGAATGGTGTAAGCGACGCCGATATGCCGCGTGCTTCATTACCGATGATGATAAATGCTTCCTGCTTTAAAGAAGCCGAGAAAATATTTTCACCCGTCAACTGCGCTGCATACACCGGCAGGGAAGGAAATTTTTCAAACAATGCAGTTAATTTAGTTTCTATCACTTTCACGCGCACGAGGGAGCCCATCGATGCCTGAATCACTTTCTGATTATATACATCTACGCATTCTTCCGAACAAAAAATATAGGGAATGCCAAACCAGTCGGCAATGCGCACGATCGTTCCCATATTCCCGGGATCACGGATATCGTCCAATACAAGATTGAGGCTGGACTGAACAATAGCTTCATCAATAGTACTGGCCATCATCTCCATAACCAGCAAAACACTCGATGGCTGCATCAGCCCCGAGACTCTTTTCATTTCCGCTTCACTAATCTCAATCAATGTTGCACTGCTATTCCTCAACAACCGCTCATGTTCTCTGATCCAATCCGTCGTTGCAATGATTTTGTCAGCGCGAAAGTCGGAGACCAGCAATTCTTCCGCAAGCTTTTCACCTTCGGCAACAAAGCATCCTTCCGTTATGCGGTGCTTTTTTTGTTTTAGTGAATTCACGTATTTTTCAATCGATTTACTCAACATACATGCAACTTTTGGGGCTCAGTGTAAGATACATCCTTTTGCTGGTTTTGATAGCTCCATTACTTACCGGTTGCAGCAATACGCGTTACCTTTCCGCCGACCAGGTATTGCTGAAAAAAAATGAAGTGACTATTCAGTCAGCAATTGACTACCGTAAAATCAGGCGCAACATTGAAGAAAACATTTCGCTGGAAAGCAAACTCGCAACACTTGCGCGGCAACAGCCTAATAAAAAAACGCTGGGCCTCATCAAGCTCAACCTGACTATTTACAACCGGTACTTTACTACTGATACGGCCGGACTGTATCATTGGATAATCAATAATATCGGTGAGCCGCCGGTATTATTCGATTCCACTACATTACCGGTATCAGAGAACATGATGCGAGATTACATGGTCAGTAAGGGATACCTGCTGTCATCCCTGACCTATGATTACAGGATCAGGAAGAAGCTGGCTACGCCGCATTACTATGTTTCGCCCGGGCCGCTCTTCACCATCGACAGTGTATTTTTCCCGCAGGATACCACGCATCTTGTTGCCGTTATTGATGCCGCCAGGCAAGGCACGCTGCTGAAGGCAGGCAATGCTTTTGATGCAGATGTGATCGGCAGTGAACAAACGCGGATCTATCGTGAATTGCTGGATCACGGCTACTATCATTTTTTGCGGGAGCATATTTATTTTGAAGCGGATACATCCAATGCAAAGCATGCAGCCAATGTATATGTGCGAATAGGCGGAAACAGAACAGATGAAGATATGCAGGTGCACTATATCAATAACATTTATGTGCGGCCTGAATTTTATCCGGGGCAGGAAGCAGTTAATGCACACCATGATACCACCGTGTTTAACTCATTTTATTTCATTGATGCAGGCACAAATATCAGGATGGATGCGGTGTCAGGTGCAATTTTCATGCAAAGAGGAATGCCGTATTCCAGGAAGGATTATGACTATACACTCAGCAGGTTATCCGATCTCGGTGTCTTTAAATTTATCAGTATCCGCTTTGAAGAAAGAGATGATCATCAGCTCGATTGCATGATCTACCTCACACCCGGGAAGAAACATGCCCTTACCACGGAAGTGGAGGCCAGTAACATCGAAGATAATGTAGGTGCAGCGGTAAAGTTTGCCTATAAGGATAAGAATGTGTTTCACAGCGCCAATACTTTTGATATCAGCTTTAATGCAGGAACGCAGATCCCGGTCTTCAACAAGGACAGCCTGATTTTTAATGTTACCGGGCAGATGAATTTTTACCTGCGTCGCTTTGTGGTGCCTTTTAATACACAGAATTTTTCGAGGTACTTCAATCCGCGCACGAAAATTTCTTTGCTGGCAAATTATTATCAACAGACGAAAATTTATGTGCTCAACAATTATTCTTTCACGTTCGGATATGAGTGGAAGGAAAATGCTTTGAAGCGTCATGTGCTCAATCCATTTTCGGTCAGCTATGTTAACTCTTCGATCCTGAGTGATGCCTTTCAGCAGCGACTTGATGATGATCCTTTTCTCCGGCAGTCGTTTGAAGATCAGCTGATCGCCGGCATGAACTACACGTATATCTTTTCCAGCCAGGGGCAGAACATCAGGCAGGAGTTCACTTTCTTTCGTTTTTCGGCTGAAGTAGCAGGTACTAGTTTGTACCTGCTGAACTCGGTAACAGCCGGTAACAACACTGATACCAGCGGGCGATATGTTTTATTTGGTACCAATTATGCCAATTTCATGCGTGCGGAAGGTGACCTGCGTCACTACTTCCAGTTCACGGAAAACAGGTCGCTTGTATTGAGAGGCGCTGCAGGCATGGCGATCAATTACTGGAATTCAGACGTAATTCCCTACATCAAGCAGTTTTATCTTGGCGGAACAAGCAGCATGCGGGCATGGAGTGTTCGTTCGCTGGGGCCCGGCGCTTACAAGGATACTTCCAACTTTTATAACAGTGCGGGTGACATCAAGCTGGAAGCAAATGCCGAATACAGGTTTAATATTTTCGGGAGGATGAATGGTGCTGTTTTCCTCGATGCCGGCAACATCTGGCTGCGCAAGACTGATCCGAATAAGCCTGACGCCAATTTTGAATTTGACCGCTTCATGAGTGAAATTGCCTTGGGAACCGGCATTGGATTCCGGTTCGATTTTACCTACTTCATCCTTCGCCTTGATGTAGCAACGCCGCTGCGTGATCCCTCTTATCCTGCCGGCGAAAGATGGGTCATCAGAAGATTCTCTGATGGCAATACAAACATTGTAAAAGATAACCTCGTATTTAACCTTGCCATCGGCTATCCGTTCTGAGATTCTGCCTGTCAAACGGCACTAAACGGCCGATGTCATTAGGAGCTCTCTCAAAACAGGCAATTAATGCCGTCATGCCTGACTTATTCCGGCAGCTGTCAATGAATTGAAGAGATCATGTTCCCCATCAATCGGGGATATGATGACTCCGGGTATTTTGAGATAGCTTCTAATCTTAGTTTGAAGAATTTGTCGCTGAATGACGGCAATAATCAACCATCATTTGCGAAGATGATGCAGTGCAATCACCTGGCTGATTATGGCATACCCATGATGAAGCTGAACATATTTTTAATGTTGTGAGATCCCAATGGTACGTGCCATGTTTACGCAACAGTTTGCTTGCGGATAAGTATTAGTAAAAAATTAGGTTCAGTTCGCAAAAATGGCTATGTTGGCTTCGCAAATTTTTAGCCCGGCTACCCTGCATCCTTTCAGCTGGCAAGAATTGACTGAATTTCGCCTTGTTAAGTCGTTAAAACACCCAAAATCCAACCACCATGAGTTCATTTTACCAGACTGATTGTGTTCATTCTCTGAATACGCCGGCTCGCATTTTTGAGAATCCACCTGCTGTTTTGAATTCAGGTTTCAGGAAGAAATCATTGTTACCACTGCTTTTTTTCTTTTGTCTGTTTGTGCTTCTTGCTCCCGGAAAAGCAAAGGCGCAAGATTTCCGTACGATACAATCGGGCAATTGGGAAGATCTTTCCACCTGGGAGGAATTTGACGATGGCATTTGGGGTGACCCTTCTCATGTGCCGGATTACAATGATGGAACCGTTACTATCATGGATGGTCACACGGTAATTACAAATGCACTCTTAACAATTGATCAGACCATTGTTCAAAACGGCGCAACGCTCAATGTGAATGCCTTTACCCTTATTGTTAATGACGGAGCAGGTTCCGATTTGACGGTAGATGGTGATATCAATTTCTCTAATGCTGAACTGGAGGTAAGCAGTGGCGCTGTTGTGGATGGCTCGACAAACTTCTTTTATAACGGGCTGGCATTGGTCAACAACGGATCAATTTTTACTTCCGTTTTTGTCATGGGTGCAGGTGCTACCCAAACGATTTATGGCACTGGCAGCATTGGTACATTTCTTCCTTTCACCTTTGCGCCAGGTGGAATCATTATCGCCGATGAACAAACGATTACTCAACAGCTTTCTTTCAACTACGGGAAGATACATACCACCAATTCCGGCAAACTCATAATCGGAGAAGGAGCGTACATCATTAATGCCGATGACAGCCACTATGTAATTGGCAACCTCGAACGGGTTTTCACCGACAATACCTGGCAGTCCTTCCCGCTAGGTGATGTGGACAGTTATGCTCCCATAGATTTTTCTCCCGACCTTGTTTATAACGGGGGCCTTGTTGCACGTACCGATGCCGGCGACCATCCGGATATTGCCAATTCGGGAATTGATGAGAGCAAAACCGTCAACAGGACATGGACGCTGACAGTGGACGACATTGGAATGGTTGGCTATGCAGTCACTTTTCACTGGGATGCCGCTGATATGGATGAAGATGCTGATCCAATGAGTTTCGGTGTCGCAAAGTATGATGCACCTTATTGGGAGCCGGTAACCGTTATCAATCGCACGGCAACTTCTATTACCATTGACTGGGATGAACCAACTGCAAGCGATTTCCAGGTTGGTGAATTTACCTGTTCCGCCCCGTTAATCACTTGCGCGGCCGATTTCAGCGTTTGCCAGGATGCCGCGCAGGGAGCGTGCGGTGTATTGTTCTTTCCGGAAGAGGTACCATCACCTGTCATTCTGGATGACTTTGACAGGCTGATTACCTACACGAATGTATCGATTAATGGAGGTACCAATTCAGCTATTGTGACCCCGGGATCTACAGTAACCCTGAACTATGATTATTCGGTTTTCTTTGATGCCGGTACCGGGTATTGTCCTGGTTGCGTTGTGCAATCTTCAATTGGTCTTGGTTCCACTTTCAAAACCCTGCAGTGTGAGACAGGCATCAGCAACGGATCGTCCGGTAGCTATATTTCCGGCGACTTCATCGCTCCGGATGCTCCGGGCATCTATTATCTTACACAGGAAGGTTCCCTGGATTACTGGTGCCAGGAATTTAAATTTAACAATGACCCTGCGAAAGCAATAGGAGTGCTGATTGTGGGTCCGCCTTATCCAACTGCAACAGGTGGATGCGGCCCTGTGGAATTTACCAATGATGCACCGGCCTGTTTCCCGATAGGCACAACTGATGTAATCTGGACCGCTACTGACTCACTGGGCAATACCGCCACTTGCACACAGCATATCACGGTTGATCCGGCCACCATTTATCATCGCGAAAGAGACGGTGATGGTTATGGTAGTACTACTTACGCTGTTTATGCCTGTTCTCAGCCAAACGGATTCGTTTTAGATAACGGTGATTGCAATGATTACAATCAATTTATTTATCCGGGCAATGGCTGCTCTTCACCTGTTGGTGAAGCTTTGCATTTTGATGGGGTGGATGATGTGGTTGTAGGCCCAGCTGAATTGATTCCGATTAATGACAGCCCATATACCGTTACCGTGTGGGCTAAATGCGAAAATTCAAACAATAATGAACTTGTCAATATTGTTTCCCAGGGAAGAAAATTTTACATAGGCCGATTTTATGATGGAACAATACGTGCCGGTGACGGATGGCTTACAAGTGCGCCATTCCCGGCTGATGGACTTTGGCATAATTATGCAGTAGTGCGGACTACCGAAGACATGTACATCTATATTGATGGCGTACTGGTTGCTTCAAAAGGATCGCCACAGGAAAGCCCGGGCCCGACATTTGATAACCCGGTTGCTACATTTTATATCGGAACACAATGGTCAGGAATCTCTGAATACTGGCAAGGCCCTGTAGATGAACTGCGGATATGGAACAGGGCTTTATGTACGGATGAAATTGCGGCAAAAATGAATTGTGAATCATTGTCCCCGTCTGAACCCGGTCTGGTTGCCGTTTATCATTTTAACCAGGGGATTATCGGAGAGAACAATGCTTCGGATGACATATTGTTTGACAACAGCGGCAATGGCCATGATATGACGTTGCAAGATTTTGCTTTGACTGGTGGATCATCCGATTGGATGCAGCCCGGAGGTGTTATCTCGGGATCTGACTGTGATGAGATTAATTTACAAACATGGTATGCAGACAGTGATGGCGATACGTACGGTGATGCGTCCATTTCCATCACGATAGCTGATATATGCATTCAACCTTCCGGCTATGTCGACAATGACCAGGATTGCGATGATACCGATCCGGAATTATATCCCGGCAACGGATGCGCAGGCTTCCCCGGAGCTGCTTTGAGTTTTGATGGCAATAATGACCGGGTAGAGATTCCTGACGACGACAACCTTGATCCGCAGGATGGCATTACGCTGGAATGCTGGATAAAAATTACTTCCTTATCCAATTGGTCATCATTGATCATGAAAACAGCCAGCGGCACATGGTCAGATGGCTACGGCCTGGATCTGATCGCACAGTATGATGGAGAGGGATATTCAGACCCCAAACTTGAATTTTTTGTAGGCGGATATAGCAATGTAGTGCAGGGCAATACCATCTTATCGCTCGACACATGGTATCATGTGGCAGCAAGCTATGATGGTGCTGTTATGAAACTATATATAAACGGAGTGTTGGATGCTTCTGAGCCGCTGGATATCCTGTTGATCAAGACTGCGCATCCGCTCGTGATTGGTAATGACGATGGCGGATACCCGTTTCATGGTCTTATAGATGAAGTTCGCATATGGAGTACTGCCTTATGTGAAGGCACGTTGGCGGCAGGTATGGATTGCGAAGCGCCCGGCTCACAAAATAATCTGGTAGCACTTTATCATTTTAATCAGGGCATAGGAGGATACGATAATAGCGGCGGCGGTGCGATAGACTATCTTTCGGATGAAAGTGGAAACAGCCATGATGGTCAACTGTATAATTTTGCATTGGTAGGCAGCAGTTCCAATTGGGTGGTTGATGCCGGAGTTACAACCGGAAATCAATGCGCACCACATAATGATATTATTTATTATGCCGATAACGATGGTGATTCCTATGGCGATGAAGGCAATGCTATTGTTGCAGAAGAATACTGCACACCTCCTCCGGGATATGTCGACAATTCAGGTGACTGTGACGATACCGATCCGTTTGTACATGCTAACTGCTCCGTCTGCAATCTCTTAATGACTGACGGCAACTGGAAATCGGCACCGCAGGATCCTGAACCGGATGAAGGATGGGAACAACCCGGTTATGATGATTCAGCATGGAATGCGGCAGAAGACCGCGGACCTGATTACGACCTCTTCCGCTTCAGTGAAGTGCCAAGGCGAATATGGGATGCGTCACACGATAATTACCCCAGCACAACATACCTCAGGAAGACATTCACGCTGAGTGGAGCTGACCGCATGATTATGGACTACCACGTGGATGATGATGCCACAATTTATATCAACGGTAACCTGGTGGTGGGTGACGATAATGATTGCGGGGCCAACGCTTACTTTAATATTGATGTTACAGATTACCTGAATTTGAACGGATCCAACACCATAGCCGTAAAGGCTGTCGATTGCCAGGGCGATTGGTATTTCACTGCCGAGCTATTCAATGGATATTTTCCAGATAACGATGATGACGGATATGGAGAAGAATTCGCTCATATAGTTTGCCCTCCAATGCCTGCGGGTTATGCCACCAACAATCTGGATTGCGATGATGGAAATCCCAATATCGGCGCACCATCAAAATTATTTTTTGATGATGACGGAGATGGTTACGGCGATGTTAATAATTATACAATTACCTGCGACGCTGGCGGCGGGGGCGGTGGTGAAGGAGGAGGGGAAGGTGGCGAAGGTGGCGAAGGTGGTGGCGGTGGCAATCCTTGGGTTAACGATAGCACAGACTGTAATGACTATGATCCCAATATCAATCCGGGTGCAGTGGAACTTTGTGATGCAGTGGATCAAAACTGCAACGGAATATCCGATGAAAATAATTCATTGGCCTTCGATGGTTTTGATGATTTTGTCACCGTGCCCGACTTCGGTATAGGTACGGATGATTTCACGCTGGAAGCCTGGATCAAACCCGTGATTGGATCCCGCGGCTATATAATCTCTAACAGGACTGATGAAACCGGGGAGCAGGGATATTACTTTGATTTGAATATGCTGGCTGATGGTCATGTGGAACTGGAACTTGCGGAATGCGGCTACACTGGAACATTCCTGTCACTCATCTCAAATACGGCCGTGGCTGATGGCCAATGGACGCATATTGCTGCAACACGGAATGCCAATAATGATATTTCCATTTATATCAACGGAGAACTGGATGTTACACACACCGATGTTGTACGCAGAAACCTCATATCAACTTATAATGTCGGAACTTTTGGCGGTGAATCATTCCTTAATTCATCCTACTATGCAGGCTCACTGGATGAGGTACGCGTCTGGAATGTAGCCAGGTCGGAGCAGGAACTGAAAAAATACCGCGTTGCCTATATAGATGGTCAGGCCACCCTGAACAGGTATTTTACTTTCGATCAGGGTACAGCGGACGGCATGAATGAAAATGTCACAATCGCAAAAGACCGCAGCGGCTACGGCATAACGGGCACACTGAACAATTTTGATCTTACTAATTCTGCTTCTAACTGGTCTGGCGGATATGCCGGAACCGTATATGCCGACAATGATGGCGATGGTTATGGTGATCCGGGCAACTCCGTGGTCACTACAACTCCCTGTTTCCTGTCCCCGGCTTATGTGTCTGATAACTCCGATTGCGATGATAATGCTATTGCAATAAATCCGGATGTGCCTGAGATAGCGGGCAATGGAACAGATGAGAACTGCGATGGTACACTGGACGAAGTGGCAGGCGATTATGTTTCAGACCGGTCAGGAGACTGGAACAACACCCTTACCTGGAAAATGTATGATGGATCAGTATGGAGCACGCCTGCACAGCCGCCAGTATATGACCAGGCCAATACGATTACCATCAGGAGCGGTCATATAATAGCTGCAGCGGAAGATCATACGGTGGATCAGTTGGTGGTGCAGCAAGGCGGCCGCCTGGAGATGAACAGTGCTTCATTATACGTGGTCGACGGACCGGGAATTGATTTCGATTGCAACGGAGATTTTCCACTCATGGCTGCTGCTTTGCATGTAGCAGAAAATGGTGAAGCAAGGTTTGAAGGCACAGCAGTTTTCACCTGCGGCGCTTTTTCTTCGGTGCATGGCCCTGGTATCGTTAATCTCTACCCCGGATGCAGCTTTGCCATTAACGGAACCAATGATGGGATTACATTTGGAGACGGAGTGACCATTTATAACTACACAGCTGCCAATTGGAACTCTGGCAATATCATATTCTCCGGCAACCCGTGTCGTTTTGAAAATTATGGACAGTTTAACATTAATGCGGCTGCCACTTTTTCAAGTGATAACAGCATGCACGAATTTACTAATCATGGAAGCGAAGGCCTTGTAAGCGCTGATCTAACCGGGCAGGCTGTGCTGGATATCAGCTTCACTAATAATTCAAACCTGGAAATCTTACAGGGAACATTGCAGATTAATGACAACTCACATAATCAGCAAGGTTCAATAACCGTCGGACAAGACGGAACATTGTACCTTCCGGATAGCTACTACCAGCTTGGAGATGTTACCAATAACGGAACAATCAATGGCATACTCATGATGCTGAGTAGTTATAATCCGCAGCAAATCAGCGGAACGGGCACTATTGAAAAACTTGTCATTGGTAATCAGTATGGAGTTACATTAAATGGTGATCAGTCAATTGCCAATGAGTTGTTTTTTCAGAACGGAAATCTCATCACCGGTAACAATAAGATTATTATCAATGAGGGAGGATTCATCTCTACCGCCGGTAATGGCAGTTATGTACAGGGTAACCTGCAGCGTTATTTCGCTACCCCAGGTCCGCTTGAGTTTCTTATTGGTGATGCTGCGCATATAGCGCCGGTTACATTGGATCCGAGTTTTACAGTGCCGGGATTTGTTATGGCCTCAACTAGTGCTGGAGATCATCCTGACATTACACATTCAGGCATCAATGCCAGCAGGAGTGTGAACAGGACATGGACCATTACCAACCAAAGCCTTGTATTTTCGGAATGCGACATTTACTTCAGTTGGGACAATTCGGAAGTGGATGCCACCGCGGATCCTGCCGCGTTTGTAGTGGCAAAATACGATGCGCCCGACTGGATTTTGCCTGTTATCACCGATGTACAGCCTGCCTCTATTGGGGTGCTTGATGTAACTTCTTTCAGTGAATTCCAGATTGGCGAACCGTTGTCTTGTAACATGACTGTAAGCACCGCTTCCGGTGATACACTATTACTGTGTACGGAAAGCGGACAAACGAGCGGTAATGTCAACCTCATGATTAACAATGGTACGCCGCCTTATTCTTAT
Organism: Chitinophagales bacterium; assembly: GCA_019694975.1. Lineage (NCBI taxonomy): Bacteria > Pseudomonadati > Bacteroidota > Chitinophagia > Chitinophagales > Chitinophagales bacterium. Next base: position 59,206 of record JAIBAY010000008.1, read on the forward strand.
TCGGGCGATGATACATCTAACCTTGTGGCAGGCAGTTACCATTTTGTGGTAACCGATGTTAATGGCTGCACCGCTGCTGCAGATCTTGAAGTGTTGCTGACGCATTGTATCATTCCTTATTACGCTCCGCCGTTAAATGATACAATCAGTAACCTGATTGGTTCAGAGTTGACACAACTCTATAGTTTCCCTGATTCTATCTATGACACTACTTCCACTAACAATATCTTCACGATTAATTATATCAAGGGAGAGGTATTGATTGAAGTGATTGCAACCGTAGATCAGTATGATGCTTTGTTCGCGTTGTTGCAAACACCTGAATACGGTATGAATTCATTTATTGACAATGGTGATACAACGCTTATTATCACAGGCTTTTTCCCCATTGCCAATTTGTATAAACTGAATTTGCTGATCGGGCAAATTAATTATGTGCGGCCTTACTATAAACCGATTGCATCGAACTTTGCCACAACCGGTATTGCAACATCGCAGGGCGATAAAGCGATGGCCGGCGACAAAGCGAAGGAAGCATGGAAGGTTTCCGGTGCAGGAGTGAAGGTGGGTGTGCTGTCGGATAGTTACAATACTAAATTCGGCAGTCCTGCGAATACCGATGTTGTCAATGGTGACCTGCCGGGTGCCGGAAATCCAAACTATACACAGCCGGTGACGGTCTTAGAGGAATATCCCTATGGGACAGGCACGGATGAAGGCCGTGCCATGCTGCAGATTATTCATGATGTGGCACCTGGTGCACAACTTTACTTTAAATCAGGATTTATCAGCGCCGGTAATTTTGCCGAAGGCATAAAGCAGCTGAGAGATTCCGGATGTAACGTAATTGTGGATGACATCACCTATATCACCGAACCGTTTTTCAGTGATGGTATTGTTGCACAGGCTGTAACGGAAGTTACCCAATCTGGCTCCCTGTACTTTACTTCCGCAGGTAATTTCGGCGTTAAGTCCTATGAAGGCGATTTCACTCCGATTCCGGCACCGGATGGGTATGCCGGCGTTGCGCATGACTTTGGAGGCGGTGACTATTACCAAAAACTCGTCTTGCCGGAAGGCACTTATACCATTGCACTGCAGTGGGATGATGATTTCTATTCAGTCGGCGATACCACCGGTGCGCTGAATGACCTGGATATTTATCTCGTAGATCAGTTTGGCAACAGGCTCTTCGGCTTCAATCGCGATAACCTGGGCGGCGATCCGCTGGAAGTGTTACCATTTGTGGTGAAAGCTACCGTGGAAGCAAATATTATTGTTACCCGCAAGTCAGGTTCAGGCAATGTACGGTTCAAGTATATCATCTTCCGGGGTGATGGAATCATTGATGAGTATAACCAGGGCACAGGCACGGTCATCGGGCAGGCAAATATCGATAGCTCGATCGCTGTAGGTGCCGTCTTGTATAAAAACACGCCGGCCTATGGTGTCAATCCGCCAACTATCGCATCGTTCTCTTCCCGCGGAGGTACTTTGGTGAACAATGAAAACAGAATGAAACCTGACATTGCAGCACCTAATGGTGTGAATACAACGGTAGATTTTGGTGTGGAATTCAATATTGATAATCCACCCGATCTGCTGCCTAATTTCTATGGCACCTCTGCTGCTGCTCCACACGCTGCTGCGGCGGCTGCACTGCTCATTGAAGCAAAGAAAAAATATTATAACAATGAATCATTCAGTCTTAAGCAGATGAAGTCGCTGCTTCAGTCTACGGCAATCGATATGGATGTAACCGGATATGATGAGAGCTCAGGTTATGGATTGATACAGGCTGACAAGGCATTACAGACATTTTCCAACTCCTTCCCGCTGGTTGATAATTACTATCTGGCGGATTCCTCAAAGGTTCCCGGCGACGAGGCTGTCACTGTGGTGTTAAACGGAGAGTTTATCAATGAAAATGCTTCTGTTATTTTTCTATACGACACTATTCCTGCCGTGGTCACAAACGGAACGCAGCTCATCGCCGAAATACCACCATTCCTTGGTAACCCTCCGCTTGAAATCTATAACCCTCCGATGTCACCGAGCGGATTGGATGGTGGTGCCAGTGATCCGGTATATCTAAAGAGTGCGCCACCACAGAATGTGGTAGTTACAGTTTTAGATGCTGTTAAGAAATACGGAGAACGGATTCCTGACTATGCCCTGAATGTGACGATTAATGATGAACCGTTATGGCAAACAGGGAAGACACTGGAGGAATTGGGACTGACGGACATCACTTATTCCTCATCAGCAACCAGTTCGAGTAATATCGGATTGTATTACCGGAGAGCGTCATCCGCCGTAACGGATTTGTCGAACCCGCAATCCTTGGCGCTGTCTGAATTTTACAACTACCGGTTTGTGGATGGTGTGTTGTCAATAGAGCGGCTGCCACTCACGGTTACTCCGCGTGATACCACTATTACCTACGGATCAGCTATCAATGGAAAAGCATTGAAATTTATTTATGAATATGATGCTTCCAACATCGATCCTTCCGAACAGGAAGGATTTCTTGACTCACTGGAATTTACCCACGAGTCGAATATCTCCAGTGCAGTAGTGTTTGTGGATGGCAAAGCAGCTGTAAACGGTCAGCCTATCTCGGAAGAGGACTTTCTGAATGTAAGCTTCATGGCGAGTGGCAAAGCAGCGGTGAATGGCAAAGCAGCGGTGAATGGCAAGGCGGCTGTGAACGGAATCGTATATGACACTACTTATTATATCCCGCTGGCGCCGGAATCCATATTCGAGTACCTGGAAGATTCAGCCAATGCTACTTTGCATAATGGCAAAGCGGCAGTCAACGGCAAAGCGGCTGTGAATGGCAAAGCCGCTGTTAATGGAAAACCAATGGTGAACGGTAAAGCAGCTGTGAATGGCAAGGCTGCCGTGAACAGCAGTTCCTTCAATGATGAGACTAACGAAAATGTAATGCTGATTGTTGATTCGCTGGATGTATATGGTAATCCGGGCGATTCATTGAATGATTATCATTCAGTGAATATGATCAGTGGCATTACGGTTGGAACGTGGCTGATTGCACCGGGCGTATTGATCTCCGAAAATTTTGATATCAATTATGGTCTGGGGCACATCACCATTTTGCCTGAGGTGCTTACTGTGAAAGCGAATGATGCTGTCGCCGGTTGTGGCGGCGTGCAACCTGCATATTCCACCACCAATTCGATCTATCAGTTCCAGGATGCCGATAGCACTGTGATAGAAAGCGGGCCGGTCTTCACTATATTGGATGAATTCGGGCAAGAGGTTGGAAACGGAAATCTCAATCCCGGTACATATCAGATCATCCCATCCGGAATTGTTCAGAAACAAGATCCCGCTAACTACATCATTCAATATGAGAGCGGAATACTTACAGTTGGCCCCGAAACTGCAACCTCCTTTGCAGATGCAGCTTGCGATGCTTATGTCCTGCCCTGGGGCGAAACGGTGAATGTTTCAGGTCAGTATAGCCACACTTATTACAATGTGGCCGGCTGTGACAGCGTAGTAACCGCAAACATCACGATTAATAATAGTCCCGGTGCAAACGTCACTCCGGCCGGACCGGTTTACGAATGCCAGGGCATACCGGTACCGCTTACTGCAAATAACGGAGATGGCTTCACCTACCAGTGGTATAAAGGGCCTACTGCTATTGTTGGTGCCACCAACAGTATTTATGTCGTAAATAATTCGAAAAACTACAGTGTTGTGGTAACCGGAGTTGGTGGCTGTAGCAGTGCTTCCAATGTAGTGACTGTGACGCGGCTTGCCACACCCAATGCCAATATCCTCATTGTGAATCCTGACAATAATCCGGATTTATGCGTGAACGATAAGGTGAAGTTGCGGGGTAATGGTGCTTCCGGAATTCCGCTTGGTTACCAATGGCATTATAATGGTGCGGAAATCGATGGAGCCACAGGCAGGGACTATGTCGCACTGGAAGAAGGCAGTTACCGACTAACCGTTACGAATCTGAATACAGGATGTTCAAAGCTTTCGGTGCCTGTTGCCGTGATTAACAGTTGTAGGGAAGAAGGTGTTCAGGATCAGCAGTCACCTTTATTCAGCATGTATCCGAATCCTACCGATGGTAACTTTGTATTGTTGCTCAACTTGTATGATGAATCAGAAGGGATGGCAACACTTCAGGTGTATAATTCCCTCGGCCAGGTGGTGATAAATGAAAATGTTCCGGTTACAGAAGGCAGGCTGATAAAGGAAATTAACCTGCAGGAAGGTGATGCACGCGGAATGTATTTTGTAAATGTGAAGTTTAACGGGCAGGCATATAATGGTCAGATAGTTTATCAGCATTGATTTTTCCCCGCCTTGCATGCTACAGGAAACTCCTCCGTAACCCGGGGGAGTTTTTTTTAGCAAGCGCTTTAAATACGATACATCGTTTTCAAGGGTGAGGCTGTGGATCAGTTGGCCGTACTATCATTCGATACATAAATGCGCCGGTAGTGCAACATTTGTTAAAAACATCTCACCTGATTGTTGAAAATAAAAATTAATTTTCTCCCGTCATTTGAAAATCACCGGCACATTGTTGAGCATTTCAGTTTTGTTTTCATACGGCAAAAAAATACCTGCCTGTGCAATGGTAAAATTTGCCGGCAGGCTGCATTTGCTTTTTCTTTTTTTGACCCTTTCCATATCAACGACGGCACAGGCTGATGTGTCAGACAGCCTCATGAATCTGATCAATAAGACTGCAGATGATTCAAACAAGGTGAAACTCCTCAATTCCCTGAGCAAGAGTCTCTTCGATGCTGATCCTGATAGTTCAGTAGCAGTAGCCGGTATATCAAAAAAACTTGCGGAGGAGATTGATTATAAACCCGGGTTATCACTTGCGCTGAAGAATATGGGCATAGGGTATTACCTGCAGGGAAAATATGTGGAAGCCATTAATTCATGGCAACAGGCACTGGAGGTTTATGAATTAACCGGCGATAAGACCGGCGTTGCCAACATGTTGAGCAATCAGGGCGCTGTCTTTTTTAACCAGGGCGATGATGCCAAAGCGCTGGAACTTCACCTGAAGTCATTGAAGATGGCGGAAGAAATAGGCGATACTTTGCGCATACTCACATCCCTCACCAACATCGGTGTGGTATATCTCAATAAACCGGCAACATATAACAAGGCGCTCGAGTATTTTTTGCGTTCCTATAAACTGAGCCTTGCGATTAAAGATCAGTACTCCATTGGTACTTCTACTGCTAATCTGGGAGAACTCTATTACAAACTCGGTGACGATTCCACCGCACTCATCTATCTTGAACAGTCCGTAACCGCTTATGAAGGCACTGAGGATTTGCCTTATTCACTTAACTATATAGGCCGCGTTTATACAAGAGAAAAGGATTTTGCAAAAGCACTCGAACATCATAAAGAGGCATTCGATATTTCCAGGAAGCTGGACACGCGTCTTGATATGACTCAATCGCTGGTTGGGATCGCACAAACATATTATGCCATGGGAGATACAAAATCTGCTATTGATGCCTATAAGCAATCACTTGACGTCGGCATTCCCTTAAATGCAGTGGCAGAGATTAAAGATGCCTATGAAGGATTGTCTTTGGCTTATGCGAAAGAGTCAGACTACGCAAATGCCTTTCATTATCAGAACCTGTTGCTGGCTATTAAGGATACTATTTACAATATCAATACCGATAAGAAACTCGGCACTTTGCAGTTCACCTTCGATCTGGAGAAAAAGGAATCACAGATAAAAATACAGGACCAGGAAATTAAAACGCAAAAAGTAGTGCGTAACGGATTCATTGGAGGTTTTACGGTGGTGTTGTTGTTTGCCGGCGTATTTTTTACACAACGCAACCGGATTTCAAAGGAGAAGAAACGTTCCGATGAATTGTTGTTGAATATCCTGCCAGAGGAAACAGCTGAAGAATTGAAAGCAACAGGAACAGCCAAGGCAAAGAGTTTTGATTCCGTTTCGGTATTATTTACCGACTTTAAAAACTTTACCCTGGCAAGTGAGAAACTGACACCGGAAGAACTGGTTGCAGAGATCAATTATTGCTATAGCGAGTTTGACCGGATCATTTCTAAGTATGGCATTGAAAAGATTAAGACTATAGGTGATTCTTATATGTGCGCAGGTGGCCTCCCCGTGCCGAATAAAACACATCCTGTTGATGTGGTATCTGCTGCCCTGGAGATGGTTCAGTTTATAGAAAATAATAAGAAAGAGCGGGTGGAAAAAGGAGAACCATACTTTGAACTGAGGCTTGGCATTCACACCGGCACCGTTGTGGCGGGTATTGTTGGTATCAAAAAATTCGCTTACGATATCTGGGGCGATACAGTCAATACCGCTTCGAGGATGGAAAGCAGTGGTGGAATCGGAAAAGTAAACATCAGCGGTAGTACATATGAACTGGTGAAAGATAAATTCACTTGTATTCACCGCGGAAAAATAGAAGCCAAGAATAAAGGGATGATTGATATGTATTTTGTGGAAGGATATGCGGCGAAATAAGACGTTGCCAGGTTGAACTGGTCACAATGGCTACAAGCCATCGGCAGATGGTTTTATCCAGCAATGAAGAAAAGCAGCACTGTCTTCTGAATCTTCAGCATTAATCCCGCAAGCTAATAAACCTTTTCACCGCCAATCCAGGTGGACAATACTATCACCTTAAATAATTGCTCATCCGGAATTTTCAGGATATCATCATCCAGCACAACAAAGTCCGCGAATTTCCCCGGTTCCAGGCTTCCTTTTTCATCCTCTTCAAAATTCGCCGCCGCAGCCCAGATGGTCATGGCATAAAGGGCTTCTGAACGTGTCAATGCATTTTTTACCTGAAATCCATCTTCCGGAAAGCCTTTCTGATCTTTTCGCACAACGGCTGCATAAAAACCGAATAATGGGTTGATATCTTCAATCGGGAAATCGCTGCCTGCTGCAATCCAGCCGTTTTCCATCATTAAATCGTGATAAGCATAAGCGCCACGTATTCTGAATACACCCAACCGGTCTGTTGCCCAGTACATGTCGCTCGTGGCATGTGTCGGTTGCACCGATGGTATGATGGTATATCGTTGAAACAATTCGAAATCATCCGGAGCAACAACCTGGCAATGTTCAATGCGCCATCGTTTGTCATTAGCGCCACCCAACACTTTGCCGTAAACATGCAGCATCATCCTGTTGGCAGAATCACCTATTGCATGAGTACACATCTGGAAACCATGTTGCAGGCAAAGCTTCGCCTGTTCTTCAAAATAAGCGACAGGATTGAGTTGAATACCGAAGGAATGGGAATCATCTGTATAGGGTTTAAGCAATAGTGCACCTCTTGATCCCAACGCACCATCTGCATAAAATTTAAACGCCCGCACATTCAGCCGGTCGGTTTTATAAGGACCGTGTTTAAAATAATAGTTTTTGTTTTCATCATTGTCGGTGAGCATGGCATATACCCGCATCATCAATTTTCCACGCTGTTGCAAGGTATCTATAATCTCTACTACATTCCTGGTCAGCCCGGCATCAGCCACTGTGGTAAGGCCAACCTTGAAACAGTTAACCTGTGCTTGTAAAAGTGCCGCTTCAATCGCTTCATTCGATGGAACAGGTATCAGCTTCGATACGGAATCCATCGCATTATCAAGCAATACACCTGTTGGCTGCCCTTCAGAAAGTATAACCTGGCCGCCTGGAATAATTGTCGAAGCATCAATATGTGCCAGGTCAAGTACTTGCTGATTCACAATGCAGGCATGCCCGTCTATGCGCTGGAGAAAGACCGGTTGATCAGGAAACAACTCATCCAGTTTTTCTTTTGATGGAAATGATTTTTGCTGCCAGTCATTCTGATCCCAGCCGCGGCCGATGATCCATCCGCTTCTGCCGGTTGCGTACTGCTGAACAGTTTCAACTACTTCCTGCCATGATTTGGTGCCGGTAAGCTGTGCCTCTGTCAAGGTGGAGCCATATCCGTAAAAGTGACAATGTGCATCTATAAAGCCCGGATAGACCGGCTTCCCTTGCAGATCAATGCTGGCTTTCACATCATATATTTTTTGAAGGTCTTCCTGTTTCCCCGTCGCCACAATTTTTCCATCTGTTACAACCATCGCATCTGCAACCAGGCTGTCTTTATTCAGTGTATAGATAATGCCATTAAAGAAAATTGTATCACCGCTTTTTTTGTGTTTGCAGGAAGATAGGAGTGATATCAGCAACAAAACAGCCAACAACTTTTGCATAGGATCAGGAGTGAGTCAAATGATTTATTCTCGAGGAACATTTTTTATTCGCAAAGAAGCAACAGGCAAAGGCATAATGACTGATATGCGACCATCTTACTGTTTACGTAATGGTTGCGAAAGCCTTCTGCAATCTGCTGAAAAGATACTTGCTATTCTTATGTTCCCGGTTGGGTTGGTTCAACCTTCCCTCAATTTGATGGATTAACGACTTTGTTGGTGATTGGTGGCAGCTGCATGAGATAAGCATAAATGGCTCTTGCTTCCTTATCAGTCAACTGAGGCAAAGGTATCATCGGCAAACTTAACTGTGTGCCGTCAGGTTTTTGTCCGTACCGAAGGCAATTTACAAATTGGTCTGCCGTCCAGCTGCCAATACCGGTTTCTTTATCAGGTGTAAGGTTCGCTGATCGCATATTCTTCCCTTCAGGATTAACGCCAACCATGTTGCCACCGCCCATAAATCCTTTGCTCAGTTCAGGGTTTTCTACATTCATTGTTTTAAAATCTGCTGAATGACATGGATAACAATCCAGCATACCGGTAACAATGTACTTACCTAAAGCAACCGGATTGGTTGTGTCAGGAGGGGCTATTGTTTGTGCCGGGAAGGACAAAGGCTTAAAAGCTATAAAGCAGAGGAACTTGGTAAGCATGGAAGGAACAGGTTGTGTATCAGGCACGGCTGTGGCAGCTACCCATGGTTCATTGGATCTTAGAAAAGCAATGATGCTGTTAAGATCATAGTCACTCATGTGAGGAAATTTAGGCATATACGGAGGTGCATAGCGCCCGGTGCGTAAAATGCCGGTACGCAAAAGCCAGGTTATTTGGCCGTCAGTCCAGTTGCCGATACCATATTCTTTATCCTGTGTTATGTTTTGAGAATAAATGGTACCAAACTGTTCTGTAGCCGGATCAGTCATGTTTCTGCCTGTAAACTTATCGGTTGCCGGATTGTAATGACAGTCTCTGCATAGCATGGAAGCGAGACGCTTTCCGTTAGCAACCATTGCTGAATCACCAGTAACTGTAATACCAGGGTCTTTTGCTTCATAATGCGGAATCCCGCGGAAATTGATGAATAATGCAAATCCAATGATGGCAAGTAATGCAATGCCAAGGAGAATTCCGATAATCTTCAGGATTTTCATGCTGCTGTGATTTTAATTTTGATTGAAAGGTTGATTCCCTAAATATAAATATTTCGCCATGAGTAAGGTCAGATTTTTTTCCACCCGCAAGCTGAAGCTGAAAGTGTGGGCAAATGCAGGCGCTCAGATAAGTCGCTGTTACAGGCTATTCTGTCAGAATATAATCATAAATTGAGATATACATGCTGATTTTTCGTGACAAGGTTGCCGGAAGTTTACCTATCCGTAAATTGGATTGATTTTATCAGCAGCGCATCATCCGGAAAAATCTGCCGGATGAAGAATCAGCAAAGTTCATCGGATTAATGGAGAATCTTACAGAAAAGGAGGCAGAGAAAAAACGTATCAGTGTCAGTATCCTGATACCGCTTTACTTTGTCAGCATCTTGTGGCTGGTCTATTTCGCAGCGTATGCTACCGGCCTCGATTTTTCATGGCTCGGAATTCTGCCCCGCACGATGAATGGTTTGGCAGGTATTTTATTTACTCCCTTTCTGCACGGCAGCTTCGGACACCTGATGTCGAACACCATTCCTTTACTCTTATTAGGGGGCGGACTCATTTATTTTTACAGGAACATCGCCTACCGTGTTTTCGCCTGGATCTGGTTAATGGATGGACTGGGAGTTTGGTTGCTTGGGCGTGAATCGTATCATATCGGCGCAAGCGGACTGGTATATGGTATGGCAGCTTTCCTCATATTCAGCGGTATACTGAGAAAAAACCGGCAATTGCTGGCATTGTCAATGACGGTGGTCTTTGTTTATGGCAGTTTAATATGGGGCATGTTTCCATTTATCCCCGATGTATCATGGGAAGCCCATTTGTTTGGTTTCCTCGCAGGCATCTACTTCTCTGTTCATTTTCTGAATGCCGGCCCGTTGAATGACCCTGTGCCCGAATGGATGGCAGAGGAGGATGCGGAAGAAGATCCGGTTAATGTGGAAATGAAAACTGAACAACACGATAGCGACGCTATGCCTGCCGGTAATGAAACAGGTGACTCCGGCCATACATTGAGAATACACTATATCTACAGGGCAAAAGATGAGGAAAAAGAAAGAGGGGACTAATGTATTGATGGATAAGGCTATTGCCTTCGCAACAGTTGAGGGATCATTTACCACACTGCTTAGCCAAAGTTTGAAGTATTACTGTTCATGAATCATTAAACCTTTTTTCATATTTTTCTGCCGGTTGAATTTTTTATTTCCAACGCGGATAACCGGCAGTGTCGGCTTTTTCATTCAGCCGAATTACTTCCAATTGCTTTTCCTGAATAAAAAAGAATCTTACTTTTGGGCGCCCTGCCGCAATAGTGCAGGTTAACCGGTAATCAACCCATCTGCTGCCTCCATGAATTCCTTTGCCTGGCTGATTCCTTTTCTTCCGCTGTTGGGATTTATCATTAACGGGTTGGGTTTTGGCAGGATATCAAAAAAAGCCGCCGCTGCTATCGGATGCGGAACTGTGCTGGCTTCATTCCTGATTGTTTGTTCCATTTTCATTCCATCTCTGTCATCACCTTATAACGAGCGAATAGACTTATACAACTGGATTGCGGCGGGAAATATCGCTGTATCATTTTCTCTGTTAATTGACCCTTTATCAATCATCATGATGATGATTGTTACCGGTGTTGGATTTCTCATTCATCTTTATTCTATCGGATACATGAAGGATGATGCGGGCTTCGGAAAGTTCTTTGCTTACCTGAACCTGTTTATTTTCTTTATGCTGCTGCTCGTGATGGGAGCAAACTATGTAATGATGTTTATTGGCTGGGAAGGAGTGGGCCTGTGTTCTTACCTGCTGATTGGTTTCTGGTGGAAAAATGAAGCGTATTCGGCTGCCGCTAATAAAGCATTTATCATGAACCGGATTGGTGACCTGGGTTTTATACTCGGCATCTTTTTGCTTTTTGTCACATTTGGAAGCAGCGATTTTGATAAGGTCTTTCCCGCAGCGTCGGCTCATGCAACAAATGATAAAGTGATTGTTGCTATAACTTTATTACTGTTTATTGGTGCAATCGGTAAGAGCGCTCAGATTCCTTTATTTACCTGGTTGCCGGATGCAATGGCTGGCCCGACACCTGTCAGTGCGCTCATCCATGCTGCAACAATGGTAACTGCCGGCATCTACATGGTGGCAAGATCCAACATTCTTTTTTCAATAGCTCCCTATTCCCTCGCTGTTGTTGCTGTCACCGGAACAGTAACAGCGCTGTTAGCCGCGTTGATTGCATTAACGCAGGATGACATTAAAAAGGTGCTCGCGTATTCTACCGTCAGCCAGTTGGGTTATATGTTTGCCGCTCTGGGATCTTCCGCTTTTGATACCGGCATATTTCATGTGATGACACATGCTTTTTTTAAAGCATTGTTGTTTCTGGGTGCCGGAAGCGTCATTCATGCTATGCAAGGCGAACAGAATATACGCCGGATGGGAGGATTGAGAAAAGCTTTACCGGTAACATCAGCAACTTTTCTGGCAGGCACACTTGCTATATCGGGCATTCCTCCTTTCGCGGGATTCTTTTCGAAAGATGCCATCCTTGCTGCCACGTATGCAAATGGAGGCCCACTATTTATTTTGCTTTCTTTGACCTCCGTGCTCACGGCTGCTTACATGTTCCGGCTCTATTTTATGGTCTTCTGGGGCGATTTCCGCGGATCACATCATCAGCAGGAACACTTGCATGAGTCTCCGCCATCTATCACCATTCCGCTGATCATACTTGCTGTTTTAGCAACTTTAGGTGGCTTTTTGGGAATGCCTGAAATCTTCAGCGAACACAACTGGATCAGTCAATATCTTTCACCGGTCTTTAGTCAGAATGTACGGTTGTTAGAACATGCAGATGCCGCGACTATCGAATGGCTCCTGGTGATATTTTCTATACTGATACTGCTTGCTGTCTGCTGGATGGCCTATCAGCGTTATGCCGTCAGGAAAGTTAACAGCACCATCAATGAAGATCAACTGCCGGTCTTTTATAAATTGTCATTTAATAAGTTCTATGTTGATGAAGTTTATAATTATGTAATTGTAAAACCCCTGGCGGCATTGGGCGATTTCTTAAATAATACGATGGAAAGAAAAGTGATTGACGGTACGGTAAACAGTTTGGGCAACTTCACGGTGTACCTCAGCTCGCAGGTGAGAAAAATACAAACCGGCAATATTGGTTTTTATGTTTTCGCAATGGTGGCAGGTATCATCCTCCTGCTGATTTATGGTCTGGCTCAACTCAATGTATTCAGATGATAGCAGCCGGACTCTTACTTCTTCCGCTACTCTTTACTTTCATCATTTTGGTGACAGCCGGCAATTACAGCAGGAATATCGCCATGATTGGTGCATTGGGCAATCTTGCCCTGGTGCTCTTTGGGTGGATGCAGTTCGACAACGGAACTACTGCTCAGCTCTATCTGAACCTTATGTGGGTTCCTTCGCTCGGCATTCAGTTTCAGATTGGTATTGATGGAATTTCTATGATATTGGTATTGCTGACCGGCTTCCTGTATCCTTTTATCATCGCAGCAACACCAAAAGCGGAAGTAAAGCATCCGAAATCATTTTATGCTTTAATGCTCACGATGCAACTCGGGCTTATGGGAGTCTTCATGGCCGGAGATGCCTTCCTCTTTTATGTCTTTTATGAGCTTACCCTGATCCCGGTCTATTTCATTTGCGCAATCTGGGGCGGCGAAAGAAGTATACCTGTTACGCTGAAATTTTTCATTTATACACTGGCGGGCAGCCTGTTTATGCTGGTGGCTATTATCTATTTATACTTCAAGACACCCGGCAATCACTCTTTCAGCATTGAGTCGTTTTATCACTTGTCGCTTTCCGCTACCGAGCAAAGCTGGATTTTTTGGGCATTCTTCCTGGCATTCGCTGTGAAGATTCCCATCTTTCCTTTTCACACCTGGCAGCCCGACACCTATACCGTAGCACCGGTTGCAGGCAGTATGCTGCTGGCTGGCATCATGTTGAAAATGGGCGTTTATGGTTTGATCAGGTTGGTTTTGCCTATCGTGCCGGATGGCGTTGCTGCTTGGGGAAATACTGCATTGGTGCTGTGTATTATCGGAATAGTGTATGCATCATTGATTGCCTGGCGGCAGCACGACCTGAAACGCATTGTAGCATATTCCTCCATGGCCCATGTCGGATTAATAGCCGCAGGCGTATTTGCCCTCAACAGTTATGGCCTGCAGGGAGCAATGATTCAAATGTTTAATCATGGGGTGAATGTGGTTGCCATGTTTTTGCTTATTGACATCATCGAAAGAAGATATCAGACCCGATGGATAGGAGAGTTGGGTGGTATAGCCGGGCAAATGAAACGGTTAAGTGTAATATTTATGGTTGTGATGCTCGGCAGTATTGGCTTGCCACTCACCAATGGATTCATCGGAGAGTTTTTGTTGCTGATGGGAATATTTTCACACAATGGCTGGATGTCGGCCTTTGCCGGATCGACATTGATACTTGGTGCGGTCTACATGTTCCGCTTGTATCGAGACGTTTTTTTAGGAGAGGTGAAGGATCATAAGATAACACCTGCTGACACGATGGGATGGGAAAACTATTTGTTGATACCGTTGTGCATCGTAATAATCTTCATGGGTTTATTTCCAGCTGTTTTACTCAATGTTTCAGCATCTGCAGTGCAGCATGTGCTGGATATTTTTAATAACGTTAATCCGGTAGTAAACGGCTGATGAATACCCTGATCACACTTTCAGCAGCAGGAATCGTAGCCATGATTGGCAGCGTGATGAAGAGCCGTTCATGGGTGCTTCCTTTCTCCATAGCGGCACTGATCATTGCTGGTTGGTTTGCCGCGATCGAATGGAATCAGAACATGATTTTATTTGGCGCAATGCGGATGGATAACTTTGCAATTGCCTTTTCTGTAGTGTGCTTTATCACGGCCACTTTTGTACTGATTTTTGACCATCAGTTGAACTATGCCAAAAACGAACATTACACGGAAGTGCACGCCATAGTGCTTTTTTCTCTTACAGGCGTATTGGTCATGGTCTCATTTACCAGCCTGCTCATGCTGTTTCTTGGTGTTGAAATATTATCACTGAGCTTGTATGTGCTCGCAGGGCTGCATAAAAGGGATTTGCTTTCTAATGAATCAGCACTTAAGTATTTCCTGATGGGATCTTTCTCCACGGGTTTTTTATTGTTTGGAATTGCTATGTTATATGGTGCCACCGGATCCTTCATGGTCAGTGATATTGCCTATTATCTTGGTTTGCATAAAGCGCAGCCCGAACCATTTGTTGTAGCCGGAATCATCATGCTCATGATTGGCCTGCTCTTTAAAGTGGCCGTTGCACCGTTTCATTTCTGGACGCCGGATGTTTACCAGGGTGCTCCGACAATGGTTACCGGTTATATGGCAACTGCCGGAAAAGTCGCGGCATTTGCAGCATTGCTGCGGCTTTTTCAGTTTGGGCTTTCACCTGCAGCAGCATCTTATCAGTCGTTAATTTCGGCAGTCGCATTGCTGACTATGTTTATTGGAAATATATCCGCATTGTATCAGAAGGGTATCAAAAGAATGCTGGCTTACTCCAGCATAGCACATGCGGGTTACCTGTTGCTGGCTTTGCTTACCGCACATGACATTACCAATGGCACTGTGCTGTTTTATTCAATCGCGTACTCCCTGGCATCATTAACGGCCTTCACCGTAGTAGCTATTCTGCAGTCGCATAAGGCGGCGGATGATGTAAGCGCTTTTAATGGGTTGCTGAAGCAAAATCCATTGCTTGCGCTGACATTTGCGATAGCTATGTTTTCCCTGGCGGGCATTCCGCCTGCCGCCGGCTTCTTTGCAAAATTTTATATTTTTTCTGCCGCCATTCGCGAAGGCTGGACGTGGATCGTGGTAATTGCGGTAGTTAATTCCTTTATAAGCGTGTATTATTATTTCCGGCCAATGATTGCTGCATTCATGATGAAGGGTCATGAAACATCTTATACACTTAGCATTGGCACGCAGGTGCTGCTTGTAGTATTAGCCGTGCTAACTATATTGATCGGTATACTTCCCGGAATGCTCACTGCATTAATCTGATACCGGTATTGCAATCCTATTCAATTTTTTCCTGCGTGATAGTAAACCTGCCGGTTCGCTTCCCGTAATGAAAGCAATTGATTTATTGCAGCACGTTTGATTTGCCGATGTATAGCATTGTACATGGAATCGGGATTAGATGGAAGCAGATTTTAGTGGCTCATGAAAGCAGGTTGAATGGCAAATTTGCCTGAGCTGCGGTTTGCCGGAAAATTCTTTGGTCTTAAAATAATTCCTATTTTGCCCCTTCACGAAAAGCGTTTCCCGGTTATAATTTTTGTAGCTGCAACAAGGTATCTTATCAGGATGGCATCAACAGAATTTCTATACCGGATTTCTTCGCAGGCTAACCAATTTGTCCTAACCACTTTTTAAACTTCGTATTCAAATGGCCAGTAAATTATTTGTTACCAAGTCAATCAGTAAACTCCTCGAGCAAGCTGACGGCTCTTCCAATAAACTGCACCGTTCATTAGGCGTTAGTCATCTCGTATTACTGGGAATCGGTGCGATCATCGGTGCCGGACTTTTCGTTAGAACTGCGGCTGCTGCGTCGGAACATGCAGGCCCCGCCGTTACGTTGTCCTATGTGCTTGCAGCAGTCGGTTGTCTTTTTGCAGGTTTGTGTTACGCGGAATTTGCCTCCAGCATTCCTATCGCAGGCAGCGCATACACCTATTCGTATGCCACATTGGGCGAGTTCATCGCCTGGATCATCGGATGGGAATTAATCCTGGAATACGGACTTGGTGCGGCCACTGTTGCAATTGCCTGGTCGGAGTACCTGAACAAATTGCTGGCACATTTTAACATGCAGATTCCTTTTCAATGGTGTCATTCACCGCTTGAAACCAGCCTTGATGGTTCAATGCATGGCATCATAAATCTGCCGGCAATCCTCATCCTGGGATTGCTTTCTATGTTACTCATCAGGGGAACACAGCATTCCGCTGCTATCAACGCCATCATTGTGATCATCAAAGTGTCAATTGTTTTGCTGTTCATCCTTTTTGGATGGTCCTTTATCAATCCGCAAAATCATATTCCTTTTATCCCACCTGCAGGAACCTATACTGATAATACCGGCGCTTCGCACAGTTTCGGTGGATTCATGGGCATCCTGGCCGGTGCGGGAACCGTCTTCTTTGCTTTCATCGGATTCGATGCTGTATCCACTGCCGCACAGGAAGCCAAGAATCCAAAACGTGACATGCCGATTGGTATTCTGCTCTCACTGGCTATTTGTACGATACTTTATATTTTGTTTTCCTACGTCTTAACAGGTGTGGCTTCGTATGAAGATTTCAGGCATGCAGGCAAGGAAGCTTCCGTTACATACGCGATTCAAACCTATATGACTGGCTATGGCTGGCTTGCCACTTTTATTACAGTGGCCATTCTTGCCGGGTTTTCTTCCGTTATACTGGTTATGCTGCTTGGACAATCGCGCGTTTTTTATTCAATGTCCCGTGATGGATTGGTGCCTAAGATTTTTTCAGATATCCATTCAAAATATCATACCCCCTGGAAGTCAAACATTATTTTCTTCTTTTTCACCGGATTGTTTGCCGCATTCCTTCCAGGGTCACTCACCGGTGATCTTACAAGTATAGGAACACTTTCCGCATTTCTGCTCGTCAGTGCCGGCATTCTTGTGATCAGGAAAACACAGCCTGACTTGCCAAGGTCTTTTCGTACACCATTTGTGCCGTGGGTACCTATTTTGGGTATTATCACCTGTGGCGCAATGATGTTTGGCCTCGACAGTTACACCTGGATGGGTTTTCTAGGCTGGACAGGATTTGGGTTGATTGTATATTTCCTGTATAGCCGCTATCACAGTATAGCACAAAAGGATGCATTAAAATCCTGATGTTTAAAGTCACAGCAGCGTAAAGCAATGAGTAGAAGCCAATTAAAATCAATTTTAAGTTTGGTTCAGTAAAAGGAAAGTTTATTTTTGCAATCGTTCTTTAAAACTCTAAAAACTTTTAACCTAAAAAATCTCTTCCGATGAACAAAAAAGGTAGTTCTTCATCTCTATTCCCCGTGTTGGTGATCATCACCTGTCTGGTGATTGCAGTGGTAATTTTCCAGTTTATTCTGGGAAATCCAGCCAACTTTGTTGACGCTGAACGTGAACGTCCGAAAGCCGGAAATATCCAGGGAATTATGTTCAAAGGTGGATTTCTTGTACCGGTTATCCTCACCATGTTGCTGATGGTTATTGTTTTCACCATTGAGCGGCTGTTGACATTGAGAAAAGCAAACGGCTCGGGCAACCTTGCCAATTTTGTAAGGAAGGTGCAATTCAATCTTGCGAATGATAACATCGCAGATGCTGTCAAAGAATGCGACCGTCAGAAAGGATCTGTGGCGAATGTGATTAAGAGCGGCCTGAAGAAGTACAGTGAGATGGCCACCGATAAAGAGTTGAGTAAAGAACAAAAATTATTGGCGATTCAGAAAGAAATAGAAGAAGCCACTTCACTTGAATTGCCCATGTTGCAGAAAAATCTCCCATTTATAGCCACCATTGCTCCCCTCGGTACACTGGGAGGTTTGATCGGTACCGTATTGGGTATGATCAGGGCATTCGCAGCTATGGGCCAATCGGGAGCAGCTGATTCTGTTGCATTATCAGTTGGTATTTCCGAAGCACTTGTAAATACAGCTACCGGTATCATTACCTCCGCACTGGCAATTATAGCATACAACTACTTTTCAAACAGGATTGACTCATTGACCTATCTGATCGATGAAGCAGGCTACAGCATTACCAACACATTTGCATCACGTCACAACTAGACTCAACTAATAAGGTCCGATGTCAAAAGTAAAAATGCCAAAAACAAGTGTCTCCATCGACATGACGCCGATGGTTGACATGGCTTTTCTGCTGGTAACCTTTTTTATTCTTACAACCAAATTTCGCCCTGATGAACCGGTTGCGGTAGTCACGCCTACTTCAACATCTACAGCTACAATTCCGGAAAAGGGAGTGGTCACCATCACCGTTGCGAATGATGGCCGGATCTTTTTTGACCTGGATAATCAGAACAGCCGTAAATCGCTCATTCAGAAAATGGGAGAGACCTACGGTATTACTTTTACAGTAGATCAGCAAAATGCCTTTGCTACAGGTTCCAGCATTGGTATTCCAATGGGCTCTATGCAAAACTTTCTTGATCTTTCCCCTGAGGACAGGAAGAAAGTACAACAACCCGGCATTCCTGTTGATTCCACGATGAATATGTCGAATGAACTGGGCGTATGGCTTATCAATGCACGTATTGCAGGAGGTAACCCTGTAATTCTTATCAAGGGCGATGGTCAATCCAATTACCCGGCAGTGGAAAGTGTCATAAAGACTTTGCAGAACAGAAAGGTGTTGCGCTTCGGCCTGATAACTTCCGATGAGGCAATGCCCGTAACCGCAGCACAATTAAAATAGAAAAAAATGGCTGAATTAGGCGAAAGTGGCGACGTCCATAAAGGCAAAGGCAAAAAAAGAGGTGGCGTAAGGGCTAAGAAAATATCTACGCGCATAGACATGACGCCGATGGTAGACCTTGGTTTTTTGCTCGTTACATTTTTTATCCTGACCACTACGATGCAAAAGCCGAAAGCGATGCAGGTGGTAATGCCGGATAAAGCGGACACCACCAAGAATGAGGAGCAATCCAAAATCCGTGAGTCGGAAGCTATGACGTTGTTACTCGGAGCCAATAACAACATATTTTATTATTTTGGAAACCAGGATCCCGTTGTAGAAGCCACCAACTTCAAAGGCATCCGCAAAATTTTGATTGACAGCTATCAGAAAGTTTTGGGATTGCAACGTCAGAACGGATGGAAACAAAACGGTGTCTACGTGCTGATCAAGCCTACTAAGGATTCCAAGTATACCAACCTGGTTGATATCCTCGATGAAATGAAGATTGCAGAGATAAAATCTTTTGCAATTGTTGACGTTACTCCGGAAGAAATGGAGATGATTCCTAAATAGTTTGTGGAAAGTTGAACTGTTTTGCATCTGAATAGATGAAAACCCTAAAAACATGGATGCGCAAAAAATTCTAACGGCAGATCTTGATGATCTTGTTTTTGAAGGCAGAAACAAAGACTACGGAGCTTACGAGCTGCGGCAGAAATATGGAAGGCATATTATTCTCGCTTTGCTTATTTCCACAGGCCTCTATCTGGTTGCTTTCGTTGCTCCTTACCTTGTCACCTTGCTTACGCCGGAACCAAAGGTTGAACCTAAAAAGGAAATAAAATATACCGAATTATCAGAGCCGCCGCCAATTGACAAGAATACGCCACCACCGCCGCCGCCCGATTTACCACCACCTCCTCCTAAAACGATTAAATTTACTCCTCCGGTAATCAAGCCTGATGAAGAGGTGAAGGATGAAGACATTCCTCCTCCTGTGGAAGAGATACAAAAAGCGGAAGTGTCTACCGTAACTGAAGTTGATCCCAACGCATCTTATGATTTCAGCGCACAGGAAACGCAGGTGGTAGAGGAAAAGAAGCCGGAGATATTCATGTATGTGGAACAAATGCCTGAATTCCCGGGCGGACAGACAGAACTCATAAAATACCTTCAAAAGAACCTGCGTTACCCTGCAGCAGCCCGTGAAAATGGCATTGAAGGGAAAGTAGTGTTGCAGTTCGTGGTGGATGAGGCAGGAAAAATTTCTGACCTGCAGGTGGTGCGTGATATTGGAGGCGGCTGCGCCGAAGAAGCAGAACGCGTTGTCAGAAACATGCCACCCTGGAAACCCGGCAAGCAAAACGGGAATGCTGTTAAGGTATATTTCAAATTGCCCGTAACCTTTAAGTTGGGTACAGAGTAGCGTTAAATAAGCTGTGCTTTCTTGAAACCGGTATTAATTGCCTTCCACCTCTTCATGATCATCTTCTATATAGGGGTGGGAGGCAGTTTGCTTTTCACCGGCTATTTCCCTGAATTAGATGGTATGGCCAGAAGTATTTTAGGTGGTGTGCTGATTGCGTTTGCAGGCTACCGGTGCTTCTTTCTCTATAAAAAACTGACAGCTTCAGGATGATGGCCTGCATTGCAACGCGGAGATTTAATTTGATTTGCATGCTCATGCTCCTCACGGGAAATGGTACCCTTTTTTCTTCCTGTAAAAACAAACCAGAGAAGTCTGCTGCTGAATCAGACACGCCTGCTACTGGCCGCATCAGGATAGTGGCAGATGAGTCATTTGCCCCACTGCTCAGGCAGGAAATCATCACTTTTACCGATATCTATAAAAATGCGGCCATTGATGCTGTATACCTGCCTGAACTGAAAGTGACCAGTGAATTTTTCGGTCATGAAGAAAACCGGCTGATGATTATTGCACGCCGCCTGATGAATGGGGAAAAACCATATTTTGAAAAGCTCGGATTAGCTCCGCGCGAAACTAAAATTGCCATTGATGCAATTGCATTTGTCATTAATAAAATGAATCCAGATTCACAATTGCAATATGAGCAGGTTTCGGATATTGTAAATGGAAAAATAACGGAATGGAGGCAAATCAATCCAAAATCTGCACTGGGCAGTATTTCCCTCGTATTTGACAATCAGCAGTCGAGTACAGTGCGGTTTCTCTCAGAAAAGTTAAGCATTGAAAAACTTGCAGCGAATGCTTTTGCAGTAGACTCGAATCCCGCTGTTATTGATTATGTGGAACAGAATCCATCTGCCATTGGTGTTATAGGCTCTGGTTGGATAAGTGATAAAGATGATACAACCACCGGAAAATTTTTAGAAGGAATTCAGGTGGTTGCCGTTTCCGCAAAGGACAACCCGGGCATTTATTATCTGCCTGAAAAACGATTTATTTATTCGATGCATTATCCTTTTCTTCGTGAATTGTTTATTATCAGCCAGGAAAAACATACAGGGCTGGGCACAGGGTTTGCTACATACGTTGCGTCTGATGAAGGACAGCGGATTGTACAGCGTGTTGGATTGATGCCGGTAGATAATGCGGTGCGCGTGATTGAATTGAAAGAACAGTTTTAGTTTTAAGGATTAAATCGTACAATACCATGAAAATTATTGCAATGGTGATGCTCCTGATGGTGAGTGTGATGGCGGCGGCTGCGCAAACAACAGAAGATGGAATAAAATCTATCGACTATGAGAATTACGGAACAGCAAAAAGGATTTTCACTCAGTTAATCCGGCAGAATCCGCTTGATGCGCGTAATTATTATTACCTGGGCCAGGCTCACAATGCCCTCGGCCAGTTTGATTCTGCACGGGTGGCCTATTCAGCCGGTGTATCTGCTGATCCGAAAAGTATTTATAATTATATTGGATTGGGCCGTGCTTTTCTCGATCAGAATAATACACAGAAGGCGAAAGAGAATTTTGACAAGGCACAGGGACTCACTTCATCGAAAGATATTTTGCAATACGTATTGCTCGCTGATGCGTATTCCGGTGGTTTGCATCCGAATTACCAGGAAGCCGTTAACGTGCTGAACAAAGCTATTACCTACAGCAATAAATCGGCTGATGTTTATTGGCAACTGGGATTGGCTTTTGAAGGCATGGGCAAAGGCGGCGATGCTGTATCCGCATATGAGAGAGCTGCGGAATTGAATCCTTCCATGGCTAAGGCTTTAATACGCGCCGGAGTTATCTGGCGGTTAGCCAGAAATTACAACCAGTCACTGGCATCATTTCAGAAAGGCCTTCAGGCTGATCAGAATTTTCCGCCTGCTTATCGCGAGATCGCCGAACTTTATTTCTACACCGGGCAATATGATAAGGCAAAGGAGTCTTATCAGAAATACCTTGACCTGGCGGATAAAGATGACTATACACAATTCCGGTATGCTCAATACCTCTTTCTCACTAAGGATTATAAAGGTGCCCTGGCAATCCTTGATCCATTGAGAGCCAAGATTGATGTTCCGGTAATGTACAGGCTATCCGCCTATTCAAATTATGAATCCGGTAACTATGAAACAGGCATTCAGCAAATGAAAGCATTTTTTGTGAAGGCTGATACGGCCAGGATATTACCGTCTGACTATGAATACTACGCGAAGTTGTTGTCTAAAACTGGTAAAGATTCGTTAGCGATTCTGAATTATATGGAAGCTATTAAACTGGATAGCACAAAGTTTCCATTCTACAATGATATCGGTGCTATTTATTTTGCCCAGAAAAGATACCTCGATGCTGCAAATGCTTATCAGCAAAAGGTAAATGCTTCGGAGAAAGATGCCACTTTGCAGGATTATTTTAACGTCGGTAAGTCAGCCTATTTTGCAAAACAATTTATGATGGCAGACAGCTCATTTGCTAAAATGTCACAGCTAAACAAACAATGGCCTATCAGCTATTTCTGGCGTGCCCGTGTTATGACTAATCTCGACAATCCTGATTCCGCCAAGGGACTCGCGGCGCCCTATTATTATGAAGTTATTGAGAAGGCAATTGTTGATACGATAAAGTATAGAAAGGAACTCATGGAATCTTATAAATACCTGGGCGACATCAATGCTTTGAATGAGAACTATGGCGTTGCACTTTATTTCTATGGGAAATACCTGACACTTGATCCCTCTAATCAGGATGTTCCCAATACAATGGAATCAGTGAAGGCACTGTATAAAAATGCTTCTGCTTCCAGTGTACCGCTCACTAAAGATGAAAATGGCCTGTACGTGATTCCGGCAACGGTCAATACTTCTTCCGTGAATATAGCATTTGACCCTGCATTTTCGGGTATTGCCGTTACGCAACAGGCTGCAGGCCAGTTTTTTGGCAGCTCCGGTAATAATGTATTGATTCCTGATCAATTGAAAATTCTTGGCCGTACGGTGAAAAATCCTAAAATTATGGTCACAGAAAATCTGCTGGCACAGTCCGTGATTGGGCCTTATGCGCTCAATCAATTCAATATCATTTTTGATTATGCAACAGGATCGTTGCTGTTGCGCTGATATTATGACCAATAAAAAATCCCGTTACTTTTCAGGTGACGGGATTTTTTATTGCCTAATGAGGAAATTACCCCTTAACTCTTTCAACATATTCGCCTGTTCTGGTATCAACCTTTACTTTAGTTCCTGTATCTACGAATAGAGGAACATGAATTTCTGCACCGGTTTCAACGGTGGCTCTCTTTAAAGGATTATTGGCAGTATCACCTTTTACACCAGGTTCTGAATAGGTGATTTCCAGCACTACGAAAGGAGGTAATTCGCACGAAAGCGGTTTGTCTGTTTCCGAATGAAAGGAGATCTCGACCTCCTGGCCCTCCTTGATAAATTCATGACCGGTAACCATATCTTCATCTAATGTTACCTGTTCAAATGTATTCTGATCCATGAAATTGTAACCACTTTCGTCTTTGTAGAGAAACTGGTATTTTCTGCGCTCAACACGAACGGGGTTTATTGTTTCGCCGGAATTCCAGGTCTGATCAATTACTTTTCCGCTCGTTACACTTTTCAGCTTTGTCCTGATAAAAGCGCCGCCCTTTCCCGGCTTAACATGCTGGAAATCTACGATAGTATACAGGTCATTCTTGAATTCAATGGTCAGGCCTTTCTTAATGTCTTGTGTAGTCGCCATGATTGGTTATTATGTGAGGAGTAATAGGTGTTCAACGTAATCGTGTGTGTCATCGTTTGGCAATTGCTGAGGTCTTAATATTGCCGAAGTCTTTATTGATAAATAAGCTGTCAAGTCCTTACTTGGCATCATATGCCCACTTCAGGTAAACCGCACCCCAGGTAAATCCTCCGCCAAATGCTGCCAGTACCAGGTTGTCACCCTTATGTAGTTTCTTTTCCCATTCCCATAGACAGAGCGGTATCGTCCCATTGGTGGTGTTGCCATACTTTTGAATATTAATCATCACTTTGCTTTCAGGCAATCCCATTTTTTGAGCTGTTGCATCAATTATTCTCTTATTGGCCTGGTGAGGTACGAGCCATGCGATATCATCAGCAACCAGCCCGTTCTTGGTCATTATTTCATATCCTACATCCGCCATTCTTGAAACTGCGAACTTATAAACCGCCTGCCCTTCCTGGTACACATAGTGCAATCGCTGGTCGACCGTTTCTTTGGAAGCCGGCATGGCGGAACCTCCGGCTTTCTGGTGCAGGTGCGTTCTGCCTGATCCATCAGAATACATGATGCAATCAAGAATCCCCAAACCGGCATTATTAGGTTCAAGCATTACTGCACCACTGCCATCCCCGAAAATGACACAAGTGGTACGGTCGCTGTAGTCTATTATCGAAGACATCTTGTCGGCGCCCACCACGATTGCTCTCCTGATGGCACCTGATTCAATCATACGTGCTGCCGTTGTAACGGCGTATAAAAAGCCGGAACATGCCGCTTGTAAATCAAACCCCCAGGCATGCTTCAAACCCACTACATCGCAAATGATGTTGGCCGTGGCCGGAAACTGCATATCAGGAGTAGTGGTGGCACAAATAAGCAGCTCAATACTGTCCGGATTGGTATTGGTTTTCTTCAGCAGACCTTGTACTGCCGCTGACGCCATCACAGAAGTGCCCTTTCCTTCTCCCTTCAGGATTCTCCGCTCTTTTATACCTGTCCGGCTGATGATCCATTCATCAGTGGTATCCACCATTCTTGACAGTTCTTCATTATTCAAAACATAGTCCGGAACATAACCCTGAACTCCTGTAATGGCAGCTGTTATTTTTGCCATAGTGTGAATGGTTTAATGAAGTTTAATTACAATCTGCAACTACAGATAAGCGGGCAGCACGCGCTTTATTCAGCCTGATGATTAATAAAGGCCTCTTTGAAGAGCTCTACAATCCGGCTTTCAATCATTTCTTTGGTCAATAGGATCATATTGTGAAATGCTGTGGCATTGCTAATGCCATGTGCCACCACAACGGGAGCATTGGCACCAAGAATGGCACTTCCCCCATAATTTTCATAATTGAACCTGTCCCAGTAAGCATCCCTGATTCCCTGCTTTTTGATCATGTCATATATTGACTCGCCGAATTTTAGAACGATGTTGCCTGTAAAACCATCGGTGACAATAACATCCGCTATATCACCAAATATATCCCGGCCTTCCACATTGCCAATAAAATGAATTTTGTTGCATTCCTGGAAAAGGGGATAAGCAGCTTGCACCAGCAGATTTCCTTTGCCTTCTTCTTCACCTATACTCAGCAAAGCCACTTTGGGGTCCTTCACTTTGTAGAGGTGTTTTGCGTAAAGAGAGCCCATAATCCCAAACTGAAGCAACATCTCAGGCTTGCAATCGGCATTAGCGCCAACATCAAGCAGGAAACCAAGCCTTTCATCACTGTGCGGCAGGAGCGTGGAAATGGCAGGACGGATAACACCTTCAATGGTTTTGACTGAATACATGGCACCTACCAGCATTGCACCGGTATTCCCGGCACTGGCAAAAGCGTCCACTTTTCCTTCCTTAAGATATTGAAATCCAACTGCAATACTTGAATTTGGTTTTTGCGTCAGTCCACGTGTCGGTGATTCCGCCATACCAATCACTTCCTGTGTATGGACAATGCTGATATTATCTGCAGCACCACCTTCATTCATAATTATGGAACTCAGCAGCGGCTCGTCGCCAAACAGCACCAGTTGTGCTGATCTCCCCAATTCCGCACCTGCACGCAACGCACCTTTGACACATTCGAGTGGCGCATAATCACCTCCCATTGCATCTATACCTATTTTCATCTGCTTTTGCTGAACTTAATTATCAATAGTCAACTGATGCTGCTCACATAATTTTCCTGCAAGCAGTCAGTTCATGAATTGCACTTCCGGCAAATTATTATTCACCTTTGGATAGAATCTTTTTCCCTTTGTAGTATAGCTCACCTTCATAATAATGAGCGCGGTGACGCGGATGGTGAACGCCTGTCGTTGGGTCAACACTGATGGTTGGAAGTTCGGCCTTATCATGTGTTCTGCGTTTGTCTCTGCGCGTACTGGAATGGCGGCGTTTCGGATTTGGCATAATTAGTTGAATTTAATTTTTGATAAATTATCCCAGCGGGGATCCTTTTTTATTTTCTTTTCAGGTCTTTGCTGAGTTAATCGTTTAAGTATTTCCTGGTTACACGGTTTCTCACCTTTTAAATTGTCACAATTAATCCTGTTCAGCGGAATACTGAGGTTGATAAACTCATACATCAATTGCGAAACATCCAAATGCGAATCGGAACGGTTGATGTAGACAACATCTGCCATGGAATCATCCTTTTCAGCAACAGAATGCGGATCAAATTTCACAACAATGTGATAATCTTCATCAATCGGAAACATTAATTCTGCCGCACACCTGTCACATGGCAGTTTTACCCAACCACTAATCATGAATTTCAGCAGAAAAAAAGAGGTTTCCTTGTCAAATTCAAGCTTCACTTCCAGGTTACCTTCTTTCACCAGCGAATCCTCAAACAATGCAAAGAAATGGTCGTCAATAGGGAAAGTAAAATGATTAATGCCTGTCTTTAACCCTACAAATGCGATCTCGTATTGCCTGAGCGGATCCACCCACTACCCACCTGATTTTTTAAGATGGACGGCAAAAGTAAGTAATTAGGGTGGAATATAATAATGAAAGCAGGTGATCGGAAACGTTGATTCACATGATGGAGATCCCGGCTGATCGGGCGCGAAAACGATAGTATGTGGATACTCGATTTCCAATAGTGCTGAAAGAATCTCTATACTTGTGGCTGAAATAGCAGACGTGTTATTAAAGGGAAAAAACATATTCTCACCCTACCGGGTAGAAAGGTTGCCGGATATTTATTCGCTTTATCTGAAGCGCGTGGTGGTGGTGGATGTCTTCATCCCACCTTCATATTATACTTCGCGCAAAAGGTATCCCCTGCTCGTATTAAATGACGGACAGGACAGCGATGCTGTAAGGGTGCGGAGTACCCTTAGCCGTTTAACCCGTGCCAATGAAATGCGCGACATCGTGGTCCTTGGCATTCACGCCGGCGACCGTATGCATGAATATGGAATTGCCGCACAGGCCGATTACCGGAAACGGGGTAGCAAGGCAGGATTATATACTGATTTCCTGATCGAAGAGTTGCTGCCGCTGATAACACGATCATTCAGGGTAGATCCGCTGCATATTGACAATGCGATTGCCGGATATTCACTCGGAGGCCTGTCTGCATTTGATATTGCCTGGAATCATGCTGATCTATTTAAAAAGGTAGGTGCATTTTCAGGTTCATTCTGGTGGCGCAGTAAATCATATTCAGGAGGATACCATGATGACCGCGACCGGATTGCCCATGCGCAGATAGCTGATGGATTATACAAACCCGGGCTGAAATTCTGGTTTGAAGCAGGAACACTTGATGAACGTGCCGACCGCAACAACAATGGTATTATCGATTCAATTGATGATACGCTTGATCTGATCGTGGAACTGACAAAGAAAGGTTACCGCCCGTTTAAAGACATTGAATATGTTGAGATAAAAGGCGGTCATCACAATCAGAAAACCTGGGCGAAAGCAATGCCGCAATTTCTGAAATGGGCTTTTGGTACCGATGCTAATAGCTAGCCTGTTTGGTTTCAGGAGTTTCTATCCCTATATAGCACCGCTAATTCACTTCCTTATTTAATTCCATCTTCTTCAATGGATTGGAAGTAAGTTCAGTGTAACGGTCTCTTTTTCTGAGAATATCAAGGGCAAGGAAAACAGCTTCCCGAAAAGAATCCTCTAAGGCAATATTTTTACCTGCAATATCGAATCCTGTACCGTGATCGGGTGAGGTTCTTACAAAAGGAAGGCCTGCTGTATAGTTTACGCCACTTTCAAAACTAAGTGCTTTAAATGGTATTAATCCCTGATCATGGTACATGGCCAGTATGGCATCAAACTTTGTAAAGTTGCCGGCGCCAAAAAAACCATCGGCGGGGTAGGGACCCATAGCAAAAATATTTCTGCTTTTCGCTTCTGCAATGGCAGGTTTTATCTCCGTGGTCTCTTCTGTTCCAATCAAACCGTCATCACCTGCATGTGGATTCAATGCGAGCACTGCGATTTTGGGCTTTTCGATTCCAAAGTCTTTTACCAGCGATTGCTTTAGCAAAATCAGCTTTTTCAAAATCGTTTCCCGTTTAATTTGTGACGGTACTTCCGTTATCGGAAGATGTTCAGTTACAAGCCCCACCCTTAAATTGCCACCGCATAACAGCATCAGATGATCATCCACACCGGCTTGTGCTGCCAGATAGCCGGTATGCCCTTTAAACGGAAAAGCATCACTGTGCATGATGTGCTTATTGACCGGAGTGGTAACAAGTGCATCAATCCGCCCGGATTTCAGATCAGCTACTGCAGCCTGCAGCGATTCTATAGCATATTTGCCACCTGCCTCAGTTTTCTGACCTAACTGAACCGGCACATCTTCTTCCCAGCAATTGATAATGTTAAATGTATTCCATTGAATCTTGTCTATGCTGCGGGATTGCGCAAAATTAAACTGACCGAGGTTTAACATCTTGCGATGAAAGGAAATAATTTTTGAAGAACCATACAGTATCGGTGTACACCTTTCCATCATTCTTGGGTCCATAAATGTCTTGATGATAACCTCGGGGCCAATACCATTAATATCGCCCTGGCTGATGCCGATAAGGTATCGCTTTCCTTCACTCATGTGTTGATCGTTTTTGAAGATAATTAAACAGTAACCGCATCCCGAAACCGGAACCGTTTTTTCCTTTATAGCCCATAGAAGAACTGAAATAAGCTACGCCAGCGATATCAAGGTGAATCCATGGGTAATCAGTAAATTTTTCGAGGAATTTGCCTGCAGTGATAGCACCTGCCATTACGCCGCCAACATTTTTTATATCGGCAATATCGCTTTTCAGCATTTCACCATATTCATCCCACAATGGAAACTCAATCAAACGTTCATATACTTCGAATCCTGATTCCTCCAGTTCCTGCTTAATGCTTCCGGCAGCAGTACCCATGTATGCAATCGCATAGTCGCCGACTGCACGATGCGCCGCTCCAGTCAGTGTTGCAGCATCAATCACCAGCTCGGGTTTGTATTGCCGTGCAAAACTGAGTGCATCTGCGAGTATCATCCTGCCTTCTGCATCTGAATTCAGCATCTCTACCTTCATGCCATTGTGCATGGAGATGACATCACCCGGCGCAAAAGCATTGAACCCCGGGCGATTATCCGTAGCCGGTATCAAGCCGATAATATGCAATGGCAGTTTTGACTTTGCCACACAATACATAGTACCAAGCATGGTGGCAGCGCCTGCCATATCACACTTCATATAATCCATTGAGTTGGCCGTCGGTTTCAGGCTCAGACCTCCCGTATCATAAACCACACCTTTACCTACCAGCACGATTGGTTTCTTGTTCACTGCATTCCTGGGATTATATTCCATGATGGTGAATGTAGGCGGATCTACACTTCCCAGGTTCACCGCAAGCAAGCCGCCCATTTTTAATGCGGTGATTTTTGCCTTGTTAAAAATTTCTGTTTTAAATCCGGCTGATTTTCCAGTCCTCGCAATGGCATTGGCAAGGCCTGTTGCATTCAGGTAGTTAGCGGGCATATTCACAAGGTCCCGGACAAGATAGATGCCTTCAATAACAGTTTGCAGCAAATCAGTTTCTGCTTTAGTTATATCATTGCCCGTAAGGTTAATTTTGTGCAATGCATGTTTTTCCTTTTCCGCCTCTTTCTTGTAGTGAAGAAACTGATAGCTTCCCATGGCCATGCCTTCTGCAAACGGAAGTGATGCCTT
This sequence comes from Chitinophagales bacterium, assembly GCA_019694975.1. Classification (NCBI taxonomy): domain Bacteria; kingdom Pseudomonadati; phylum Bacteroidota; class Chitinophagia; order Chitinophagales; species Chitinophagales bacterium. The sequence goes on from JAIBAY010000008.1 coordinate 89,579, forward strand.
TTGCAGTTCACTTACGTTTATTACAGTAACCTCGCTCAATTTATGTTTGTGTATAGTGGAAAGCAACTTGTAACCGGCTTTCCGCAGGCTCTCTGTGGTTCGTGACAGCGTATCTTTTTTTTCGGCAATTACTGCCATCATTATTCCGGCCGGCGTGGGAATAATGATTTGGCTGATGTCTTTCTTAAGCTGGCTTTTTATCACGTCCACTATTTCACGGGACCTGTTTATGTTGTTCCAATCCGTGTTTTTATCAGCAATAAATATGAGGTTATCATTCTTACCGGTCTTGTTGATGAGCGAAATCTGCATGTGTAGTTATTAATAATGAAATAAGGTAAAGTTCGCAAAACTAAACAAATTGACGTTGCTTTGCACGGGGTAAAAAAGCCAGTAATAGCAGGATGCTGCAGGCAAAGAAATCGCTGGGACAACATTTTCTTACGGATGAAAATATTGCACGCAAAATTGTTGATGCTTTCTATGAGATAAATGCACCTGATACTATTTTGGAAGTAGGTCCCGGACAAGGGGCATTGACAAAATATCTTTTAACCGATAAGCCATGCAATTATTTTGGAGTGGAACTCGACCAGCGGATGATTCCGTTACTGATCAGCGCCTTTCCGGCGCTGGAAGAACGGATCTTTAATGAAGATATACTAACCTTCGATTTTTCTAAAACGGGTTCCAGCCAGTTGACTATTATTGGTAACTTTCCCTATAATATTTCCTCACAGATTTTATTTAAAGTGTATGATCACAAGGAAACGGTGCAGCATGTTGTGGGAATGTTTCAAAAGGAAGTGGCAAAAAGAATTGTTGCCGGCTATGGTAACAAAGAATATGGTATCCTGAGTGTGCTGTTGCAGGCTTTTTACGATGTTACTTATTTGTTTGATGTCAGCGCCGGGTGTTTTTCGCCGCCTCCGAAAATAACCTCAGGCGTGATCAGGTTGGTGAGGAAGGAACAGCAACCATTGTTGCACGATGAGGAAAAATTCAGGCAATTGGTCAAATCCGGTTTCGGGCAAAGAAGAAAAACACTGCGCAACAGCCTACGGCATATGATCAATCATGTGACCTTCCTGCATGATCCTGTCTTTGATAAAAGAGCTGAACAGTTATCAGTCGGGAGTTGGATCGAATTATCCAACCGCGTTGCAACGCCTGCCTGATCTTTTTCATCTGCTTATTTATGATCCGGTTAAACTAAAGCCTGTCTGGCGGTAAGGGGAAGAATAAACACAATGCAAAACAGTAAAGTGCTGATAACGGAAAATGTGCATGAATTACTGTTGCGGGGACTTGCAGCAATGGGCTATCAATGCACCTACGAACCGGGAATTTCAGCAGATACCGTGCAGCAGATTATTCATTCATATAGTGGGTTGATCGTGGCAACCCGTATTGCGGTCAATAAGCCAATCATACAAGCAGCAAAGCGGCTGCGGTTTATTGCAAGAGCGGGTTCTGGCATGGAGAATATCGATACGGAATCGGCTGCTTTGCAAGGGATCAGCTGCATCAATTCACCGGAAGGGAATGCAAATGCTGTAGGGGAACATGCCGTAGGAATGCTGCTGGCCTTTTATCACAATATTGTAAAAGCTGATGCGGAAATGCGGCAGGCGAAATGGCTGGTAGAGGATAACAGGGTACATGAACTGGAAGGACGTACAGTTGGTATTATCGGTTATGGAAATACCGGTAAGTCATTCGCCAGAAAGCTTGCACCGTTTAATATGCGGGTGATTGCTTTTGACAAATACCTTTTGGAATATAGTGATCTATATGCGCAGGCTGTTGATATGCAACAGCTTTTTGAAGAAGCAGATATTATCAGCCTTCATGTTCCGCTTACGCCTGAAACACAAAGGCTGGCAGACGATTATTTTTTTCAACAATGCCGGAAGCCGATTTTTTTTATGAATACATCCCGCGGTAAAGTGGTAGATCACCGGTCATTATTGCGGTTTATTCAGCAGGAGCAGATATCGGGCGCCGCACTTGATGTTTATGAGAATGAGCAGTTTGAAACGCACAGTGAAGAGGAGCGGCAAACCTTCAATGCACTGATCGCAACCAACAAAGTGATTATGACTCCGCATGTTGCTGGCAAGAGTTATGAGTCGAAAAGAAAAATTGCGGAGGTGTTGTTGACCAAAATAAAATCGATTAGTTAATGTCATGGAATTGTAGCAAATCGCGCGGGGGATATCATGCTCAAGAAATCATTGCACTTTTGTTTCTGTTTTTGATTTAAAAACTATATTTGTCGAATTGACTCCGAGAACCAAACTTTAATTTGAATCTTACGGCATGAAAAAAATCTACGCGCTCGTCGTATCAGGCTTACTTTTTTGCACCGGTAGCTATGCTCAGACTGGTGAACTGCAAGGGAAAGTATTTGACCAGGTATCTAAAGAAGGGATTCCATTTGCCAATATCGTTCTTGAAATGAACGGCTCACAAAAGGGTTTTGGGGAAACGGATGATAATGGACGATATACCATTAAGCCGGTGAATCCGGGTACTTATGATATTAAAATCTCCTATCTTGGATATCGGCCCAAAGTGGTTACAGGCGTAATTGTAAATTCCGACAGGATCACTTTCCAGGATATCCCAATGGAGTCGAGCGTGGAAACATTGCCTGATATTGTTGTTTCAACACAAAAGCTTGTAGAGCCTGATAAAACAACCACCGGCAGCACGATCACTAAGGATGAAATTGCAAACATTGCAACCCGCGATACGCGAAACTATGCTTCACTCACTGCCGGCGTTTTTCAAAGAGATGATGAGGATGCGCTCAACATCGGCGGTGCTCGGGACTATTCCACCAAATACTATATCGATGGAATTGCCGTGCGCAGTGGTGGTTCGGTATCATTACCTGCCAGTGCCATTGAGCAGCTCACTGTGTTAACAGGTGGTATTCCTGCACGTTATGGCGATGCAACAGGCGGTATTATTAACATTACAACCAGAGGTCCTTCCGAACGGTATGCAGGCGGTGTGGAACTGGTGACATCAGAATTCCTTGATGGCTATGGGTATGACCTGGTGAATTTTAATTTATCGGGACCCTTATTTGTTGCCAACAAGGGTACCGATTCATCCAATGCCAAAATCGGTTTCTTTATAACCGGTGAATATGAACATAATAAGGATTCTGATCCTTCTGCAGTTGGAATGTATAAGGTAAAAGACGATGTGCTCGCTGACTTGCAGGCTAACCCGCTTACTCCTTCTCCTACATCGTCAGGCTATGTGCCTTCAGCCTCATTTCTCAATGCTGATGATATTGAAGAAATCAAATACAAACAAAATGTTGCGGATAACAACTACCGTTTTTCCGGCAAACTGGATTTTCAGCTGAGCAAGTTTGTTACGTTAACGGTTGGTGGTGATTTCAACGTGTCGAACTATTACAGCTTTAACCTTAACCGTTCATTGATTAATGCAACGGAAGGTAATACTTACTTCAACGATAACACTTACAGGGGATATGTCCGCTTCACGCAACGCTTTGCCTCAGGCGGATACGGCGAGAAAAAGAGTGCTTCGGTTTTTCAGAATGCTTATTATTCTATTCAGGCAGATTACAGTAAATTTTATCGCAAATACCAGGATAAGTCACTTGGATTTGATCCGTTTGCTTACGGCTATGTTGGTAAGTTTGAAACATTCCGCCAGCCAATTTATAGTTATGGCCAGGATTCTGTTTCCGGGCTTACCGGTTGGTTGCTTGCAGGCTACCAGGATACGCTCGTTACCTTTCAACCGGGAACCCAGCAACCTTTACTGAGTAATTACACTTCACAGTATTATGACCTGGTTGGCAATAATCCGGATGGCAATTACAACAGCTTGTTCGATATTCTTAATGGCGGCGGTCTGCTGAATGGTATACTTCCTACCAGCACGCTGACTGTTTATTCGATGTTCCTGAATACAGGTTACCCTGTGGGTGGTTACGGTCTCAGAGATAATGATCAGTTACGATTATCACTGAATGCTTCAGTAGATATCATCAATGTGAAGAAAGGGGACAAGGGCCGCCATGCACTTGAATTTGGATTTGAATATGAGCAACGGGTTGACAGAAACTATTCCGTATCACCGCTTGGTTTATGGAGTCTGGCCCGTCAGTTGACCAATCAGCATATCGCAACCCTCGATACGAAGAACCCCTTGCCTGTATATGATGACTTCGGTGTTTTTCTTGATACTATAAATTATAACCGCTTGTTTGTTGCTGATGAACAGGCATTTTTTGACAAGTCGCTGCGTGAAGCACTGGGATTGAATGTTTCAGGTCTTGATTATGTTGACATCGATGCACTGGATCCCAGTACGCTTAATCTTGGCATGTTCAGCCCTGATGAATTGCTGAATAATGGTAATTATCTCGTTTACACGGCAGGTTACGATTATCTTGGCAATAAACTGAAGAGTCAGCCAAGCTATGATGATTTCTTTAATCAGAAAGATGAGAATGGTAACTATGCCAGGCTATCTCCCGCATTCCGGCCAATCTATTCGTCTGCCTATATACAGGATAAGTTCAACTTCCGTGATCTTATTTTCAATATCGGGTTAAGGGTTGACCGCTTTGATGCCAATCAAAAGGTATTGAAGGATAAATATTCGCTTTATCCGATACGTTCTGCGGCAGAGGTTTCTGAATTCGGCGCTCATCCGGCTTCGATCGGCAGTGATTACGCTGTTTATGTGAATGACCTTGCCAATCCGTCTCAGATAGTTGGTTACCGTGACGGAGATACTTGGTATAATGCTGAGGGTACCGAAGTCAGCGATCCCGGATCAATCGCCAAGGCTTCAACAACAGGTGGAATCACACCTTACCTCGTTAGTACAGATGTAGATAACCTTTCATTGACTGCTGAGTCATTTGAGGATTACACCCCGCAGTTTACGGTAATGCCGCGTATCGCATTTTCTTTCCCTATTTCTGATGAAGCATTGTTTTTCGCGCATTATGATGTGTTGTCACAGCGTCCGCAAGGTGGCACCGGTTCAACCCCTTCCGGTAATGCGCTTATTGCTACGCCATTGCAATATTATTTTCTGCAGCAGCTCAATACAGACAATGTAATGGCTAATCCTGCTTTGAAGCCTGAAAAAACGATTGATTACCAGGTGGGATTCAAGCAAGCTTTGGGTGCTATTTCTGCCATTACCATTTCAGGTACTTATCGCGAATTGAAAGACATGATACAAGTGCAGAAAGTAGCTTATGCTTATCCTGTTGAATACAGAACTTTTGGCAACTCAGATTTCGGCACCGTTAAATCGCTGCAGGTTACTTATGAGCTGCGCCGTATTAAAAATGTAAAACTTGATGCAAACTACACGCTGCAATTTGCAGATGGTACCGGCTCTGATATCACATCAGGCCTTAACCTGGTAGGATCCGGTCAGCCCAATCTTCGTACACTGATTCCTTTCAGCTACGATCAGCGTCACGCCTTTACCGCTTCTATTGATTACCGTTATGGAGAAGGAAGAAGTTATAACGGGCCCGTAGTTGGTAAAAACAGCACGGCCATCCTTTCCAATACAGGGCTTAACCTTATTTTCCGTGCCGGCTCAGGAACTCCTTATACCCGCCAGGCTACGCCTACACCTGATGCATTGTTTGGTGTGCAAACAAACTCTTCCTTATTAGGAAGTGTGAACGGGTCACGTTTACCATGGTCAATTAAACTGGATGCAAAAATCGACAAGGATTTCAAACTCGGCAAAGAAGATAAAACATACTATGTAAATGTTTATCTCCTGGTACAGAACCTGTTGAATACTGCGAATATTGTTTCTGTTTATGGATATACCGGCAATCCTGATGATGATGGTTACATTGATTCTGCAACTGGTCAGCAAGCCGTTCAGACACAGATTGATCCTGCCAGTTTTACTTACCTGTACGGACTGAAGATTAATAACCCGGGCAATTACAGTCAGCCGCGCAGGATTCACTTAGGTGTACAATTCAATTTCTAATAAAGACTTTTCAAGACAATAAACCATGATACCAATGAAGAAATTATGGATTCTGGCTACAGCAGCACTGTTATTTTATAACAGTTTTGTATCGGCCCGGGAAATTGCCGGTCTTAATCCCGGCAAACTGGGATCGTCACAAAAGCTTGCTGCTGATTGCGTTCCGGCATCTTCCTCTGTTGATCTGAACATCAACAACATCAGGGCACGGCTTCAAAACGGCGGTGATATGTGGTGGGATCTGAATAATGATGCTAAATATGAAGTGCCCAAGAGCCTTGAAGGAGCACCCGAAAATGCCAGTTCTCTTTTTGCCGGCGCCATCTGGATTGGCGGCATTGATGAAACAGGACAATTGAAAGTGGCAGCGCAGACTTACCGGCAGACGGGTAATGATTTCTTTCCCGGACCGCTTGATGATCTGGCAGCTATTGATGCTGCAACCTGTAAAGCATGGGACAGGCACTATCAGGTGTATGGCGAAGAAATTGATTCCGTTATCTCAATGTTTGAAAAGTATGGCAGTAATATTCCGTTTAACCTTATTCCTCAAAATATAGTTAACTGGCCCGGAAACGGAAACCCTAACAATGCGCTCGTAGGTAACAGGAATATGGCTCCGTTTCAGGATGTTGATGCCAATGGTTATTATGATCCAACCGGTGGTGATTATCCGATTATTGATGATGCTCCGATTTGCGGAAAGGACAAGGTTACCTACGCCGATCAAATGATATGGTGGGTGTATAATGACAAAGGGAATATACACTCTGAAACCGGTGCAACAGCGATCGGTATGGAAGTGCAGGCACTTGCTTTTGCATTCAAAACAAATGATGAAGTGAACGATATGACATTCTATAAATATCGTTTGCTTAATAAGGCTACCTCACCGATTGACAGCGTTTTTATGGGGCAGTGGATTGATCCTGATCTTGGATGCGCTTTCGATGACTATATTGGCTGCGACCTCGAAACCGGTATGGGTATCGTATATAATTCAAGTGCTGTTGACGGTGGTTCAGGTTGTGTTCTGGACTATGGAAATCAACCGCCATTTCTCGGTGTTGACTACTTCCAGGGACCATTGGATGAAAATGGAGTTGAACTGGGACTTTCATCCTTCCTTTATTATAACAATGATTTCAGCCAGATAGGCAATCCTGAAAATGCCAGTGATTATTATGGCTACCTGTCAGGTACGTGGAAGGATGGAACACCATTTACGGATGGCGGCAATGCTTATGGCGGATCCGTTCCTACCAAATATGTGTTTCCTGGTGATCCCACTGATGCTGCTGCATGGTCTGAATGTTCACAGAATGATCAGGCCGCTGACCGCCGGATTATTCAAGCTTCAGGCCCATTCCGGCTTGAACCAGGCGCCAAGAATGATATTGTAGTAGGTATTGTGTGGGTGCAGCCACCGATTGGTACCTATCCTTGCCCGTCATTTAAGTTATTGAAGCAGGCCGATGAAAAGGCACAGGCGTTGTTTGATGCATGTTTTCGTCTGACGGATGGTCCGCCTGCACCGGATATCACCATAACAGAGTTGGATAAAGAGCTGATTCTTTCTCTCGGCGGTACTAAAGAGATAGAATCTTTCAAAGAGGTTGATTCGAGAATCGTGGCACTGGGTACACCTGATTCATTTTTCACCTACCAGGGTTACCAGATTTACCAATTGGTAGATGGTAATGTGAGTGCACAGGATTATGATGATCCGGCGAAATCGAGGTTGATCTTCCAGTGTGATGTAAAGGATAATATTTCTAAGATTGTCAATATCGTATATGATCCATCGCTTGATGTAGGTAATCCAAACAATGCGAATGTTCCTACTTTAAAAGTAGATGGTACCAACCAGGGCATTCAGCATACTTTCCAGATCCTGAATGATGCATTTGCCACCGGTGATAAAAGGCTGATTAACCATAAGACCTATTATTTCAGTATGGTTTCCTATGCACATAATTATTACCAGGTTTCTGATACTGTTTTTGATGAGGAAGGCAATGTGGTTAACATATCTACTATTGAGCAGTTACAACCCTACCTCGCAGGCAGAAAAAACATTAAGATATATTCTGCCATACCGCATATCACCACACCTGAAGAAGGCGGTCTAGTATTGAACTCAGCTTATGGTGACGGACCGCAGCTGCAGCGCCAGGAAGGTACAGGTAATGGCATTTTCCTCACAGATCTGACTTCAGAAAGTGTAATTGATATCCTGAACAGTCCTACTAACCAGATATTTCATCAGCTTTATGTAGGCGGAGCAGGACCGGTACAGGTGAAAGTTTATAATCCCAAGGTGGTGCCTTCTGCTGATTTTGAATTAACCATGATTGATACAGCAGGAACTACCGGTATTCTCAACGGTACTTCCACAAAATGGGTATTGAAAAACCTTACCACAGGGGAAATAGTACCGAGCGACTTTACCATTGATGCTGAGAATGAACAACTGATACCGGACTGGGGGCTTTCCGTTTTTGTAAGAACAGCCAGGAATCCCGGCGGACCTGTGGCAACACAACTGGAAAATAACAATGGATTGATATCCGCTACCATCACTTACGAGGATCCTCAGGCGACATGGCTGGGCGGATTACCAGATCAGGAAGGAGATGGTGTTGGTAATTGGATCAGGTCAGGTACATATGCACCCGATGCCAGCCCTTTCGGGGATTACCTCGGACGCGATGATGGCGAGTTTTATGAAAAAATGATCGACCGTACATGGACAGCATATGGCATGGCAACCGATGAGAAAACGATAGGTCCGGCCTGGACAGATGCTTCCCACTATTCTACATTGAATCAACTGGATAGTCTGGTGAGTGTTGACATTGTATTTACCAGTGACAAGTCAAAATGGTCGCAGTGTGTTGTTGTGGAACTGCAGCCCGATGAACAACTGAGCCAGGGTGATGCGGCTAAGTTTGATATGCGTGATGCTCCTTCCGTAGACAAAGATGGCAATACGATTAGCGGGGAGAAAGGCAGGTCCTGGTTCCCTGGTTATGCCATCAATCCGGAAACAGGGGAACGTCTTAATATCTTCTTTGGAGAAGATTCATGGTTGCTTGGGCAAAATGGCGGCGATATGTTATGGAATCCAACATCAGATATTTCTTCACCAACATTTAATGAAGCCTGGGTTGGTGGGAAGCACTATATTTATGTGACCAGAAGCAAGTATGACAGCTGCAAATCATTTCAGCAATATCTTATTTCTGGTACCAGCCTTGACAAACGTAATGTGTATAAAAAGGTTTGCTGGGTTTCCATACCATTGCTGAATCCCGGATTCAAGTTAAATAGTCTTGCAGACGGGCTTATTCCAACCACAACCACTTTGAAATTCAGGGTAACTAAACCTTACAAAGTTTATGATACTGACGATGTGCAGAATGCCGGCATGCCCCGGTATACTTTTAATACCAATAACATTGCTGCAAAAATCGGTGATCAGGCAACTGCCGTGAATGCGCTGGATACAATAGGCATTGTGCCGAATCCGTATTATGCATATTCAACTTATGAGCAGAGCCAGATTGATAACAGAGTGAAGATTACCAACCTGCCACAAAAATGTACCATCTCTATTTTCGGGCTTGACGGTACACTGATCAGAAAGGTTAACCGCGATGATGCCTCCGTCACTTCATATGACTGGGACTTGAAGAATGATGCGGGAATACCGATTGCCAGCGGACTTTACATTATTCACATCAACGCGCCAGGAATTGGTGAGCGGACACTGAAATGGTTTGGCGTATTGAGACCTACAGATTTGGATTCGTACTAAAAAATTAAACGGGAAGAAATGAATAAACCTCTAAAGCTTATTTTGATTTTATGGATGGCGGCATTCTCTGCTATGGCCGGAAATAAAGATCGTCAGGGTGAAGCCGGTGCATCAGAGTTACTGATTAATCCCTGGGCAAGAAGTTCCGGATGGGACGGATTGAATACAGCCTGCGTACATGGCATCGAAGCCCTTAACCTCAATGTTGCGGGATTGGCTTTTACCAAAAAAACGGAACTTGTTTTTTCTCATACTAACTGGCTGGGTGGAACAGGTATCTCCTTTAATACGCTGGGATTTTCACAAAGTCTTGGTAAAAGCGGAGGGGTGCTTGGATTAAGCATCATGTCAATTGATTTTGGTGAGATTCCCATCACTACTACCAGTTCACCGGAAGGAGGTCTTGGCGATTTCAGTCCACAGTTTTTTAATGGAGCACTTGCTTATTCGAAAGTCTTTTCCAATAGTATCTATGGAGGTTTCGCTTTGCGTGTTATATCCGAATCGCTGGCGGACGTAGGGGCAATCGGTGTGGCTTTTGATGCAGGAATTCAATATGTGACCGGCCCGCAATCTGACCCCACTAAAGTAAAATTCGGCATTGCTTTACGTAACGTTGGTGCACCGATGAAATTCGGAGGAGACGGACTTACCTTCAGAGGTGAATCTCCGGGAGGAAATTATTCGATGACCCTGGAACAGCGGTCGAAGGGGTATGAACTGCCATCTTTGTTGAACATCGGGGGCTCTTACGATTTTAAATTCGGTGCTACCGGTAAGCCTAATCATCGTCTGACCGTAGCTGCCAACTTCACTTCCCATTCATTTACACAAGATCAGTTTGGTGGTGGCCTGGAATATGCTTTCAAGGAAATGATCATGATCCGTGGCGGTTATAACTATCAGGGTGGTCTTTCTGATCCTGATAAGCGGGTTACCGCACTGACTGGTTTTTCAGGCGGCCTTACCTTTGAAATGCCAGTGAGCAGTAATGGCGCCGCGATTGGTATTGATTATTCCTACAGAACAAGTAATCCGTTCGATGGCACACACGCTATCGGTATAAGGATGAATTTGTAATTTTGTCTTTGTTAAAAATAACGGAAACGCTTCTTGGCAAAGGAAGCGTTTCTTTTTTCTTTTACCATTACACGAAAACTAATACAATGGCTGAAACAACCTATTTAACGGCAGAAGGATTGGAGAAGTTAAAAAAGGAACTGGTTCACATGCGAACCAAGGGGCGCGCCGAAATCGCACGGCAGATACAGGAAGCAAGAGAGAAAGGCGATCTTTCGGAAAACGCGGAATATGATGCAGCTAAAGATGCGCAAGGTATGCTGGAGATGAAGATCTCCAAACTGGAAGAGGCATTATCCAATGCCAGGATTATGGATACATCGAAACTTGATACCTCCAAAGTCATGGTGCTATCCAAGGTGAAGGTGAAAAATCTTCAGACGAAACAAACCTGCTCCTATATGCTGGTTTCAGAGAAGGAAGCAGACTTTAAAACCGGAAAAATTTCTGTTTCGTCACCGATCGGCAAAGGATTCCTCGGAAGATGCGTGGGAGACGTGGCAGAAATAGATGTGCCTTCAGGGAAACTGAAATTCGAAATTATGGAGATCTCACTTTAACCGGAACATAACCGATGCCCAGCATATTCACCCGCATCATCAATCGTGAAATACCGGCATATATCGTTGCGGAAGATGATAAATTTATTGCCTTTCTCGATGTTTTCCCATTAGCAGTAGGACATGTGCTGGTGGTACCCAAAAATGAAACAGATTACCTCTTTGATCTGGATGATGATCAACTGTCAGGCATTATGTTATTTGCCAAAATGGTGGCTGGTGCACTTCGTAAATCAGTTACATGCAAACGGGTTGGGGTGGCAGTCATCGGCCTGGAAGTACCACATGCACATATTCATCTTGTTCCGTTGCAGCAGATAGATGATATCAATTTCAGCCGGCCAAAGCTAAAATCAGAAGAAGCAAAACTTGCTGAAACAGCAGCAGCCATTCGCTCCAACATGCCGCAATAAAACCACTGCCTGCTAAATTATTTTTGCGAATGCAGTGCAATGGCATTTCCTTCTGTGTCCAGTAAGAATGCCATGTAACCAATTTCCGGCGTTATTTGCGTCTTGGGCATAATAATTTTCCCTCCCGAAGATTCAACCTTCCCCAATGCCAAAGCTAGGTCAGGATTGCCATTCAGGTATATTTTGACGCCATCAGTACTTGGTTTGTGCATACTGCTTTTCACCAATGCTCCGGAAGCTTTTCCATTACCTGGTTCAGCAGGGAAATAGGCCATCTCCATTTCCATAATAGTTTCTACAGGCATTTCTATGCCAAAGATGGTTTCATAGAATTTTTTGGCTCTCGCCATATCATCAACTGCAATTTCAAACCAGTTGAGACTATTTTCTTTTGAAGTCATTTTTTATTGATTTTAATATTAAGCGTGAATCGAATGTAATGGCAAATTAAGAAGATTTTAAACTGATTGTGCTTTCAATACATTACTCCGTTATTCAACCTTCAGGCAGATGGCGACAGGAGCAATCGATTGTTTCACGTTGATTCTGCAACCGGATCTGCAACTTGCTGTATTAAAATGTAAATGTCAATTTTTGCAGGTCAATCTGATCAACGCGGCAGAACGTTACCTAAAACCGGATGATCTTACCTGAGGAAACAGATGCCCCTGCCTGTATATGGTAAACATAAATTCCAGGTGCTATCGATGAGAGTTGAAAAAAAGCTGAACCGCCCGTGAAGAAGCGATCTGTGACTTTCTGACCTTGAACGCTAAATAACTGGAAGGTCGCTGAATTTGCATTGCCGTAAATTTTGATTGTCAGGTTATCTCCTGTGACAGATTGAAATACTTTAATGCAGGCATTCTGCTGTTCCACAGCTGTCAATGAAGTGGCAAGCAGCGATTTTTGAACAGCCGCCAGGGCATCAATAATTCCAAAGCCAAAGGTGTTATTCGGAACAGCAGTAGCTGCATCACCGGCACAGCCATCAAACGTGGTAAGTGGTTTGGCGGTTTGCCGTAAAATATTTTCTATCTGATCAACTTCACCTGCAAGCGCCGGGTTAGCGGAAATCATTAAAGCTACAGTACCGGCTACATGGGGTCCCGCCATACTTGTTCCGCTGAAGAATGCGTACTGATTATCCGGTATGCATGACAAAACATCTACGCCCGGAGCGGCAACATCAGGCTTTAAAAATGCATTGCCATTATTAAAGGCATTGCCCCTGCTGCTGAATTCGGCAGCATTCAACAAAAAATCAACAGCGCCTGTAGTGAAACTGTTTTCGAACAGGGCAGGAGGAAACATAATCGTATTGCAGCCCGGACCATCATTGCCTGCTGAAGCGACCACCACTATGCCAGATGATTTGACATTGTTTACCACTTCTTCCATCAATGAAAAATTGTTTGCATCACAACCTTCTTCAACCGAACAATACCATGAATTATTAATGACATGCGGAGCTTTTGTTACATCAGGATTAAGGCCTGCAAGATCCGTAGGCGCCATGAACCATTCAAAGCTTTCAAGGTATCCTGAAAGGTTCCCCCAGCCTCTTTCCATATTCCTTTCACCAATCCATTTTGCTTTAGGGGCCACACCTATTTTCAGGACACCGTCTTCTCCGGCCATCGTGCCCATGGTATGTGTTCCATGGCCATAATCATCGCATGGCTCTGTCAAATTGATCCCGCACGGATTATCTCCATAGTTGTGGATGTCAACGGCATGAATAGCATCATGCCAGTTGTAATTGTGATCCACAGTTACGCCATCCCAGCCGCGATACTGATTCTTAATAGCCGGATGTTCCCAGTCATAGCCGGTATCTTCTCCGCCAATAACAGCACCTTCACCCTCGTAACCCAAAGCCCAGACTTCAGGTGCATGTATACTGTCAATACCCCATGGAATCACGAGATCGCGTTCTGTTCTTGGATTGCCCGGTAACGGCTGGGCAATATGTAAGGAGGCATTAGAAAGAACAGACTTCACATCAGGTCTTGCAGCAAGTTGCCAGACTAGTGATGCCTTGCCGCGCACAAGCATTGCGTTCACGATCCAGAATGGATGATAGTATATGCCTTCGGCATCCAATTCTTTTTGTAATGATTTTTGCGAAGTGGCAGCCATATCACTTAGCGATTGGTAAACAAACATTGCTTTTGATTCTTTCCCATGAATATCACCCACGGCGCTGATATCAGCATGTTGATTCATTACGACAATAAACTCCAATGAATCGTTGAGAGGAAGTAAGGAGGCTATTGAAGGGCTGATTTTTGATGCGGCGTCACCAATATTTTGCCCGATAGTTTCCTGCAGATTGCAGCAATTGACAATCAGTGCCAGCAGTATTATTTGTTTTCTTATCATGTCCTCAAAATTAGCAAAGTCTTACAGCTATTTAGTAATCGGTTTTGCAAAATAGACATCCGGATGTGAGATGTCAGGGCAATGATGATGAGAGCTTATTTTTATGTACCGGAGCATCGTAAACCATTTGTCAACACATTTGACAAGCGGCCACAACCATAGATTCATTATTTGATACTAGACGATAGCAGCTTTTTAGAAACCGGCAAGACAATAAGTCAAAATGCACTTTAGCGGCGCAACTGATCAGCATACAGTTAAAATGCTATCTGACAAGACTTACTGAGGCATTCGGCAAAGGCTACTAAATGTACATTGTAGATTATCTTGCCTGTCTGCTTTTTGTGATAATACTATAGCAATGTTGATTATCCGCGCTGTTAGCTATTGTCAAAATGAATAAAATAGTTAGATTTACTAAATTAAGTGGCAGCTACTTATCTTTAATGCTGTTTTTAACCGTCGGTTTGCCTATGGTGAAAAGAGTTACATACCTTCTATTACTTATTTCATTTTGTTCGCTGCATCATATCAATGCCCAGCAGACAATCCCGTTATATTTCGAAGATTTCAACAGTGGTTCGGCAGCCTTCACGCTCAATAGCGCATCAGGCCTGGGCAGTAATAGCGGAACCAATGAATGGATCATAAACAATGCTTTCAGCGGCAACGGACTTTATCCAGATACGCCGGATGAAACGCAAACGGTAAGCGGAACCATTACCGGTGCACCTTACAGCAATTACCTCCATATCAACGACTTTAACAATACGGCAACTGCAGCCAATGGTAATTATGATCCTGCGGCGGCATCTGACCGGATGGCTGTGATGAGTTCGGGGTTCTGCACACTTAGTTTAACAGATGT
Source organism: Chitinophagales bacterium (assembly GCA_019694975.1). Classification (NCBI taxonomy): domain Bacteria; kingdom Pseudomonadati; phylum Bacteroidota; class Chitinophagia; order Chitinophagales; species Chitinophagales bacterium. The sequence goes on from JAIBAY010000008.1 coordinate 104,735, forward strand.
CACTTTCACATTTTTTTATTTGTGTGAAGGAAATGCCACTGACTACGGACAACTTTACTACAGTCTTGATGGTGGCGCCACATGGATACAAACAGGCCAGCCGCAATACAATAATACTTCGCTCTGGAAATATGAATCGGTAACTGATCCTGCTTTTAATAACCAGGTCGATATCAGGTTTGCTTTCCGATGGATAAACAATTCAGGGGTCACTGCATCAGTTTCGTTTTGCGTGGATGATATCAAAGCGGTCGGCACATACGATGACGTTAATAATCCTGTTACCATAGATATAACCAGTGTGAGCCCAAATCCGGTTTGCCAGGGCGGTGTGCTGATTATCTTCTTTGAATTGTCGCAGCCAATGTGCGATGGCACTTATGAAGTGGAGATGTCGAATGGTTCCGGAAATTTCTCCAATCCATCTGTGCTTGGTGTCTTCACCATTTACGCAGGACAAACAAGTGGTGGTGTAGGCGTTTACATTCCGACTACTGCACCACCTGCAGGTTGTTATGAAGTAAGGATTAACCGGGTTTCTCCGCCACCGGAGATAACCGGCACTGCCAGTATTTGCTTTGAAATTGAAGATTGCCCGAATGTAATCACTACGCTTCAGCCACCGGTAACATACGGGCCAGATACATTGTGCACACACAGTGTGATTGATGTGCCTTTTTACTCTACCGGTGTCTTTAATGCCAGCAATCAATACATCGCTGAGTTATCGGATGCGAGTGGCAGCTTTGCAGCACCGCAATTGCTGGGATCATCGCCGGATCCCAACACCTATGATCCTGCTTTGGGTTCACCACCAGGCAGTGTATCAGGCCTCGTTCCAACTACGGCCCCCGGGTGCAACTATTATGTGAGAGTAAGATCTACGAATCCAGTTGCAGTGGGGTCGGTGTGGGGTCCGTTTTGTATTCACAATTGTGATGTTACCACGAATAACATGCAGGATATTGCTGTATGTATCACTGATAATGTCGGTGTTGATACTGTTCTGAATATTGACATAAATACCTGGCCACCCGGCGCTACCTACGGGCCAACCAATCAATTCCAGGTGCAGATATTAAACTCTTCTACTTATGCCATTCTGAATACAGGCACTTTAGGTTCTATCAATGCCACTTCCAGCACCACGCTTACACTTTCTATTCCGGGATTGCTCAGCCTTGTTCCGATACTCGGCCCGCCAGGTTATGGATTGTATTATATGCGTATCGTTGCAACGGATGTGAACCCGAGCAGTCAGAACTATGGATCCCTTGTTCACCTGCAGATTGGATATGAAGATACCATTCCACCCATATTGACGGCAGATGATACGCTAATATGCGCCGGTGATTACCTCACGTTGCTGTTTTCACCTTATCACTTTGGTTCGCAATATGAATGGCATTCGCCTAACCTGAACAATGGTGTTCCGTTCTTTTGGCCGGGTTCAGGAATTATCATCGGATTTCCCAATAATTTTCCGCCAGGCACTTATTGGTTTACCGTAAGGGAATATAATAATGGGTGTTATGGCCCGTGGGCTGATACTGTATACGTAACCCTGATTACCACGCCGGCAACTGGCATTGTGGGGCCATTTAGTGTATGCGAAGGAGATACCATCAATTATCATGTAACTTTTTACGCCGGTACCTATTATGACTGGGCTTCTTCATGGGGAACTATTATAGACACATCGAACAGTGAGATTACCGTAGTGTTTGATTCTTCCGGTACGGCAACTGTTTCTGTTTTCGCATTGAATGAATGCGGGCAAGCGAATGGAACCAAAACGATTACAGTGCATCCGCTGCCGGATATCACTGCACCTCCTGATACGGCAGTCTGTCCGGGTGCGCTTGTTTTTCTGAATGCAAGCAGTTCTGCAACGAATGTAAACTGGTCAATCAGCGGGGGAGGAGGCGCTGTTCCCAACCCGACAACAGTAATAGCCGCAGATACGAATGCTGTATACATTGTTACAGCAACCACTACCTTTAACTGTGATAAGTCTGATACCACATTAATAGATGTATTCCCTCCGGTGCTGGCTGGTGCAACAACGAATGATATTACATGCAACCAGGCTGACGACGGGTTGGCAATAGCAATCGCCGATAGCGGATTGGCTCCCTATCAGTATCACTGGAATTCAACGCCACCGCAAACAACAGATACAGCGTCAGGGTTGCCGCCGGGAACCTTTACATTGATTGTAACGGATGCCAACGGCTGCGTTGACAGCACGTTTGTGACTATCCATGAACCGCCCGCCATTGCCTTGGAGATAAACACTACACCTGAATCATTTTATCAATCACACGATGGTACTGCTACTGCGGTTGCTTATGGCGGCACTGAACCATACAGCTATACCTGGAATACCGATCCTCCTCAATCATCTGACACCGCTAAGGGATTAAGTTCCGGGTGGTATATAGTGGAAGTAACCGATGCGAACGGATGTAAAACAATTGATTCCGTATTTGTTGAATCGGCTCCTAATACATTGGGTATTCCCAATGCATTTACCCCTAATGGTGACGGGTTAAACGATGTGTTCCAGGTGCATAACCTCAACATCGCAACCTTTAGTTGTAAAATATTTAACAGGTGGGGGCAGATGATTTTTTACACCAGTGACCTTAATGAAGGCTGGAACGGCGAATTCAAAGGTGTTCCGGAAGAGACGGGAACCTATGTCTATTTTATAACTGCCACCTTCCTTGATGGCACTTCGGAAACAAGAAGGGGAAATGTCACACTGATAAGATAGCCTTCAGCCAATCCGATGCAACCTCAAGGTTTTTTTATCCGAACACGCTTTTGTTTGGCCTGTACGAAGCAATGAACCTCAATGCTCAATTATCAGCATTGCATTCTTTTGCACTACGATAGCCTGCATTTTACGGAAGATGACGACAACAGCATAACGCGGTATTAAAAGTGGAAGTGCTATATTGCCTTCCAGATTTCGATCCATGGATCTTACGCATCGCAAGCGGTTGCTGTTTATCAGCGTTATATTCTTTCTCCTCTATCTGACTGGTGCCATGTATTTTTATAAGGAGCGCATCTTCCTGGATGGCGCTTATTATTTTTATCATGTTGTTCAATCGCAGCATTTTCATGTAGAGCATCAGCGGTTCATACTTATACCTTCCCAATTGCTTGCCTGGGCGGGTGTGCAGGTGCATGCGCCGCTGCAATGGGTAATGATGCTGAATTCTATAAATCCTGTAGCATACTTTATACTGATTTTTATTATTTGTTTTTACGTATTGCAAGATGAATCAGCAGGATGGACACTGTTGTTTTTAGGTGTTTGCGGCGTGTATTTCCTGTATTTTGTTCCGATGTATGAGGTTTGGTATGGCGCCTTATTGCTTGTGCTTTTTTCATCAATGATGCAGCGCCAATACTATCAGCGCCCTTATCAACTTGCCTTACTGGTGTTCGTGGTCTTGACGCTGTTATTTTCCTATCCGCTGATGGTTATTGGATTTGCATTTTTCAGCATCTATCATTTTTTGGATATAAAAAGGGTGCCTGTCAGGGTAATGGCATTGTTTATCGTGGTAGTTGCCGGATGGCTGACCTGGAAGACTTTGTTTATTTCAGATTATGAAAACGGAAAAATCAGCTACCCTTTTTCCAGAATTGGTATTACGCTACAGGAGAATTTCACGCCTTTAAGCAATATCATATCACTGCTTATTTTTCTTTTCTCTGTTTATACGGAGGCAATTATAATGATGTTGCTCGTTGTAGTGTTTCTTCTGATAAGGAAAGCTTACACTAAAGCATTGCTGATCGTTGTCTTCGTCTTCGGATATATTCTGATGATCAATATCACACACAATTTCCCGTGGCGACATTCCAACTATTTTGAGCGGATGTACCTGCTGCTGATTCCGCTATCTGTTCTGCCATTCTTTCGTGAAATTTATCTTACATCACGGTATAAAAGGCCGTTGGAAATTTTGTTTGTACTGATCATATTTTACAGGGGCGTACTGATTGTTTTGCATGCAAAGGAATACAGCAACCGCATAAAAGACGTGGAGGAATTTGTTGCAAGTGCACAAGCACAAGGAAGTTCCAAATTTTATGTGGAAGGAGCAACGTATCCGGATAACCCGGCATTAAATGAATGGAGCTTTCCCATGGAGACTATTCTCTTTTCTTCACTGGCACCGGGAGCTCATACGGTAACTATTTCATTAAAAAGTGATCTTGACGCCCCCGAAATAGACACGCTGCTGAATGAAAGAAGCTTTCACCTTCGCCTGAATGAAGTGTTTAATGATGATTGGCTGAATCAGCGGTATTTTCATCTCGCCGATGGAAATTATATGCCTTTGCCAAAAAACAGATAGGTACTCTAAAGGCTGGCTTATATAACACTATGACAAGCGCCGGGCTTTCATCTCTTTTCTACAACCTTGCGGATGATCCTGAGCAGTACAAAAATTAAAACACCTTGCAATAGATTGCCGCCTTTACCTGCTATCAGTTTAACGGCTTGTGACTGACTGCCTGCTGCAAAGTTTCCAATCTTGCCGCTTATCCACTTAGCGCCATTGTAAATCATACCATTTGTTTTATCATCAAAGGGCAGTATTGTTTTAAAAATTACTTCGGGATAATTTTTTTTCAGTTGTGCAAGCCCTTGCTCCACCCTCACCTTTTTTACCTCACATACAGCTTTTAGCCGTTGTTGTTCCGATAGCAGGGTAGCAAGATCCACGACATTTATTTTTTTATGCAAACTCATGTGTTACCGGATTCGCCGTTTTTATTGGAGAGGTCTGCTGCTTCGATTGAACTTTCAGGTTGATTTGCTTCCCTTTCTTCTTCAAACAATGCTTTAATTATCTTATCTGTCATGGGTTTTTCTAAAATGCTCTCCCGCTTTAATATCAATAGAATGAGCAATAGAATAAACAATCCGCCAACGATGGAAAAACCAATGGCATTGGAATCAAAGAGATCTGCCAGCAGGAAACCTGACATGAGTCCGACAAACACCACGGTGAAGCAGGCTAACAGCGCGATAATCAGGAAGGACAGGATGATAGCTGTTACTTTCGCTATCTTTCCAAAAGTCTGTAACCTTGCAAGTTGCCAGCGTGCTTCAAGGTATTCTTTGCCTGCATCATGTAGCTGCCGGATGAATGATTTTTCTTCCTCTTCCTGCATGATTAAGCTTTATGCAACAGGTCATTAAACTGGGTTTTCAGTTCTTCCACCAGTTGTTTTCCTTTTTCCAGTTCTGTTTCCAGTTCATCTTTTACTTTACCTGCAGCGTCCTTCAAATCCTTTACCAGTTCTTCTTTGTTGTCCGTTGCAAGATAGTATCCCACTGCAGCTCCTGCAGCTGCTCCTACCAGCAGTGCCAGGAAAAACTTTGAATTGCTTTTCATGTTTCAATGAATTTTTATAAACTCAAAGTTAGTATAACTCGCTCATACCTGACGTGATAAATGTCAGTTTCATGGCGATAAGCTATGAGCATGGCAAGACGGTAAGAGAAAGAAGCTGTCGACATTCACACAGTAGCAATTGAAAATGACGACGTTAATATGGTGCATTCCTGCCGTTGATCTTCCAGTCAAGGATTTCATCTACGCTTCCGGTTGCAATAGAATGATAATTCTGCCTGGATTTACGGTAAATGGTAAGGGCCATTGGCTTTGTTTCTTCTGATTGCATCATAGCTTCGTACAAAGGCATCAGGAATTTTCTCCGGCCTACCGACATCAGGAAGGATTCCATGGCAGCATAGGCCGGTGTATATTGACTGCTTATTGCACGCTCGAACCATTCAACTGCTATTTCACTATTACCGGTTGAGGTGAATTTAAAAGTTGCATCAAGTTCGGTCATCTGATCAGCAGATAACTTTTTGGGCAGACCCTGCAGGAAGTATATCCATTGCTGTGCAACCCAATTTTTTGTGTCAAGTAAATGAACCGGTGTTCCGCTGTTGTATTGCCTTATCACATCATTTACAATTTGAAAACGGGATGATTCAACAGCCGAACAACTATCCGGAATGCCGGGGCCGTATATCCATTTACTATAATCAAATCCTTCAAACAGTGCAGTATCTTTATTAATTAACTCCTTCTCAAGATAACGGGTGAACTTTTCAGTAGTCATGCTTTGAAAGGCATAGGTTGAAAAATAAGATTTCAGGAATGCATCAAACTTCTCACGGCCCGCTTTCGTCTCAAGGCATCTTAGTAACAAAGCCCCTTTCTCATAGGCGATCGCATTCATTGCATCACCGGGATCGCGATTGCGAAGGTCTAGTTTCAGCCAGGTATCCCTGCTATTGTCGCCAAAATCAGCCAGTGCATCCTGCAGGTCTTTTATGCCCAACAGCCACTGCATATCTGAAAAATCTTTGCCATAAAGTTCTTCATCAATACGGCGTTCAAAATAATCTGTAAATCCTTCATTCAGCCAGAAGTCATCCCAGGTTGCATTTGTTACGAGATTCCCGCTCCAGCTATGGGCGAGTTCATGGCAGATCAAACTAACCAGTGACCTGTCGCCTGCGATAACCGTTGGAGTCGCGAAAGTAAGCCTGGGATTTTCCATGCCGCCAAATGGAAAGCTGGGAGGCAACACGATTACATCATAGCGATTCCATTGGTAGGGGCCATATAATCTTTCGGCAGCAGCCACCATTTCAGGAATATCTGCAAATTCCCAGGCGGCCTTATCCAGCATGGATGGTTCTGCATACACGCCAGTGTTTTCACTGAGTGAATGGAAACGAATGTCGCCGACAGCCAGCGCCATCAGGTAGGATGGTATAGGCTGCGTCATACTGAAATGGTACCGCCCTTTATCATTTATTACCTGAGGATTTGATGCACTCATGACAGCCAATAAATACGAAGGTACTTTTACATCTGCCTCATAGGTGAAACGTATGCCGGGACCATCCTGACACGGAATCCAGCTGCGCGCGAGAATTGCTTCAGATTGTGTAAATAAAAAAGGAAATTGTTTATCGGCAGTCTGCTGAGGAGAAAGCCATTGTAATGCAGCAGCGTTCGGAGAAGTGGAATAATAAATATTGACCGTTGTAGTGGCTGGTTTAATCTTTACATGAAGTGCTTTTCCAAGGTATTCCGTGTTCGGTCCCCAGGTAAACGTTGTCGGCTTATCTTCATCACCAAGTGTTACTTTACGGATGGATAGATCCCTGGTATCAAAAATTATCTCATTTGCGACTGAAGTGGCCTGTATGGTCCATGTTGCTTTACCTGAAATTATTTTTTTCTGAAAATTGACAGTAACCTGCAGCGCCAGGTGTTTAACCACTGCAACGGAAGGCTGTGCAGCTGAATGTGCATCATTTACCTGCGCCAGCGCACTGGCATTCAATAAAGCTATTCCGCTATAGAACAGCAGGCATATTTTTCTAAGATCAGGTTTTATCGTCACGAATCAATTGTTTCGAATTTAGAAAAAGTGCATCATTGACGATGTCAGCTTCTTTCTTCCCAGATCATACTGAGATGAATAATGGTTTCCACAGCTTTCTCCATATCCTGAACAGATACCCATTCCTGCTTAGAGTGGAAGGCATGTTCACCCGCGAATAAGTTAGGGCAGGGCATTCCCATAAAAGACAACCGGCTGCCATCTGTGCCGCCCCGGACGCTTCTTCTTTCCGGTTGCAACCCTGCACGCTGAATGGCTTCCATTGCATAAGATCCTACCTGCGGATGCAGATCAATTATCGTTTTCATATTCCGGTATTGTTCCGTCACTATAAAATCAAATGATGAGTGAGGGTAACTCTTTAATGTCTGTTCTGCAATTTGCCGTAAGAATTGCTCCTTCCTATGCAAACCTTCATTTTTGAAGTCGCGAATGATAAACTTGATGGTAGCTTGTTCCAGGGTACCATTGATAGCGGTTGGATGAATAAACCCTTCCATGTCATCCGTCGTCTCCGGTGACAATGCATCTTTTGGCAGGGCTTCAACAATCGCGGATGCAATTTTAATGGCATTTTCAATCTTGTTTTTTCCGAAACCGGGATGCGCACTTACACCATGTACGATCATTGTCACCAGGTCGGCAGAGAAGGTTTCATCTTCCAGTGTTCCTGCAGCTTCGCCATCAATGGTATAGCCAAACTGTGCGCCCAGCTTTTGCATATCCACGTGGTCAACTCCGTGGCCAACTTCTTCATCCGGTGTAAAGAGAATGCGGATGGTTCCATGCTTGATTTCCGGGTGCTGCATTAAAAAGTTTGCGGCATCCATGATCGCAGCAACACCGGATTTATTGTCGGCACCAAGCAAAGTGGTGCCATCGGCGGTGATAATGTCATTGCCGAGCTGATGCTGCAGATCAGGATGTTCGGTTGGGCGAAGTACAACAGAAGCATCAGCGGGAAGTTTAATTTCCTGCCCGTTGTATTTGCGGTGAATGACAGGCTTCACATTTTCACCGCTGCAGTCCGGTGAGGTATCAACATGTGAACAAAAGCAAATTGTGGGAACTGTTTTGATGCTAGTAGCAGGAATCGTTGCATAAACAATTCCGAATTCATCCATGGCAGCATCATGAATTCCCATGGCACGTAATTCTTCTACAAGAAGTCTGGAAAGATTTTTTTGTTTTTCAGTAGTAGGTACCGCAGAAGATTCAGGATCAGACTGTGTATCGATTGTCACATACCTGAGAAATCTTTCCGTCACAGTATGTTGAATGGTAAGATCAGCCATATAAAAAGTTTGTAAGCGTTAAAAGTACCTATTGATTTGTAAAGTAGAAAGTGGTTGGAATGCCGATATACATTTTTACGCTTGCCGTGGAATTCGGTATCTTCATTGAATTAAATTAACTGTTATGAAGCGGGCTGTTTTTTTTGTTGTATGCTGCATGGTGATTGCTTGCCGGCCAGAGCGCAAGCGAACGCCTGAAATTACTCATCTGAATACGGAGCAGCATGTTGATTCGGTACAACAATCAGACGGTATGAAGATATACAGAGGGTTATTTGTAACAGGAAGAAATGGCAAGACTTTCCGGAGTTGCGGAAGTGAAAAGGATAATTATTATGTAATTGATTCTACCCACCAGCTGGACGAACTTTATGAAACCATCTTTCAGCGTTCACCGGCATTCCCGAATGAATATGTGTATGTAGAGATGAAAGGCGCTTTGCAGGTCGGAGATCGTGCGGCATCCTTGCATGGCTTCGACAGTTCAATTGTTGCCTATGATATACTCACGTTTGAACAGAAAAATTACCGGAATACCTGTATTCCATATGATTTTTGGGCAATAGGCAATCAGCCGGATTGGTCACTGCAGGTTTCGAGCAGCGAAGGAATCATAGCCCTGAAAGATTACAGCCACAATGAGGTTTATCTTTTTGAATATTTCGCACCTAAGATTATCAATGATGAAGTGTTTACCTACTATTCAAATAATTACGCAACGCAGACAGCTATTAATGCGGTTTTTAAACGGATGAGTTGCAATGATGGATTACCGGGCAATGACTATGAATATACTGCAACCGTGATTATAAACGGTAAGCGTTTCAGCGGATGCGGAATAAGGGGAAGCGACGTGCAATAGCATGCCAGATTTATTATTTACCACAAACAATACAACGGTAGTAACAAGCTGATCAGGCAGGAATGCCAGTTGATACTTCTTCCGGTTTCCTGATAGCAGAATCACTGGGTTTATTATCCTGCCTGGCCAGGAAATACTTAATGCCCGGGCCAGCCATCACGATGGTTACAAATGTCATAATGACCAGGCCGACGAATATTTTTTCATCTATTATTTTGGCCTGTAATGCAACAAGTCCGAGTACAATTTCCTGCGAGCCGCGTGCATTCATCCCGAAGCCTACTGCAATGGCTTTGTTCGATTTGAATCCGCTGAGACGTGCACCGATATAACCACCCAGTATTTTTCCCGCAATAGAAATCGCCAGAACAAAGGCAACAATTGAAAGGTCGAAGTTGGCCACAAAATTGACTTTCAAACCGATGGAAACAAAAAATAGCGGGGAGAATACATAAGTAACAATATCATGAAAGGTTTCTTTCGCTTTTTCACTGAAATAGGGGGAGTTTCCTACGGCTACACCCATAATAAATGCTCCAAATATCGCCTTAATGCCGAGCCACTCGGTAAAGATGCCGCTCAGCAGGCAAAGAATCATGGCAAGTGATAACTCTGCCCCGGGCTTTGATAGTTTGTTGTTGGCGAAACGAAGGATTGGGTTTACTACCATGGTTCTGCCAATCGATATCAGAAATGCTGTATAACCGGCAATAATGAGTAATACCGTAACGGCACTGAATTTACTTTCGGCCTTAAGGTCAGCAATCGTAATTACCACAGAGAACAGCATCCAGCCGATGATATCATCAATCATCGCAGCCGTCATCATCAGGTTACCGAACCTTGATTTAATCATATCAATATCTATCAGGATTTTGGCCATTACACCCAATGCGGTGATGGATAGGGCCGTTCCCATAAAAAGCGCAGGGGCAAGTTTGTTTTCCGTTGGTTCGCTGAAGAACACACTGTAAAACAGCCAGGTAAATCCAAAACCCATAGCCAGCGGGAAGATTATGCCTGACAGGCTGATTTTAGCCGCGGCTTTACCTCTTGTACGTATGTTTTCAAGTCTCACTTCCATTCCGGCAATAAAAAGGAGCAGCATAACGCTTAGTCGCGAAAGACCGTCAAAGGCAACTGACGATTGTTTGGGATCAATAAAAACCGATTGAAAAAATCCGGGAAATAATGCTCCGATAAAGGAAGGGCCGAGCAGGATGCCACCTAACAACTCGCCTATGATAGCAGGAAGCCCCAGTTTTTTAAAGAGTTCCCCCATAATACGTGCAGTAGATAGCAGTATTACCAAAATGACAAGAAACTCCAACACTTCGTTTGTAGCTAATTTACCCATGATCGGTTGCTTAATGACTGTTTGGTTGATGAAAGTGGCAATGTTACTTCTACAGAATCGGTCGTACTTTGTTACAACATGCCTGAAATTTATTTATACCGTAAACTGTATTCTTGCCAGGTAATTACTTCTACCTATTTAGTAGAACTTTGCGAAAGGTAGAAAGATTTTTTGAAAATCAAGTTGTTTTAAAATTAGCGGTTAATCGCGGCGATATAGTGGTAGGTAGGGCATAAACATTGAAAATTGCATATAAGGCATGGATCAGATATTGCCACATTACTTAATAAGCCAATACATTTATTTTCCCGGCCATATGATGAGAATTCCGGCCGTCTTTTTTCCATAGCTTGCTGTCTGCAATCTCCGGGAATGGCTTGTTACAGCATTGCCATGGCTATTGCATCGCGGTCAGGCTAACAGGCAATTTGAAACGTTTACAACGATTGATGGATTTCAGGCAATGAAACCGACGATAGTAGATTATGCCATATCAGTCAATATACTGCAACAACCTGAAGTTTTGATGCAAGGCATCCTCAAGCGAAGTCTTATCCAAAATCGAAACCCGTTGCATCCCGGACCAGCTTCATCACATTGCGTATTTCGCATGTTTTTGCGTCTTTGCAATCATAGCAGGGCTGATAATATCGCTCGCTGACGCATGGCAACGGACCTAAAGGGCCATCAAGGATACGTACAATCTCGCCCATGGTAATTTTTTCCGGGTGACGGGAAAGGAAATAACCTCCATTTCTGCCCATCCGGCTTTGTAATATCTGAGATCGCTTCAATTCAAGCAAAATTTTTTCAAGGAATTTGCGTGGTATATATTCCTTTTAGAAAGCTCCGCGGTATTGATATAGCCATCATCCTTGCTCTGGATTTTTGCAAGGTACAGTACAGCTTTTAAACCGTATTTGGCTTTTTTTGAAAGCATGATAGCTCTTTTGGTGATGCTCCTGAGAGATTATTTTGTTATGATTGACTTTTTATTGGCATTTCTGAGAAATGATTTACTGCCTGCTTTTTTTGTCAATATTCCTGATGACGGGAGCATAAACTCAAATGGTTGCTCTGTAAAGTATCGGGCATCAATCTCCCCTTTGTGTTGCTTCCGGTTGCGAAAAACGGACTTTGAATACTTCATAATAAGCAGATTTGTGGAATTAACTTATTGTACCTTTTACGTATTCGCGTGTCATGTCTTTTTTAGGATCCTCCAGTAATTGCTGTGCAGGTCCGTGTTCAATGATTTCGCCCAGGTACATAAAAACAATGTAATCTGCAATGCGCCGGGCTTGTCGCAGTATATGGGTTACCATTACAATTGTGTATTGATCTTTCAATTCAACAAATTTTTCTTCGATACGCTGACTGCTGATGGGATCAAGGGCTGAGGTGGGTTCGTCGCCAAGGATTATTTCAGGTTCCACGGCAAGTCCGCGGGCAAGACATAACCGCTGCTGCTGTCCTATGGAAAGTTTAGTGGCAGGCTGGTGCAGGCGATCTTTAACCTCATTCCACAAGCTGGCTTGCTTAAGATAATATTCTACTTTTTCCGACAGCAGGTTCTTTTTTCTTAACCCATGAATACGCATGCCAAAGGCGATGTTATCGAAGATGGACATCGGTAATGGCATCGGCCGTTGTGATAACAGCCCCATTTTCTTACGTATATGAGTCACTTCTACATTTTTGCCATAAATATTCTCGCCATCAAGAAGTACCTCGCCGTTAATTTTGATACCATCTGATGATTCAATCAACCTGTTGAATGTCTTCAGCAAGGTTGTTTTACCACAGCCGGAAGGTCCGATAATAGCGGTGATTTTCTTATCAGGAATATCAATGGAAACATCTTTCAGTATCCTGGATGTGCCATAGCTGATATTCAGGTTGCGGACGCTAAGATGTGTTTTTGCAGTATCAGCTGACTGTTTGGCCTGCAGTGTATTGATTTCGTACACGGATGTGATGAGTGGAGCATCGGCAAAAGTAGTAGTGGAATTTTGCATGGGAGTGAATTTTATTTAATCACATGTTTATTAAACCGTTTTGAAAGCATCCGGCTGCTGATGCTGATGATGAGAATCATGATTGTAAGGATGAGTGCGGATGCATAGGCCCTGTCAACAACTTCTGCAATAGGTGAACCCAACTGGAAAAAGATGGCGAGTGGTAATGTGGCAGCAGGTTGCAGGATCGAAGTCGGAACATTATCCGTGAAACCAGTAGTAAATATCACGGAAGCCGCATCACCGATAGCACGCCCGAAACCAAGCAGCATGGCTGTCAGTATGCCGGGTGCGGCCTGTCGCAGAATTACCCTGATGGCTGTTTCCCATTTTGTTGCACCAAGCGAGAGGGCCGCATCGCCCAATTCTTTAGGAATGGTTCTGATTACTTCATCCATAGTACGTGCCATGATGGGCAATACGAGCAATCCAACGGTAATAATTCCGGCCAGCAGCGACACTTTGAGTCCAAAGTAAATCATGATTATAAATCCAAAAGCCCCGTAAACAATGGAAGGAATGCCGTACAAAATATCGAGCGATGTTCTGATATACTGTGCGAACCGCGAATCGGCAGGTGCGTAAACGTTCATATATACCACCACCGGTATGCTCAGCAGCATGGCGAAGATACTGGCACCAAATCCCAGGTAAATTGAACCGGCAATGGCATTCAGGACGCCGCCTTCCTTGCCAAGGTAAAAGCCGCCGCTGGGTGATTTGGAAATCATGTCCCAACTCATAGCCGGCAGCCCTTTTACCAGTATAGTCAGCACAATAACGAACAGGCTGCTGATGATGATGATCGTAGCTAACCTGATCAGAATATTAAAAACCCGCTCCTCAAAATTTCTCCAAAACATAGATGTTATTTTTAGTGGTTCTTATTTGGTTGAATGAAAATTGATTTAGGCCGTTCTGCGTTCAACCCTCATCATGATAACGCGTGCGGCAACATTAAACAGGAGAATTACGGTGAGCAGCAGGAGTGAAGCGAACATCAATGCAGCGTCATACATCGGGATGGACATCATTTCGCCGTAATTATTTGCAATCAGTGCAGGCAAGGGGTAACCTGAATCAAACACTGAATGCGGAATAAGGGCGGTGTTGCCGACCACCATCAATACGGCCAGTGTTTCGCCAAATGCCCGGGAAAATCCGAGGACGATGGCAGCAATGATTCCCGGAGCTGCTTTTCTGAGCACGACCTTTTTAATGGTTTCCCATTTATTTGCTCCCAGCGAAAGAGATGCTTCTCTGAGTGCAACAGGTACTGTTCTAAGTACTTCCAGCATAATGTGTATGACAATCGGAAATACCATGATTGCCAGCACAAGTCCTCCTGCAAGTATGGAATAACCGGTGGTGTCTTCCTGACCAAATGCGGGAGCAAGCGTGTTGGAGATAAACGGCACGATCATGATAATGCCCCAGATTCCGAAAATAACGGAGGGCAGTCCGGCGAGGATATCTACCAGTGATGTTACAAAATTCTTAACACGCTTATTAGCATATTCCGACAGGTAAATAGAGCAGAGTATGCATAACGGGGCGGCAATCAGTATGGAAATAAGTGTAATGTATACCGTACTTAATATATAAGGCAAAAAGCCAAATTGATTTTTGCCGGGTTTCCAAACGGACTTGGTCAGTAAATCTGAAAGCGAATGAGATGACAAAATGGGGCGGGACTTTGCATAAAGCCCCCCCACAATCAGGAACAACAGGAAGCCGGCAATTACGCTAAGGCATAAAACGACCTTGCCAGCCACTTTGTCCTTGAGTATCCTTAAAGTAAGACTCATTATTCGATGATTAGTTTGAAGCTGTTAATGCTGATAATTCTTTCTTGAGTAAGTCAGCCGGCAATTTGACAAAGCCTGCTTCATCCAGATATTTTTGACCATCGGATAAGGCCCATTGGAGAAATGCAACCATTAGTGGATTTCCCGGTTTGCCTTTGGTAACCAGGTAAAGGGCGCGTGCAGGTGGTGAAGGGTAGGCCCCACTCAGAATAGCATCATCTATTATATCAAGCGAGCCGTACACATTTTCCGCCGCATCAAATACGCGGTTATTGTTGAGGTCGATAGGGCAGGGGAAAAGGCCGGGTTGCGGTTTTCTGCTCTTATTGTCGTAAACAAAATTGATATTGTTGAAGCCCATGGCCAGCGGATCTTTGGCAACCGCTTGTGCGAGCCCGGGGTCGCCGAAAACGCCTGTGCCACCCAAATCCTCCTGTTTATACGAACTGCCTAAAAACTTCGCCCATGATTCAGCGGCACCGGCTGCATCAGAGCGCGTAAATATTTTTATCGGTTTCATACTTTTATTGCCTAGTACTTCGCCCCATGTTGTTATTTCTCCCGAAATAAAAATCTTATAAAACTGATCACGTGTGATACCTTTTTGTTTAATCAGTTCGATATAAGGATTGTTGGGATTGATGACAGGAATAACAGCGATTTTACAGACGGCAATACCATAAGCACCTTTTTTGACTTCATCGGGCGAAATATCCCTTGACACCATTCCAAAGTTGACAGTACCCGACAGTACATCAGTCATTCCTTTACCAGCACCACCACCCTGAATATCAAAGGTGACGCCCGGATTAAGTTTCCTGAATTCTTCACCCCATTTAACTGCCATCGGATAGAGCGCATAAGCTCCGGACATTGTAATTTTTCCGGATAACGCCTTAGGCGGATGATTCGCTGCTCCTGCCGGCACTATCCGTGGAGTAGTGAAATTCAGCAATGTAAAAAGCGGGAGCAGGAGTAGCGGAAGGAGTAATTTTTTTTGCATTATCATGATTTTTGGTTGTGATTAAATAATGAGCGAAATGGCAAACGGTGTCAAATGTAAAAATGTTTTTTTAAAAACTACTAAATCTATAGATTAAATTAGAAAGGTCAAATATGTAGTTAAATGTGTAAAAAAGAAGGCGCCGGCTGCAGCGCCCTCTTTTGTATTATCCGGTCAGAAGAATATCTGCGCCTGCACAGAGAGCAAATCATTTTTCTTCTGTGTATCTGCGCCATCTTCATGCCTTATATCGTATTGCAACTGGATCTTTGTGAATTGGGCAAAGTAGTAGTTGAGCCCGAAACTAATGACACTGGTTGCATCCTTATCTTTATCCATATTGGGATCATATGAATCATACTTGACCAATGCTGCAAATTTCTTCGGAATGAAATATCCTTCCGCAAGGCCATAGTATCCTCCTTTGTTGGTGGTACTGTCAACCCCCTGCAGGTATTCAAATACGGCATAGATGTGTTTGCCATCCTCGTATGCAACATCAAATCCAAATCGATTCCTGTCTTTTGGTGTTTTTTTATCGCCTCCGTATGTTGCTTTTCCATTATAAAAAGAGCCTCCGATTGCAAGGTTCTTTATGGGGCGAACCACCACTCTTCCTGCGATATCTTTATGTGCATCAGCATCAGAGACATTTATGCCGCTTCCGTTGAATAGCCCGAGGGAATAATCCACCCAATTGGAATTTGTTGCAGCATTCGGAATACCGCCACTAAAGAGCAAACCAATGTCACGGCCATTATTATTAACGGCGGTAGTGGAATTGGCTGTTGCCAGCACATCTCTCGAACGGGCGGTGAGCGCTTCAACAGCCTGAGAACGGCTGATACTATGAATATCATAATCTGTGCGAAGACTTTCATAGGAGATAGGCGCTTTTTGCTGCCCGACCGTAAGTTTGGCAAATTTATTATATGTGTATGCCGCAGTCGCATCCATCAACCGGACAGTAGGCGGTGCAAAATCTGCCTGGAAATTGTATGATAAGTTTTTCAGCACAGTTCCCCGTAAGAAGAGCCGTGCATTTCTGATATCAAAGCCATTGGCAGGTTTGCCAAGCGCCGGATCAGTGAAATTGTATTGGTAGCGGACCTGGCTATACCCGTTAAGTGTCATTTTTGCCGTGATGGAAGAGATTGGGAATGTGAGCATTTGCGGAGGTGGTGCCTGTTCCTTTTTTGGCGAATCAGCCTGCATAGTCTCGATCGCCGGAAGATTAGTGTTGCTAAAATTGCCGGATACGGCTGCAAACGATCTGCTTTCATTGATGAAAATTACCAGGAAAAACAGTGATGCAGTGAGGGTAAATTTCTGTTGCATAAAAATCGGTTTTGGTTAGTAAGTACGCAAAAATATATAAAATCTATAGAAAAGGTAGAATAGTAAAAAATATTTTTTTGACGGGTTCAATGAACTATTTCCAGGCAGGTTTTTACCTGGATAAATTCTACTGGAAGCACAGCTCCTGATACTCGCAAGTATTGATGTCAGGAGCAGCATTTTTTCAAAGAGAGCGGTGCTGAAGTATAGTTCACGACAAACTGATGCAGCATGTTGCAACGTGTATTTTTGCAGATACAGGCTGGAAAAATGCCTTGATATACAAGGTGTGCACTATGATATATGTGCCATCCGCTTATTTGTGAAGTGTTAGCTTGGAATGCATGGCATCTGCCAGCGAAGTACGGTCAAGGATATGAGCAGTGGCATCTCGCACATGCTTCATCACTTTCCTGATTTCACAGGTGCGTTCATCTTTGCATTCCACACATCTTACATAAGCTGACTTACTGACGCATTGTACGGCAGCAAGCGGCCCGTCGAGAATGCGGATAATCTGGCCGAGGTAAATCTTATCGGGTGATTTCGCCAGTGAATAACCACCGCCTTTTCCCATTCTGCTGTATAAAATGCCCTGCTTTTTCAGTTCAAGCAAGATGTGCTCGAGGAATTTTTTAGGGATATATTCTGCTGCGGCTAAATCGGCGATTAATACCGGTCCATCCTCATAATGGCGGGCGAGATAAAAGGCTGCTTTCAAACCGTATTTTGCCTTATGTGATAACATGCTACAAGATAATTTTATTTTCAAAGAAGCAAAGAAGAGAAAGAGCGAAAGCTGAAAAACTGATTCTTAGAGCAACTTCTTGTTCGGCCGGCAAGAGCGGTATTCCTTTCATAGCAGATTGATTCATATTAATATCAGCAAGGCACATTTCCATTCGCGCAGGATTTTTAGCTGTAGCGACTAGGATTAACTATTTATCATCTTTCTATAAATGTATCACTTCACCATAGGCAGCCGCTGCGGCTTCCATTATTGCCTCGCTCATTGTCGGATGCGGATGGACGCTTTTAATAATTTCATGCCCCGTAGTTTCCAGTTTTCTGGCAACGACCACTTCAGCAATCATTTCCGTTACATTTGCACCTATCATATGAGCGCCCAGAAACTCTCCATATTTTGCGTCGAATATAACCTTTACGAAGCCTTCCTTGGCACCGGCCGCACTTGCTTTTCCTGAGGCGGAAAATGGAAACTTGCCCACCTTTAACTGGTATCCGGCCTCCTTTGCTGCTTTTTCTGTTAAGCCAACGGAAGCGATTTCCGGTGAACAGTAAGTGCAACCCGGAAGGTTATTATAGTCGAGCGGTTCAGGATTCTTTCCTGCAATTTTTTCAACACAGATGATTCCTTCTGCACTGGCCACATGTGCCAGGGCTGGGCCCTTTACTATGTCGCCTATTGCATAATATCCGGGAATGTTGGTGCGATAAAAATCATCAACACTAACCCTGCCTTTTTCGGTTTTGATGCCAGTTGCTTCTAATCCAATATTTTCAATATTCGTAGACACACCTGCAGCGGACAGCACAATATCGCAATCGATGTTTTGCACGCCTTGCGAAGTTTTAACCGACACCCTACAGGCAGTGCCGGAAGTGTCAACTTTTTCCACTGCAGCATTTGTCAATACCGTGATACCTTGCTTCTTATAACTTTTCTCCAGCTCTTTAGCTATTTCTTCATCTTCAACAGGCACAATGGAAGGCATGAATTCAATAAGCGTAACCCTGGTGCCCATTGCATTATAGAAATAAGCAAATTCACATCCGATGGCACCGGCACCCACAATCACCATGCTTTTGGGAAGCTGCGGCAATACCATCGCTTCGCGATAGCCGATTATCCTCTGGCCATCCTGTTTCATTGCGGGTAGTTCTTTCGATCTGCTGCCGGTTGCCACGATAATATGGCGTGCAGCAATTTCGCTTGTTTTACCGCTGCCATCAAGTATTGCCACCTTGTTTCCGGGTTTCAGTGTCGCAGTTCCCATTACTACTTCAATCTTGTTTTTTTTCATGAGAAACTGCACCCCGCGGCTCATTCCATTCGCCACATCGCGGCTTCGTTTTACAATTGCATTGAAATCAGGCGCGGCATCTCCAATGGTAATACCGTAATCTTTTGCGTGCTTTATATATTCAAAAACATTGGCGCTTTTTAAGAGTGCTTTGGTGGGAATACAGCCCCAGTTGAGACAAATTCCGCCAAGAGATTCTTTTTCAATAATTGCCGTTTTCAGCCCCAGTTGAGCAGCCCTGATAGCTGCAACATATCCACCGGGGCCACTCCCTACTACAATTAAATCGTAATTCATGTAAGAAATTGATTAGTGATGATAAATAACCCGGTGCAAGATAAGAAAAGTGCAATGGTTTAAAGTGTTGGGCCTTGTCACCAGTATGTCATGACCGATCATCACACGCGCGTCATCCACCTGCCATTGCGATTGCCAATATGTTCAGGGGAGCATGGTTATTTGCCTTGCTGCATTATGGTGCTGAAAAATGATGCTCTATCCCGGAAGCATAACTAAATAAAGCGAGTCAGCAAAGGCAAATATGCGAGGGTTACGGTACTACCGGGTTTTAGGATCACCGGAGATCTACCACTTCAATGCCGGGGTATTTTTTGGTATCAAACGCAAAGAATGCATCATTCAGCTCCACATTAGGAGTAAGCTTTTTAATTTCATAGGTGTACCTGTTTCCGTTTTTATCAAAGACGGTAGCACTCTGAATAGTTTTCGCAGCCTTGTCTATAGCCAACCGTACTTTGAAATAGGGTTTGTTCTTATCATTTGGCGTCAGATCGATGATCTGCAGCGTCTTTCCGGCTATTGTCTTTTCTTCGTTAAAAGCATAGAGGAAATTTTTCTCATAAATGGTAAAGATCTCTGTTGGTGAGATGTTGTTATCATCCTTTTCGAAAGTGTTGATCTGTACTTCATTTTCGGCTTTCAAGTAGGTCCAGACAGTGATATTATCAGAAATTATCTCCTGGTTGCTGAGCATTAATTTATACTTATTCCCTTTCAGGTAAAGTGTTCCCGATTGCTGATTTGTTTTGCTATCAGATCCGCCTTCCAGGGTAAGCGCAAAATCAGCCTGCACCGATTTATACCCTTTATATTTGGCACTTACGCCATTCAGAATCTGCTGTGCTTTGACGTCAGGCTGTTGTGCAGCTATGGATAAGCAATACAATACACAGCAAGTAAAGAGACCGGCTGTCTTCTTCATAAATGAGAAATTAAAGGTGTGTTGGTGAAAATGTGTTTCAGCAAACTGGCTTGATCGGGTGAAAGTCTAATAAATTCCGCTTTTCTCCTTCAGGTGAGCCAAAAACTGTTCCAATTCCAGTTCGTCCTTTATCAGCACATCACGGGCTTTACTGCCCTGATTAGGGCCAACGATGCCGGTGGATTCCAGTTGATCCATTAACCGTCCGGCACGGTTGTAACCAAGTTTAAGGCGTCGTTGCAGCAGTGAGGTGCTGCCTTGCTGATACTGTACAATCAGGCTTGCGGCTTCTTCAAATAATTCATCGCGTTCATTCGGATCCAGGAAGTCACCACCTTCGCCTTCTTCATCTTTTACTTCCGGCAGGAGGTGCGCTTCGGGGTATCCCTTCTGTGCGGCGATGAAATCACATACCTTTTCAACTTCAGGGGTGTCAACGAAGCCACATTGCAACCTGATAGTTTCTCCACCTATAGAAAGCAACAGGTCGCCGCGCCCGATTAGCTGATCGGCGCCGCCATGATCGAGAATTGTGCGCGAATCAACCTTGGAGGTTACTTTAAATGCTATTCGCGCGGGAAAGTTTGCTTTAATGGTACCGGTGATGATATTTACCGAAGGCCTTTGCGTAGCAATGATGAGGTGAATACCGATGGCACGTGCCAGTTGGGCAAGCCGCGCTATGGGTGTTTCAATTTCCTTTCCGGCAGTCATGATGAGATCCGCAAATTCATCAATCACGAGGATTATATAAGGCAGGAAGCGGTGACCTTTGGTCGGAAGCAGCTTTCGGTTCAGAAATTTCTCATTGTATTCCTTTATGTTTCTGCATTGCGCGTTTTTCAGCAGGTCGTAACGCAGATCCATTTCAACGGTCAATGCTTTGAGCGTATTCACCACCTTTTTGGTATCTACAATAATCGGGTCGGCTTCACCGGGTAATTTGGCAAGAAAATGTTTTTCAATGCTTGTATAAAGCGACAGTTCCACCTTCTTGGGGTCAATCAGTACAAATTTTATTTGCGATGGATGTTTTTTATAAAGCAATGAAACCAGTATGGAGTTAACACCAACAGATTTTCCCTGTCCGGTAGCACCGGCCATCAGCATATGCGGCATACGCGCGAGGTCAGCAATGAATATTTCATTCGATATTGTTTTTCCCAATGCAATTGGGAGGTCCATTGCCGCGTTCTGAAATTTTTCTGATGCCAGCATGGAACGCATGGAAACGGTCTCTTTGTGCATATTAGGCACTTCGATACCGATGGTGCCTTTTCCGGGAATAGGGGCGATAATGCGTATTCCCAGTGCGGAAAGTGATAAGGCGATGTCGTCTTCCAGGTTTTTTATTTTGGAAATCCGTACACCAGGAGCGGGCACTATTTCATAAAGTGTGACCGTGGGACCAACTGTAGCTTTAATATTTTGGATCTCAATGCCGTAATTCTGTAAAGTTTTTACGATCTGATCTTTGTTACGCATCAGTTCATCCGAATCGATCCGTATCTTTTCAGAACCATAATTTTCCAGCAGATCCAGTGTCGGGTATTGATACTTTGGCAGATCAATTGCAGGGTCGTAGTTTTCACGAACGGCTGTTTCCGCATCAGCCAGTTCTTCCTCTTTTGTTGCCACAATGTCGAGCGCTATATCCGATTCATCTCTTGGCGGCAAGCTGCTGAGCGGAGCATTGATTTCCCCGATTGGGGTGCTGATTTCTTCAGCTGTTTCCTCATCTTGCTCATCAATTGTTTCCACCACCAGCGACCCGACGGTAATTTTGTTAGCCGGTTCCAGTTCCTTCAACTCCATTTCAGCAGGTTCATGCTCCGGTGATGTGAATGTTTCGGCAGCAGGTAAATCAGGGGCGGCCGCAGGTGATTCAGCAATGTTATCATCTGCATTGCTGATTGCCGTACTTAGTCGTGGTGTAGCAGCAGTTTTGAAAGGATTAAAGTGATGAAAACTATAATTGAAAACTATAACCACATAAGCAAGCACTGCGAAAATCAGGAGTGCACCCGTGCCGATGACTCCGAGGAATCCCACCAGCCAGCTGTTCAGCATATTTCCCATTGCACCGCCGAATGGAAAGCCATTCCCGGAAAAAAAGAAACTCAAAGTGGCAGGCAGGAGAACTAATGCGAAAAGCGCGACTTTCAGCAATCTCGTAACAGCGAATACCCTGATGTTGAATAATAAATTGACGCCGGCAACGAATAGTACAGCAACGAATAGGAAAGAGGTGAGTCCAAAGGCATTGTACATGAAAAAATGAGAAACATAGGCGCCTAACCGTCCCAAATAGTTTTCTACTTCGAAGGTGCCGGTAAGGAAGTTTCGCCAGGAGAATTGAAAAATTTTGTCCTGGTCTGTCTTCCATGTAAAAAGATAAGAGACCAGCGCAACAAACAGGTACAATGAGGAAAGCAGCATGGTGAGGCCTGCCAGTTTTGGCAATCTTTCGTCGTTGCGCAATGAAGTGAACCAGCTTTCGGCCTGTTTCTTCTTTTTCTTTTCGCGCGTCTTTTCCGTTACCGCTTTGGATTCAGTTACTCTCTCCTCCTTCGTTTCTTTCGCCTTTTCTTTTTCCGCCTTTAATTTATTGGTCGTTTCAGCCATACGATTCCCTCTAAAAATGTTTGGTAAAGTTAGCTGTTACCTAAGCCGTACAGGTGTTACTGATTAAAAGTTTTCAACACGAAAATGGTTAAACGTCTATCTTTGCGGCCGTATTTTGCTAAGAGTGAAATTCATCTGATAAGCATGTAAACTGAAAGTACACCGCAATCAATCATAACGTTAAAATTATCTTTTATGAGCACCGGATTTTTTAAAGTACCAGTACCAGCAAATGAACCAAACCTGATGTATGCACCAGGTTCGGCGGAACGCGCATCGTTGAAAGCAGCGCTCAGTGCGTTTAAATCCGAGACGGCCGATCTGCCCATGTTTATTGACGGAAAGGAAGTAAGGACGGGTAAAAAAATTGAGATGCATCCTCCTCATGAACATCATCACGTGCTTGGCCATTATCATGCAGGCAGTGCGGAACATGTGACGATGGCAATTGATGCCGCTCTCAAAGCAAAGAGGAACTGGGAAAACATGCCGTGGGAACACAGGGCCGCTATTTTTCTGAAAGCAGCCGACCTGCTGGCCGGTCCGTATCGTGCGCGAATCAATGCAGCCACCATGCTTTGCCAGTCGAAGAATGCTTTCCAGGCAGAGATTGATGCCGCCTGTGAGCTGATAGATTTTTTAAGGTTTAACGTGCAGTTTGCAACGGAGATCTACAGTCAGCAACCACTTTCGTCCAAAGGAATATGGAACCGGACGGAGCAACGCGCGCTGGAGGGATTTGTATTTGCGATTACACCGTTCAATTTTACCGCTATTGCCGGGAATCTGCCGACCAGTGCGGCGATGATGGGTAATACGGTGGTATGGAAACCATCCAACACGCAAATCTTTTCTGCCTGGGTAATTATGGATGTTCTGAGAGCGGCAGGATTACCGGATGGTGTCATTAACCTGATCTATACACCAGGTGCTGAAACAGGCAAGATCGTTTTTTCACATCCTGATTTTGCAGGGATTCATTTTACCGGTTCAACGGAAGTATTTCAAGGCTTCTGGAAAACGATCGGCAACAATATCGCTTCTTATAAGACGTATCCGCGCATAGTTGGTGAAACCGGTGGAAAGGATTTTGTGCTGGCTCATGCTTCGGCAGATGCGAAGGCGGTGGTAACGGCACTGTCAAGAGGTGCCTTTGAATACCAGGGGCAAAAATGCTCAGCGGCATCACGGGCTTACATACCTTCCAATCTCTGGAAGCAGGTGAAGGAGGGAATCATTGCCGATACGAACTCCTTCCGGATTGGATCAACAGAAGATTTTACCAATTTTATCAATGCGGTAATTGATGAAAAATCATTCGATCAGCTTGCCGGCTATATTGACCAGGCAAAGCGGGATGCCGGCATTGAAATTATAGCAGGCGGAGGTTATGACAAACGGGAAGGATATTTCATTCAACCTACTGTTATCAGGGCAGATGATCCGAAGTATAAAACCATGTGCACCGAGTTGTTTGGACCAGTGTTATCGGTTTATGTATATGACGAGCATAAGTTTGAAGAAACGCTTGACCTGGTGGACAGCACTTCAGCTTATGCACTTACAGGCTGCGTTTTTTCACAGGACAGAAATATCATCAATCATGTGTCGAAGCGGCTTGTAAATGCTGCAGGTAATTTCTATATCAACGACAAGCCAACCGGTGCAGTAGTAGCGCAGCAGCCGTTTGGCGGAGCACGTGCATCCGGAACAAATGACAAAGCCGGCTCGATGATTAACCTGCTTCGCTGGGTTTCACCGCGATCAATAAAAGAAACTTTTGTGCCACCTACCGATTACCGGTATCCTTTTATGCTGGAAGCCTGAACTGTTTTGTTACATGTTTAAAGGTGGTAATGACGCCAAAAATGGCTGGCGGATTTTACGGAGCTGCATAATTAGCATTCAATATTTGTGTACGAATGCTACATCTGTTGCGGCACATCAATACCCAGCAGTTTCATTCCGCTCTTAATAACTGCAGCAGTGCGGCCTGACAGTTGAAGCCGGAACATGCGCTGATCAGTATTCTCAGCATTCAAAATCTGCAGTGATGCATAGAAGTGATTATACTCCTTTGCCAGGTGATAAAGGTAATTGGCCAGTGTGGAGGGTTCAAATCCCGCTGCAGCTTGCCGGATGATGGATGGATAATCAGCTAACAGCATGATGAGCTGCCGTTCAATACTTTCGAATGAGTTCACTATCGCTGTTCCTTCCACAGCTATGCTTCTTTCCGCAGCTTTCCTGAGAAGGGAACAAATCCTGGCATGTGCATATTGAATAAACGGACCGGTAAAACCATGGAAGTCGATCGATTCTTCCGGATTGAAAATCATTTTCTTTTTCGGGTCCACTTTCAGGATGAAGAACTTGAGAGCGCCAATCCCCAACTGATGAAAAAGAGTGCGTTGCTGTTCTGCCGTGAAATATTCAATCTTTCCAACTTCCAGTGTTTTTTGTGCAGCCGTAGCATCCATTTCATCGAGCAGGTCATCAGCATCTACCACAGTACCTTCCCGTGTTTTCATTCTGCCGCTGGGCAGATCAACGAGTCCGTATGACAGGTGATGAATGCCTTCGGCATAAGGCCGGCTGAGTTTCGAGCATACAAGTTTTAACACCTTGAAATGGTAATCCTGTTCATTCGCAACGGTATAAACCATAACATCAGGTGCGTATTCTTCATACCGGAGATCAGCCGTGCCGAGATCCTGTGTAATATACACGGATGTGCCATCTGCCCGCAGCAGCACTTTCTCATCCAGCCCTTCCGCAGTCAGATCAACCCATACCGAACCATCAGGTTTTTTGAAGAATACATTTTTGGCCAGTCCTTCCGCTACAATTCGCTTGCCTAACAGATACGTATCGGATTCCATATATGCCTTGTCAAAGTCATTGCCGATTTTCCGGTAAGTTTCTTCGAATCCCTGGTAAACCCATTGATTCAGCATTTGCCAGAGGTTCCTGACTTCAGCGTCGCCTTGTTCCCATTTCAGCAGCATGGCTGCTATCGCCTGGTTGAGTGGTGCCTGCTTTTTTGCAGTATCTTCCGGCAGCCCTTGTGCAATAAGTTCTTTTATCTGGTGGCGCAATTCCTGTTCGAATCTTACATAGTATTCGCCAACAAGATGATCACCTTTTATGCCTGTACTCTCAGGCGTTTCATGATTACCGTATTGCTGGTAGGCCAGCATGGACTTGCAGATATGTACACCACGGTCGTTGTAGATGTTAACCTTGATCACCTCATTGCCGGCAGCTTTGAGAATAGCCGCCATGGCATGACCGATGAAGATATTTCTCAGGTGGCCAAGGTGCAGCGGCTTATTGGTATTAGGCCCGCAATACTCCACCATTACTTTTTTTCCTGTTGAAGGAAGTACACCAAACCCGCTTGCGCTGACCTGTTCGTTGAAAACGCTTAACCAATAAGCATCCTTCAAACGTAGATTAAGAAATCCCTTCACCACCTCATATCGGTCCAGTAACGGCAATTCAGCGATGAGCTGTTCACCTATTTCGGAAGCTGTCTGATCGGGTGTTTTTTTGGATAACCTGGCAAAGGAGAAAGCGACGACCGTGAAATCAAAAGGGAAATCCTTAGGAGGAATATTGATCTGCACCTGTTCCGGCACTATATGATGGCCATATAGCCTTGCTATAATTTGGGCAGTTTTTTCTTTGAGCTGAGATTGCATGGTACAGGTGACTGGCAGTTAATATTTGGCGAAAGATGTGAAGCAGTTTCCCGGACTGGCATCGAAGCGGTTTCCGGGAATCAGGAAACACCGGCCCGGCTTGCCACGTTATCAGTCATAGAGCAACTGGTTGGTTACCTTCAGGAGAATCTCAAAAGCATTTTCCGCCATCAGGTTTTCTTTGTCGAGCGTAGGGTTGATTTCTGTTATTTCAAAACAACACACTTTAGGACTTTGCATGAGGCGTTGTAACAACGAAGCAGCTTGTTTTTCCGTAATGCCGTTGGGTGCAGGTGTACCTGTTCCGCGTGAGATGGTCGGGTCCATGCTGTCGACATCAAAACTCACATAGATGTAATCACACGGTTCCACGGCGGTTAATATCTCGCGTGCAATTTTATCGATGCCCAGGTTATTGATTTCATCGGTTGAAAACATCTTCACTTTGTTTTGGCGGATGAGATAGTCTTCCTGCGGTTCGGTATCACGTACGGCAACAAAAACAAGATTCTCATAGCGGAGCTTAGGGGCCATCCCGTTCATGTTTTTGCATTCTTCCCAGAATTCGCGGGTGCTTTCATCCGGTGTGTTAGAACCCTGCGAAATATTATCCTCTGCCAGCGACATTGCCAGTGGCATGCCATGCATGTTTCCCGAAGGGGTAGTGTAAGGTGAATGCAGATCTGCATGTGCATCAATCCATATTACACCGATGCGGGCATCAGGATACGCTGCCTTAACGCCAGCTATAGTACCGGCTGCCGAGGAATGATCTCCGGCAATGACTATGGGGAATTGATCTTCTTTCAACGTCTTCTCCACTGCCGCACTCACCCTTTGGCATACAGCGAGCACACCTTTACCTCGCCGGGCATGCGGAGAGCGGGCAGGTTCCAGCAGCATGCTGTTTTCATCAGCAATTTCCAGTTCGGGAAACTGCTTAAAAAAAGTACTGCCAAAATCAAGCGCTGCAATTTTTATGGCATCAAATCCCAGGCTTGCACCGCGTGTTCCCGCACCGATTTCTGATTTGACCGCGATAATTTTAATGCTTTTCATGGTGTAAAAATAATCACAAAATCGGGAGTTGAAGTTGGAAAGATGCGGAGGTAATTAAGAGTTGCCTTGCTGATTTGAATGGTAAGTATCACATTACTGTGTTTGACTTTTCAATTGGTGAATACTGGAGCAATGATCAGTTTTAAAGAAATAGGCCACCCTGTAAAGATTACCGGAAGGCGTAAAAAAATAATTTCAGAAATCTAAAAATCATGTAGTTTCGCACGTCAAAAAAATCACGCCTCTCATTGCCAGCCACAGGAAATGACCAACACCTATAAGGATCTCGTCCGCCAGACATTTGATTTCCCACAAGAAGGTTTTGAAGTAATAGAGAATGAGCTGTACTTTAACGGCGTGCCGGTGATGGAAGTCATTCAGAAATATGGCACACCCTTGAAGCTGATTTATCTCCCCAAGATCAGTTCACAGATCAACAAAGCCAAATCACTTTTCAAAAAAGCTTTTAAGGAACACAAATACGGCGGCAAATATTACTATTGTTACTGTACCAAGAGTTCACACTTCAAGCATATACTCGAAGAAGTGCTGAAGAATGATGTGCATATAGAAACATCTTATGCATACGACATCAATATTATCCGTAAGCTGTATGAGAAGAAACTGTTTGACAAAAACAAATTTATCATCTGTAACGGTTTCAAGACCCGCACTTACACCACCAAAATTGCCGCGCTGATCAATGACGGTTTCACCAACGTGATTCCCATACTGGATAATAAATCAGAGATAGAAGCTTATCAGCGCACGGTGAAAGGTACGTGTAACATCGGGATACGGATCGCGGCAGAGGAAGAACCGACCTTTGAATTTTATACTTCACGGCTGGGCATACGCTGGCGCGACATTCTTGAATTTTATGTGCAGAAGATTCATAACAACAAGAAGTTTAACCTGAAGATGCTGCACTTCTTCATCAATACCGGCATTCGCGACAATGCGTATTACTGGAGTGAGCTGAATAAAGCGTTGAATGTTTATTGTCAGCTTCGGAAAATATGCCCGACGCTCGACTCCATCAACATTGGCGGAGGTTTCCCGATTAAGAATTCGCTGGGCTTCGACTATGACTATGAATATATGATCCGCGAAATAGTGCTGCAGATCAAGACGGCCTGCAAAAAGAACAAGATACCCGTTCCGAACATATTTACCGAGTTCGGGAGTTTTACGGTAGGAGAGTGTGGCGCTAATCTTTATAAGGTAATCGCACAGAAGCAACAGAATGACTCCGAGTTATGGTATATGGTAGACAGTTCATTTATCACCACGTTGCCCGACACCTGGGGCATTGGTCAGCGTTTCCTGATGCTGCCGATCAACAAATGGGAAAAGGATTACCAGAAAGTTAACCTTGGCGGACTCACCTGCGACAGCCAGGATTATTACAATTCAGAAGTGCACATCAACCAGGTATTTCTACCCAAAAACAGCAATGGAGAACCGCTCTATATCGGCTTCTTTCATACCGGCGCATACCAGGATCAGCTTTCAGGATATGGCGGCATCAAGCACTGCCTGATTCCATCTCCAAAGGTGGTTTTAATTTCCAAGGATAAAAAGGGAAACCTCACCGACCGATTGTTCGCCAAGCAGCAGACTTCGGCGAGCATGCTGAAGATCCTCGGATATAAGTAGCTGCCTGTCACCATACAAATTATTCAGGGTTAACCCTAAATTCCTTTCGCTGTATCCGATATGATTTATACGGCCTGTTATCCTTCACCACTGGGAAACTTATTGCTGCAGGCAGATGATGCTGCTGTGATGAAAGTACATTTTATGGAAGAGACGGAAAGCGTTGCATCGGCCACTTCACCGGTTTTGAGCAGATGTATGCTGGAACTGGATGAATATTTTAAAGGAAAGCGCAAGGTGTTTTCCATTCCTGTCAATCCAAACGGCACAGCCTTTCAGCAAAAGGTGTGGACGCAACTGATGACCATTCCTTTTTCAAAAACTATCTCGTATGCGGAACTGGCGTTGCAACTGGGCAACAAAAGAGTAATACGGGCAGCAGGTACGGCGAATGGAAGAAATCCGGTTGCAATCATTATTCCCTGCCACAGGGTAATTGGAAGCGATGGCTCACTGACCGGTTATGGAGGCGGATTGTGGCGGAAGAAATGGTTGCTTGATTTTGAAAGGAAACAACGGCAGGGTGAGTTATTCGACTGAATCCATTAAAGGGTTCTTTGTCATACCGGATCACAGCTTTTTGTTGTTGAAAAAAATATTTCACTGCAACATTATGTGGCGGTAGTTACGTATTGCCCTGCCACAATAATAACTTCTTGCAGGAGAAACGGTTGGTTGCATGCCCTTCCATAAACAGAGCAGGATAATAGTGCCGGAGGAGAGATTCGAACTCTCATGCCCTTGCGAGCGCTGCGCCCTGAACACAGTGTGTCTACCAATTCCACCACTTCGGCCTGAAGAGTCGCAAAGGTAAAGGGAATTTACAGAAATGAAAACTGATTTCTGCATTTGTAAACCCGGCAACTCATGATATGCGTATGAAAATCATACGGAGACATTGAAGTCTCTCAATGCATGGTTCAGTGACGTCTTTAAATCAGTGCTGGCTTTACGCCGGCCGATGATCAGTGCAGCACTCACATTGTATTCACCGGCAGGAAAATGCTTGGTAAAGCTGCCGGGAATGACCACACTTCTCGCAGGAATACGGCCTTTATATTCTACAGGTTGTGCGCCGGTTACATCAATAATTTTGGTGCTGGCCGTCAATACCACATTGGCACCCAGTACTGCTTCCTGTTCTACAATCACACCTTCCACCACGATACATCTTGATCCCACGAAGCAATTATCTTCTATTATCACCGGGTTTGCCTGCACAGGTTCGAGCACACCACCAATGCCAACTCCACCACTCAGGTGCACATTTTTCCCGATTTGCGCGCAGGATCCAACGGTAGCCCATGTATCAACTAAAGTACCATCATCCACATACGCACCGATATTTACATAGGAAGGAAGCAGGATCACATTTTTGCCAAGGAAAGAACCGTACCGTGCGATGCCATGCGGCACTGCACGTACACCAAGCTCCTTATAGTTTTTTTTCAATGGGATCTTATCGTAGAACACCATAGGGCCGGCCACCATCTCTTCCATCGGGCTCACTGCAAAATACAGGAGGATGGCTTTTTTAATCCATTCATTGGTGACCCATTCAGTACCTGTTTTCTCTGCTACCCGGATCTTCCCCTGGTCAAGCAATTGAATAACTTCCGCCACGGATTTCTTTACCTGTTCATCCTGCAGCAATGCACGGTTGTTCCAGGTTTCTTCGATCAAAGCTTTGAGCTCGTTCATTAATGTCTTATTACGAAAATTAAATGAGCAGGTTCAGCCGGGAAATGAAGCGTATAACCAACTTTTCGGTCGGGCAAATTCTCAGATTGACAATACTGTTGCGAGTTTCATCAGAAAGGGACTGATCTCCAGATTGTGTTTGGTAGCTTTGGTAAACGGCGTGAAGGTGACGCTGTGATGCATGACACCAACCATTAAATTTTTCTTTCCTTCCAGCAATGCTTCCACGGCTGAAAGACCAAGTCTGCTGGCCAGTACTCTATCCTGGCAGGTTGGGTTGCCGCCGCGTTGCATGTGACCAATCACGGAGACTCTTGTGTCATATTGGTTAAACTTCGCTTTTACTTTTCTTGCCACTTCAAAAGCACCGCCTTCTTCTTCTCCTTCAGCGACCACCACTATACCGGATGATTTCTTGCGTTGCCAGCCACGTTCCAGTTTAGCAATGAGTTGATCAATGGAAAGCGGGCTTTCCGGAATCAGTATTGCTTCAGCGCCTGTCGCTATGCCACTGCGCATGGCAATAAATCCGGCATCGCGACCCATTACCTCTACAAAGAACAAACGGTTATGGGAATCGGCTGTGTCGCGTATCTTATCAATCGCCTCCATTGCTGTATTGATGGCGGTGTCATATCCAATGGTGTTATCCGTTCCATAGAGATCGTTGTCGATGGTACAAGGCAATCCGATAAAGGGAACATCGTAATGATTATTAAATTCCAGTGCACCGCGGAATGTTCCGTCACCACCGAGTGCAACGATGGCATCAATACCAAACTTCCGTATACTTTCATTGGCAGCTACCATTCCTTCCTCCGTCATGAAGCGCTTACTGCGGGCGGTCTTCAGGATGGTTCCTCCTCGGTGTATGATATTACTGACTGACCGGGATTGCATTTCAAAAATTTCTCCGTCAATAAATCCTTCATAGCCGCGCATGATACCATAAACTTTTATCCCGTTATAGACAGCGGTTCGAACAACTGCCCGTATAGCTGCATTCATACCCGGTGCATCGCCTCCCGAAGTGAAAACGCCGATTGATTTAATGTTTGATTTCATTACCAATGATTTTGCGGTGCGAAAATAGGAAATAGGTAGAATGTAGGTGTAAAATGCTTACAGGCCGACTTGTGATAGTGTCAAAAAAATAAATAAGTGATCAGGAGGTTGGGATGAAAGGAAAAATTGACGGGCGGTGAAACGCGATGGTTTCATTCCTTTGGCTTATAATGGTATTTTGTGCGAACGAGATCCGGCGACTGATATTCTATCACCATCTCTTTTTCATCTATACTTTTAATCGTGTAGGCAATTGTTTTTTTTGTCTTCAGATCAGTTAACGAAAGCACGCCTGATTTTTCATTCAAGGTCCAGTTACCCACAGTGCTCTTCTGTGCTTTATTAAAGAGATAGGTTCCGTCTGCCTTAATTTCTAATAAATCATTTTTAGCCGTACTATCCGGCGCCCTCACCACGCCGAATTCTTCCACACCGGCGAACCCCCACTTTTTTATGAGTCGTTCTTTTGTTGTTTGAGAAAAGCAAGTGTTGCTCATGAACAAAACCAGCACCAGGCAAACAGGAGTGTAATAAAGATGTTTAGTGATCGTCATCGTTATGAATTAGAGGAGAAATATAGTGATACCGGAGCTTTCCGGATAATCCGGATTAAAGAAAGACCAGCAATATAGTTTAAAGGATGCCCCAGTATAGTGTTGGTGTGGCAGCCACTCAGGCGGCCTGATCATTTTCCTTTTTCAACTTGCGCGATTCCCTGATAAAACGGATAATAATAGGTCCGGTAAAAACGATCACCATGCCGATAATGATGTATTCCAGGTTATCCCTGACAACAGGCTGCGTGCCGAGGAAAAAACCGGCTGTCACCAGTGGAAGTACCCAGACGATAGCACCAATCACGGAGAAAAGGAAGAATTTCCTGAAATCGACACGGATAACACCTGAAAGTATGGGTGCAAAAGTGCGGATGACCGGCAGGAATCGTCCGAGTATAAGGGCTGTGGGCCCATACTTTTGATAAAATTTATCTGCCATGATGAGATACTCATGCTTAAAAAATATGGATTCTTTTCTTTTAAAAAGCAGCGGGCCAGCCTGCCGGCCAAACCAATAGCCGACAATGTTTCCTAATGTGGCAGCAACAATCATGGTCAGCGATACCACGCAAACATTGCGGTGCAGGTCGCCGGTTGAGGTAAGCACACCGGCCGTAAACACCAGTGAATCACCCGGGAAAAAAAAGCAGAAGAAGATACCGGTCTCCGCAAAAACCATCAGAAACAGTAACACCAGGCCTCCATAAAGAATCAGTGTCTCAGGATTGAAAATGGATCCCGGTTCCTTAAGAATTTCCCGGAAGAAATTTATGACATCTAAGAATATCATTCGTTTGACAAAGTAGATAAATATTATTCGTATTGACTGCCAGGGTGTAAAAATTATATCCATGACAGGCTGTTATATCTTGCCGGTGTTGATATTTCGAAAATCCGCTTGCATAAAATATCCCTACTTTGGTTCACATAAATTCTTAACGGATGCAATTGGAAATTTTAGACTGGGCGATTATTGCAGTATATTTTATCGTGACTACCTATATCGGGCTTAAGTTTTCAAAGCAGGCAGGCAAAGACACTGCAGGATTTTTTCTTGGTGGAAGAAACCTGCCATGGTACCTCGCAGGCACCTCCATGGTGGCTACAACCTTTGCCGCGGATACACCGCTGGCTGTTACTGAACTGGTGTCGAAAAACGGCATTGCAGGTAACTGGTTATGGTGGAGTTTTCTGTTTGGCGGCATGCTCACGGTGTTTTTCTTTTCGCGGCTCTGGCGGCGCGCCAACATCATGACTGAAGTAGAACTCATAGAGCTACGGTATAGCGGCAAGCCGGCCGCATTTCTGCGAGGGTTCAAAGGAGTGTACCTGGGACTTTTTATGAATACACTTATCATTGGATGGGTCAACCTCGCAATGATATCCATCCTAAAAGTTTTCTTTGGTATCAGTACAGAGGAAGCGTTGCTGTATGCTGCAGTGATGATGTTGCTGACGGCAGTGTATTCTTCTATCAGCGGCTTACTGGGTGTAGCGGTTACAGACGCCTTTCAGTTTGTGGTTGCCATGACAGGCTGTATTGTGCTGGCTGTCTTGGTATTGCACAGCGAACGGATTGGTGGAATTTCCGGATTGAAAGAGCAACTTCCCGGGTGGTCGCTTGATTTCTTCCCGGAGATAAAAGGACATTCATACACGGGTAATGTGGCAACAACACTCACCATCAGCTTCGGTGCTTTCCTGGCATATGTTGGTTTGCAGTGGTGGGCCAGCTGGTATCCGGGCGCCGAACCAGGCGGCGGCGGCTATGTGGCGCAACGGATGATGAGTACTAAAAATGAAAAGCATTCCATTTATGCCACGTTGTTATTCCAGGTTGCGCATTATTGCATCAGGCCGTGGCCATGGATCATCGTTGGCCTTTGTTCTATGGTATTGTATCCCGAACTGGCAATGGAAGACAAGAAGGAAGGGTTTGTGATGGCCATGAAAGACTATTTGCCTACCGGCCTGAAGGGATTCCTGCTGGTCGCTTTTTTTGCGGCGTATATGAGTACGCTCTCCACACAACTGAACTGGGGTGCCAGTTATTTATTGAATGATGTTTACAAAAGATTTGTGAAGCAGCCGTCAATTTTCAGCGATGCAAAGTCAGGTGAAAAACATTATGTGGCCGTGAGCCGAGCCATCACCATTATCCTTATGGTGGTATCACTGGCTGTTACCACGCAGATGAAAACGATCTCCGGTGTGTGGTCTTTTCTGATTGAATGCGGTGCAGGGCTGGGACTTGTACTCATACTCCGCTGGTACTGGTGGCGGATCAATGCATGGAGCGAAATTGCGGCTACCGTAGCTCCGTTTGCCGGTTTTGCTTTTTCAAGATTTGTGATGCATTGGGAATTCCCGGACAGTTTCTTCGTGACAGTAGGATTTACCACCTTGTGCTGGCTGATTGTAACATTTATCACACCGCCTGCTGATGCAGCTACACTCCGCTCTTTTTACGAACGCATCCATCCCGGAGGCTGGTGGGAACCTGTGCGTTTGGCGGCAGGAATGGAACGATCATCACAGCAAATCGGTAAGCTCACTATTTGCTGGCTGAGCGCTGTTGTCATGACGTATTCCATTCTGTTTCTCACCGGTTCATTGATATTCATGGAATGGGCGTATGCGGCGATCTATGCCTGCACAGCGGTTGTCAGTGGGATCTTGCTGCGAACGTTTATTACCCGCACAAAAATTTTCATGGATTGATGCTTCGGTGAACTGAATGTTCTGATGATGAAAAAGCTGTTCCTGCTGTCGATAGTCTTCCGGATGAGTGGTGTAATGGCACAGAGTACTTTTCTGCCATTGCATGATGAATCCTATCATTACCTCCAACGGCTGGAAATAAAATCAGGCAACATCACAGATGCACTGCATTTTTCATCCCTCCCTTTGCAAAGGAAGGATGTTGTCATTTTCCTCGATTCCATCCAAAGGACTGCAGTAACAAATTCTGCTGTTGACAGCCAGTCAATTGATTTCCTGCTCACTGATAACGATGAATGGTCGGAATATGAAGGAGCAGCAAGCAGGAAGCCTTTACTGAAATATCTCTACCGCGACAAAGCCAGCCTTTATCAGCATCGCGATCCAGACTTTATGGTGAAGGTGAACCCGGTGCTTGATCTGCAGGTGGGCACTGAATCAGCTTCCGGGAAAACTATATATACCAATACCAGGGGACTGGAATTAAGAGGATGGATTGCAAAGAAAGTGGGTTACTATTTCCTGTTGAATGAAAACCAGGCGCGCTTTCCGCTCTACGTAAGAGAAAGAATTGATTCCTTCGGTGCTATTCCGGGCGAAGGGTATTATAAGCCGTTTAAAGAAGATGGAGTTGATTTCTTTTCTGCCAAAGGATACTTTGATTTCACTGCTGCCAGATTTATTACCGTGCAGTTTGGTAACGATAAGAATTTTCTGGGCAACGGAATCAGGTCGCTCGCCCTGTCGGATTTCTCGGAAGACTACCTGTTTCTGAAGTTGCAGACACACGTGTGGCGGATCAGTTATCAGAATTTATTCGTTGACATGACTGCCGATTTTTTACGCAGTGGTGATCAGCTGCTGCCGAGAAAATATGGCGCCATGCATCACCTAAGCCTCAATGCCACGCATTTTTTAAATGTCGGTGTATGGGAGAGCGTAGTCTTCCACCGCAATGATGGCTACGAGTTGCAATACCTAAATCCGATCATTTTTTACCGTTCGGTGGAACAGTTGCTGGGAAGCCCGGATAATACGATGCTCGGCATGGATGCACGTGTAAATTTCCTGCGCCATTTTTCCGGTTACGGTCAGTTCCTGATCGATGATCTTAATATTCAGGCATCGAAAGGTGAGAAAGGTTATTGGGGCAATAAAACCGGATTTCAGCTGGGCATAAAATATATTGATGTTTTTGGGCTTGATAATCTTGATGTACAACTGGAATGGAACCATATCAGACCTTATGTTTATACACACAACGACACGGTAGCCAATTATACCAACTATAATCAACCGCTGGCACATCCAACCGGTGCCAACCTCAATGAATGGATTGGTGTCGTCCGCTATCAACCGGTCTTCCCGCTCACGATTCAATGGCGTGTAACAGCAGCGAAGACAGGCAGGGATACTTCGGGCAGCAATTGGGGAGCGGACATTTTTATTCCCACAACTGAAGCGAATGTTGCATCAGTGTATGGCAACAAGGCAGGGCAAGGTGTGGGTACCGATTTATTCCTGAGTGAGTTTACTGCCTGTTATATGATCAGGCATAATATTTTTCTGGATGCGGCATTTATCTATCGGAAAACAACTTCAGCGGAAGACACATTTTCCTCCGGCACCACTGTTTTTCAATTTGGAATAAGGATGAATGTAGCCAGCAGGAACTTTCAGTTTTAAGAAAATCATTTATTCCTTTTCACCTGAGGATATCTCGTTTTCAGCAGCGTTTCCCGGTGTTATTTCGGCTATTGGATGGCGTTCGGTTTCATTTGTTTTTTTATCGAGATTGTCTTTCAGACTTACCAGGAATGACCGGATTTTCTTCAGCGATTCAATCATAGCCACCCGCTCCGTCACCTGGTCGGGATTCTGCATCAGTTTTTTTCGGGCACCTTCAATGGTATATCCTTTTTCCTTCAGGAGGTGATAAATGATTTTCAGGTTTTCGATATCCTGTTTGGTAAAGAAACGGTCGCCTTTCCTGTTCTTTTTTGGCCTGAGAATTTCAAACTCCTGTTCCCAGAAGCGAATGTTGGATATAGAAAGATTGAATTGCTTTGCTACTTCGCCGATTGAATGATAATATTTCTCCGATTCAACTTCGTCTGACATGCGTCATTTTATTGAATGGATAAAAATACGGGTAAGAACTGAAAACAGGAAGGAAAGTTTCATGCTGCAAGCAACACCACCGTTTGGCACACAACGGTTTCAATTGCACTCTGCTAAATGACGATGAGTTTCTTTGTCCACAAGCAGGATCCGTCGTTGACGGTAATCAGGTAGCATCCGGGTGACAGTTGCGGCGGTACCTTCCACGAAAGCTGATGTGTGCCGGCAGTAAGCACGCCATTAAAAATTATGGACAGTGGTTTTCCTGACATATCTAACAACTCTATTTTTTCTGTTGCATAGTTCGTGAGTTTCAGCATCATTGTCAAGCTGCCGTTAATGTTTACCGGATTAGGTGTTATTGTGATTCTGTTTTCAGTTGTTGTACCGATGAAAGCATCAGTGTAACAATCGGTTTGCAACTGATCATCCATCCAGAGTATTCGTGCAGTAATCCAGTTCTTTAATGTATCAACTTCCTCTGCGTAGGTAGCGGGATAATAAGCATTGGGCCAGACATAAACCCCAAGAATCGGATACTTCGCAAACTGCCGCTCTTTGGCGCTGTCTAACAGCAATGCGAAGGAATCTATGAGCTGATGCATGTGGTTCAGTTCAAAGACTGATGACCGCAAATCCTGCCACCTGCAACGCAAATGCTGGTAATAAACAGTATCCTGCAACAGCCGTTGCCACCAAAAGGGATTCAATCCACCATCGTAGTTGAAAGGGCAGGGAAAGTCCCATTGCCAGCCTATGCTGTAGGCGCCATTGTAGTAATCAGCATTGCCAAATGCAAGGTTGAAATCCCAAATCGGGCCCATCGTCATTTTTCCGTCCTTGCTTGCTTTGTCTTTATGAAAAAAACTGCTCCAGCGATAGCCATCTACATTTTTGCTTATCTCGTTCAGTAAGGCAAAATCAATGAACGATGCTTCATCGGCGTATTTTCTGAAACCGTTTTCAGGGTCATCAAAATCCGTAGCCATCAGGGCATCTTCAAATGAATCAGTATAAGCCTGTATGTAGCTCTTCTGCTCATTCGTTATCTGATCAGGCTGAGGATCGTGATACTGAATAAAAATTGTTTGCCAGATGTCGGGGCCATCACAGGGAGGATATGCTGAAGTAAAGCCATCAACCTGTTCACCGTCATATTTGTCTATTTTGAGAATGTATCCGCCTGTCAGTTCATCACCTGCATTGTCGTTCTCTTTCAATTCTGCAATGTTAACCCGCCCCGAATCCTGCTTGATTTTTTCTTCCAGCACATAAACTCCCTGGTAATCGTTGTTCAGGATTACTTCACAAAAACGTGTACGGGAGGCATAGCGGCCCATTTCGTTGGACAAACGATAGATCAGCGCATTGCGCATCATTGATTTATCGTTATACGGGGCATATAGTATCCAGTCGTTTTCTTCCGGCATGGTGAGCAACGATACATTGAGGTTGCCACCTGTATCATCCCGTGTTTCGAAAGAGTAGGAAGGCTGCGGGAAGGAGATGGAACTGCTTCCTCTTTTCTCAATGGAGATATGCCCGGAGAAGTTGTTGGGCACATCTTCCGGATGATTGGAAGATCCGGGGCCATTGTCAATGATGCCCATCTCTGCGTCGATACGCGCGAGATCAGAGATCAGCTGACCATTCGTATTGATGATGATCAACGGAAGATCGGATGATACGATTTGCGGAGGCGGGCTTGCAGCACCGGTATCAAAGGTAACCGACCAGTTGTGCAGGATGCCGAAATCAGCATAAGGATATTCATCAACAATCAGCAGTTGCCACGTCCCATTCGGATCCTGCGAATTATTGAATGTTCCGAGATTACCTTCCGGCAGATAAATACCTGTAAATGGAGCGCTTCCCTGCGTAATGCTGACCGTGGCATCCATCCAAAAGCAGGTATGCTGATAATCATCTCCATCTCCGCCATTGTGTGAGGTGAGTTCCACCAGGGTATTGTCTGGAGACTTAAGCCAGATCACCAGGTCATCGTCCCAGGTATGACTGACATTAATGCAGACCGAAACGATTCCGAAAGCCGAATCAATGGATGCCGGAATAACGCCGGTGACCTCAAGGTTATAGAAGTTGAGCTGACCATCATCGGTAACAACACCAGTATCTCCTTCAAAAGTCTGGGCACTCAGCACATTAATATGCAAGAAAGAAAGCAGCAGCAGACTTAGAAAATACAGTGGGAGGCGCCAGCGGATAGTCATAAAGCAAATTTGCAGGTTATTAAAATACAAGTGACAATTTTTATTGAATATGCCAAACAGTGTTACCTGGCTGGCAGATACTTTTTTGCATTCAGGGTATCACCCATGTAATAATACGTGGCGCCGATATTGTATCGCGCATTCTGATTCTCCGGATTCACTGACAGTGCTTTTGCAAATGCTTTCAATGCATTTGGAAAATCTTTCAGCGCACCATAACTATTACCCAAATTCACCCACACGATATCAGCCTCCGGATTGATGGTCACCGCTTTGTTATAGTATTCAATGGCCGTTTTATAGTCTCCCATTTCGGCATACGTGTTACCCATATTATACGGCGGAAATTCATCCTTTGGATTAAGCTCCATTGCCTTGTTAAGCATTGCGATAGATTGGGGGAAGTTATGCATTCGTGAAAAGAAAAGGCCCATGTTGTTATATGGATCTGAAGAAGTGGAATCAAGTTCAATGGCTTTGCTGAACATTTCAAAGGATTGCTGATACTGCTTGTTCTCGCCATAGGCAACGCCTGCCGCCACATAGAAATGCTGATCTTTTTTAGTCATGTTGTCGCCGGCGGTTTCAAAGCATTGCACGGCTTTCTTATAATCCTCCAACTCCTTGTAACCCATTCCCAGGTTAAACCATGCTTCACCGTAATCAGGCAGGATTTTAACAGCCTCTGTCAATTGCCTCACACCTTCAGTAAGAAATTGCTGTTTAATGCCTGCGTTTTTTTCCGTAAGGCCTTTTTCCATCACGAGTATACTGCCGTAAGCATAGCGGATACGGGCACTGTTGGGATGTGTTTGCACATCAGTTTTGGTGAGTGTGATGTTATCTTTCCAGTCGTTGTTGCGTGCGACGGTTTTTACAGCATACAAGACAAGTATGATCACTGCAATTGATATAATTCCCTTATTTGATCCTGCCAATGCCCTGATGTTCCGGTAGGCCATTGCGGCCATATCCGTATTACATATTTGCGCCAGCAAAAAAGCAATACCAATGCAGAAGCCAAG
Organism: Chitinophagales bacterium; assembly: GCA_019694975.1. Lineage (NCBI taxonomy): Bacteria > Pseudomonadati > Bacteroidota > Chitinophagia > Chitinophagales > Chitinophagales bacterium. The sequence goes on from JAIBAY010000008.1 coordinate 145,618, forward strand.
CGCCGGCATATAGAGAAAGCGCTCGGCAAGCGTAGCCTCAATAAGAAACAGGATGTTGGAGGTTAATGAAAGTGTTGCTGCAAAGAAGAATATGGAAAAGGCGACCGGTTTTTTTGATTTCCATCCGCGAACGGCAAAAACAATGCATCCGATAATGACGGCCACTGTCAGCCAAACCTCTGGTGCGGCCAGTGAAAAAAGCGGAATCGTATTGTAAGAATAATCGAAGCAAAGCGGAACAGGCATCACTAAAAGGAGCATGTATCTGCCGATGATATACAGCGCTGTTGTCAGACGTGTAAGCGTATCATCACCTGCCGCAGCCAGGCTGTTGTTGATGAGCAGGATTTCATTAAAGCCAGTAAGTCCGTTGAGCACCGCGACCCTGACGCCAAGGTATATAAGCAATGCTGCCACAAATGGAAGAGAACTGATGATGATTTTCCGGCTGCTTGCCGGTGAAAAGAAGTAAACTGCCAGGGGCGCCACTGCCACCATCGTAACCGCCGTTTCTTTAGAGAGTAAAGCCAATAGCTGTGTGACGCCTGCAAGCGATAGCAACCATAGTTGGTTAGTGCGCGCATACTTCACCGCCGCCCATAGTGAGATCATTGAAAAGAGGAAACACAATATTTCATCACAGCTCTTAATATTAGCTACCACTTCGGTATGTATCGGATGGGCAATAAAAAGCAGCGTTGCGATGAGCGGGATAACGATATTGGTTTTTTCGAAGAAATAGAGCAGAATACTCAGCAATACGCTGGCAGTGATCGCATACAGTATCACATTCACCCAATGAAAAAAGTGAGGGTTGGCAGGAGCTATCTGCCATTCAACAGCAAACAATGCGGTGGAAAGCGGCCGGTACAAGCCTTCTTCCCTGTCCCAAAATCCGGCGCGGTAAGCCGTGGTGAATATTTCAGGCATTGCAGTAATACCTTCTTTGGTGAATTTGTTTTTTCCAATCACCGTTTCATCGTCGAGTACAAAATCGTGCTGCAGTGTGTTGGCATAAAGTAAAAAGGCAAAGATGCCGGTTACTATCATCAGCCATCTTTTTAAAGATGAATGCACCTTACCTTTTTCAGCCGTCACCGCTTTTAATACTGTGTCAGTTTGTTTTTTATCTTTTTTCACCTTCACAAAATAATAAATCCGGCCACAGTATAAATCTGGGTTGGCACCTGTGATCTGCCTATTGCGTTTAAGGAGTCCCGGTACCTGTTTCCGGCAGAGAACCGGCATTTTCAATTGAGTAATCATCTGTCTTTTATCAGGAATAACATTTTCGTAATATCGCCGGCATAAAATCAACAGCATGACACCTGCACAGATTGCCTTCGACCGTTTGCTGATCATAATGAATCAACTGCGTGAACAATGTCCGTGGGATAAAAAGCAGACCCTTGAGTCGCTGAGGCTATTGACGATTGAAGAGACCTATGAGCTGGCGGATGCCATCGACGTGCAGGATATGAAATTGCTCAAAGAGGAAATTGGTGATGTGCTGCTGCACATGGTGTTTTATGCTAGAATTGCGGAGGAGAAATCGGCTTTTGATATTACAGATGTCATCAACACCCTCTGTGATAAACTGATCCGTCGTCATCCGCACATCTACGGCGATCCCGATAATGGCGGTGAGCTGGTGAAAGTTGCGTCGGAGCTCGAGGTGAAACACAACTGGGAGCAGATCAAGATGAAGGAGAGAAAGAAATCTGTGCTGGAGGGCGTGCCTGTTTCGCTGCCTGCCGTGGTAAAGGCTTTTCGTATTCAGGATAAGGCCAAGCAGGTTGGCTTTGAATGGGAAAACAAAGAAGATGTATGGAAGAAGGTGGAGGAGGAACTGGATGAATTCCGGCAATATACCAGCCGTGAAAAACTAACGGAAGAAGAAAAGGAACGGATGCAGCAGGAGTTTGGCGATGTTCTTTTTTCATTGGTCAACTTTTCGCGTTTCCTTGAAATTGATCCTGAAGCCGCGCTGGAGAAAACCAATAAGAAATTCATCGCCCGTTTCCGGATGATGGAAGACCTTGCGCTGCAACAGGAGCGGCCATTAAAGGAAATGACACTTGCCGAAATGGATGCGCTTTGGAATAAGGCGAAGGAAGTATATCGCTGAACAGATTGCTGCAGTTGGTTTCAGGAATTTATTCCTGTGTAACTTTTTGCGCGGATATTTGAGGAAGCTAAAAGCAAGAACACCGGCTGATCATACAATTTGCCAGTCTATCGGTGTTTTTCCCCCGCTAATCAGCAAGCTGTTTGTTTTGGAAAAATGCCTGCATCCATAAAAATTAGTGGCAGAAAAAGGAGATGGATGAGCAGCTTTCAGGATATGATGTTTCGACGAATCAATTAATGCCTGCTTTTCCTGCGCGAATTTGCCCCATAACAGAAAGACAACTCCGGCACTTTTTTCAGAGATGGTTCGAATCACGGCATCGGTAAAGATTTCCCATCCTTTGCCATGATGAGAGGCAGGCTGATTGGCTCTTACGGTGAGCAGGGCATTCAGCAACAACACTCCTTGTTCGGCCCATTTGGTGAGATTGCCTGACGTGGAGACAGGAATGGCGAGGTCATTTTTCAGTTCTTTAAAAATATTGATCAGCGAAGGAGGAGGAGGAATTCCATCTGCCACGGAGAAGCACAGTCCATGCGCCTGCCCCGGACCATGATAAGGATCCTGCCCGATGATAACGGCTTTTACGCGAGGGAAAGGAGTGAGGTTGAAAGCATTGAATATCTGCGGGCCGGGCGGATAGATCACCTGTCCGGCTGCTTTTTCTTGTTTTAAAAATTGTCGCAGGTTGTCGAAATAGGGTTGCTCAAATTCATCATGCAGCAGTTGCTTCCAGCTTTCTTCTATCTGCACTTCGATGCGGCTCATGGATAAATGGTATAAACACAAAAGTAATGTTCACTTTTCTTTTTCTTTATCTTTGGCAGCCTGTTTACGGGTGACTGCATACATTCCTCTGCATGATGGAGCAGTGATGCTTTAGTCGTCTCCCTCAAATGGTCTCGTAGCTCAGGGGATAGAGCAACAGCCTTCTAAGCTGTGGGTCGTTGGTTCGATTCCAACCGAGATCACCACCGGTTTATCAAGGCGTAACAGCTATTACCGCCTTTAACGTCTGCTGTACATACATGACAATTACCATTTTGTTTTTTCACCAGGGCGAGCTGATCCGTTTAACGGTGAGTTATGCACCTTCACTCGATCACGCAGAGCGTGAAGGAACCTGGGATACAGACAATAACCACGTTGCGCTATCCTGGCGGCTCTTCAAAGAATTTAAACAAGAACGGGATTATGCGAAACGAAAAGAGCTGCTTGCATCCATTCGTCATGATGTGGAAGATACCAACCGGAAAGCTTTAGGTTGACTGTTGAGCTTCAGGGTTATACCGGCATTCCAGGCTTGCATTGGTTACTGTTACTTTCATCGCGCCAGAAGTGACAAAAGCATTTATAATACACCGAATGATGATGGTGTAATTTTTCGAGGTTCAGTCCAATATCTTATCCAGCCTGTTTTGCAGTGCTTTACCTAATGATGAATCTCCGAAATCTGGTATAAGGAAATAAGCTTTCGCAAGATGCAACTGATCGACAGAAGAAATGACCTGGTAAAAATTTCGGGCCATTGATCGCAGATCAGCAAGTGAACCTAAAGAAAGCAGATGAATATTTTTTGCCGTCAATACAGGAAATATACTGCGGGCGATACGCTGCATATCTTCCAATACAAGGAAAACGGCACTGCCCGGGTGATTGTTTATTTCGTCTAAGTTTTGCAACCTGAAGACCGGTGTGGCCGGTGCATAATGCCGGTATTTTGTTCCCGGAATGGCAGCAGGTGTTTTATCGGTTTGAGTGCTGATAGTTACATCCGGCAATACCGATCTTATTTCTGCTTCTCCAATTATTCCTGGCCTGAGGATGATAACTTCATTATGGCTTCTTGCATCCACAATGGTTGATTCCAAACCCACAGCGGAATCACCGCCGTCCACAATGCCGGCAATCTTAGCGCCGAGATCAGCTGCTACCATAGCAGCGGCAGTGGGAGAGATGGTGCCCGATGTGTTGGCACTCGGTGCTGCCAGTGGAACATTAATTTGCGCTATAATGGAAAGAAAAACCGGATGGCCGGGAATGCGCGCAATAACCTGCCGGTTACCCGCAGTGGCAAAAAGTAATGGCGAATCATCAGGCAGGTCAAGCATAAAACTCAATGGCCCGGGAGAGAAACGATGCATCAGTAGCAGTGTGTTTACAGGAATGGCCGCAACAAATGAATAAACCTCTTCGATGCTATGAAAATGACAAATCAGCGGATTGTCGGCCGGCCGGTTCTTTATTTCAAAAATTTTTGCAACGGCTTCGGGGTTGGTGGCAATTGCGGCAAGTCCGTAAACGGTTTCCGTTGGTACGGCCACTGCTTCTCCCTGCAGCAGTAACTTAACGGCATCTTCCGCGGAGATTATCATTCAGGGTAACAGTTGAAATGAAGTGAAAAACCTGTTCCTGAATTCTTTATTATACTTCTTCCTGTAGGTATAAAGCAAAACGTAAACGGTCCCGCTTTTCTCATAACAATGCACATGGCAGTTTCTGCCGTCAGTGGTTTTAAGTTCGAACTGCAGCCTGTTGTTGTGAACGGTGTCTGCAATAGTTTTATCGAAGAAGACCGGCATTTTAAACTGATGTTGTATGACAGATCTCAACACGCTATCCTGCAAGCCGCTGCCCACATACAGATCGTAGCTGTGCTTTTCCGTGCTGTAGGTGGAAGACGTTGCGGAGTAATGCATGGCTGTCAGCGAACCGATTTTTTCACTGCTCAACCATGGCAAGACCGGAAAATCTGCCCTGAATTTATTTTGCGGAGATGATTTGCGAAACCAGCCATTCGCCAGGTAATTGTTATAGGAAGGAATCACCGGCAATACGGAATAGCCCTTGTCGCGCAGCAAATTCACCAGCCCTTCTGTTTCACCAAGATGGCCTGCCCCAACCGCTATGAAGGTGGAATGTTTTTTTATCATCGTGTCGATCCTGTCCGCCATGCGGTGGTTACGAATCGTGATGAGGCCGTCGTATAAACTGTCGGGAAGGGAGAAATCATTTTCGAATGACATCATCCGGACGAGATCATTGTCGAGGTAATAACGTACAATCTCATTGTACGTATTCGATTCTTTACCGGATTGTCTGACGGTTTCCATCAGCATCATGGCCTGGTCTGCATAACTGAGCACATCAAAGACATGCAATTGTTCGGCGATGGTTTCCAGCCCCTGTACATTTTTCTCCTGTTCCATGGCAAGGTGCTGAAAGTATTCATCCAGAAAGTAGGTATTGTTGTTATCCGCCGAGTCAGCTGATGAATACACTGACTGTGAAAGGATGGCAGCAGTATAGACAGGTTTGAGCCGCTCATAATTCCTGATGCTCTCGCCGGTTCTTGCGCGGCAATAACGGTCAACGGAATCATACTGTGCCGCGGTAAGTAACCTGTTAAGTGAATAGCTTGTATCCATGAATAATCCCTGCATGATGTTGAAACGGGAATCATCATCGATAACAATTTCCATGGCAAACGCCTCACAGGATTCAAAGGCAGCCGGCACAGAATCAGCGAGGCGGAACACTCTCGCATCTCTTGTATGCATGGTGCCATAGAGATAGGAAGGAGCAGATAGGCCATTTCCGGTTATCTTCCATAACAGGGAATTTCCCTGCGCTGATGCAGTGTTATGTTGGTAAAACACCCCTAGGGCAATTACAAGAAAAACAGCGGATCTCATGGAATGGTGCAAGATAATACAACGCCGTGCAAAACATTAAACCCATAATTTCGAAAATGACTTTTGCGACGTTGCACCTCGCTGATCAATGCTGATAAAAGCAACCTGTTCTTATTGCATAAATTTTTCAATTGCCGCCGCCACTTCATCAGGTGATTCCTCCTGCGGAAAGTGCCCGGTGCCCGGCAATTTCAAAACTTTGGAAGATGGAAAACCTGCTATGAACCTATCCAGGTAATGTGGTTTGATCACGGCATCCTTCATACCCCAGATCAACAGTGTTGGTTTATAAGAAATCGCTTCCCGTTTTTCCCATAGTTCACCAAACCATTCCTGGTCGTTTAATAACGATTTTGCAAATGCCAGCGGGCCGTTGCGCTCCTTGCTGTTTGCAAACGGTTTCGTAAATTGCTTGAGTGTCTTACGCGAAAGTTTTTTATCGCCGAATGAGTTTGGCAGGATAAATCGTGGCGAGAAATTCAGGTACCGGTATAATAATGGGAGCAGCGGGCTCCTCAATATTTTGCTGAACTTTTTAAAGCCGGGATCTTCACTGCTGTTCCACAGCCATGTATTGAGAATTACCAGTCTTTTGATTTTGCCCGGATTCCTGATTGCGAAATGCAATCCTATCGGTCCGCCGAAATCATGCACGACCAGCGTTATATTATCCAGTTGCAGGTCCAGTATGAATTTTTCCAGCGTCAGGCTGTGGTTTAAGGTGGAATAGTCATAGTGTTCCGGTTTATCGGAGAGGCCGAATCCAATATGATCTATGGCTATGCAGCGATACTTTAATTTAAGACGCTTGATGACATTGCGGAAATCGAAACTCCAGGATGGTGTTCCGTGAACAAAAACCAAAGTTTCCCCTTGTCCTTCATCAATGTAATGCAGCCGGAAGTTCCCGATGTGATAATATCCGGAGCGGAAGGGATAAGCCTGTTTGTCGAGCCATTGATCATGCATAGTTTGTCATGCTATACGGTGATGATAAGTTTTGCAGTGAAATTGAACAGCTTAAAAAAAATGGAAGATTCAGGCAGCATCTTTTCTTTTTTGAAGAAAATCATTCAGCACCGGATGCACTTTTTTGAACCATAGCGGCGGGATCATGGCCCAGTAAAATGATCCGAAATAACCTGCAGGCAGTACGGGGCTCTCTTCGTAGTGAATCAGTTTGTAATAAGGTTTTGATGCAGTGATATGATGATCGGAATGACGCGACAGCTCAATCAGGGCAAAGCGGCTGACAGGTAAATCGCACTGCCAGCTGTGTGTGGCATTTACTTTCTGGCCCTGTTCACGGGTAAGTCCATAGTGTTCGATGTAGTTCACATATTCCAGCAGGAAGAATGCAATGAAACTCTGGTGCAGATATGCCATCAAGCCAATTGTACCTGTCCAAAAGAAAATGATTGCACAGAGCATCAGTTGCAGGATAACCAGTTGAACCACGATGTTTTTTAAGCCGGCCGCAGGTTGGTTTGCTTTAAGCAGGCGTTCCGCTTCGAGTTTAAATGCGCTGCGTATTTGTGCCGGCACTGTGCGGACGAAGAACCGGTAAAACGATTCGCCGTAAAGCGCTGTAGCCGGATCGCGCGGTGTTCCCACATAACGGTGATGTCCACGGATGTGTTCTACGTAAAAATGACTGTAATTCACCAGCAAAAGATTCCAGATACCACCCAGCCGCGCGAACCATTGTTTACGGTGGATGAGTTCATGTGCGCTGTTGATACCTTCTATGCCTCCGCTAATTCCGGTTGACAGCGATGCAATCCATATAAACCTGCCTGTCAGCATGCCGGTGTAAATACCATACAGCAGTGTGAATATGGCGAGTGTATGGAAAAGTATGTGTAATCCGAGCACAGTGTTGGGCACCGTTCCGTCATCAATATCATTGGATGCTTTAACAGGTTTGGTAATGTGTTCGATGCAGATCAGCAGCAACATGGTGTAAACGGTATTGCTGCATGACCACCAGCCGCCGGCAAGGTTGCCGGCAATGGTAACGGCGCCCGGTGTAAGACTGAGAAAATAGCGAAGAGAATGTTGAGCGGAACGGCTTTTCATCAGGATTCAAATCTACTGATAAACCTTTTCCGTTCAAAAAATGAAAGTAATAAGCATGCGGATCCGGATCGCAAGTTGGCGAAAGTATTGGTATAGATTCCCGTGCAGGTTGAACAGCTGCATTATCCGCTAAAGGGGTTTATGTGGCAGCATGAATCCAATTTTACCGTTTGAAAAAATGCTGAACGCAATTCAGGCAACCTTACTCTTGTTGAAGCGGCACGGAGAATGCAAACATGCCATAAAAACGCTGCATTAATGTTTTGATAAAAATCCATTACCGCTTCTGAAAATCATTTTTAGAATTTATATTTACAGGAAACGGCTCATCATGAAGAAATTAATACTGTGCGGCATAACCATTTTGTTTTCCATAAGCATCGCTTACCCGCAGGCTTGTACGCCTGAATGGTCGCAGCCGGGATCCGGTATCTATCCTGATACGGCCACCAATATGCCGGCGGGACCTGCGAATGTGCCGTATGATTTCACGGTGCAGTTTAAAGTGCCGTTAAAAGATTCATCTGTTATTGCAACAGGTATTGATGTGAACAGGGTGGAACTAACCGGTGTAACTGGATTAGATGCCATACCTTCCACAGTTGCCTTTCATTACAACTGCAATCCCACAAACTGCACATTCAAAGCGGATTCCGTTGGGTGCGTGCGTATTCAGGGTACTCCTACTACAGAAGGTGTATATCCGTTAACCATATCGGCAAAGGTCTTTATTACGCAGAATACTTTTCTTCCGGTAGATTTCTCCGGATACTATATCACCGTCAGCAACAGCATTGGAATTCCCGGTTTATCCACCAACCGGTTTGATGTAGGACAGAACACCCCGAATCCCGCTCAGTCAAAAACTGAGATTCCTGTAAACCTTGTACATGGCAGCATGATTGAAATAAAAGTTTCGAACGTCATTGGCAACCAGGTATATAAAAATTCAATGGTTGGCCATACAGGGCTGAATTCCATTTCACTCGATGTTTCAAAATTTAAACCGGGTATTTATTTTTATACGGTAAGCGATGAAAAGAATGCTATCACCAGGAGGATGGTGATAGATAAATGAATGCTGTATTGCTGTACGGCCGATCCCCGGCTTCCACTCACAATCGTTATGTTTTTTCCCGCATAGGCCGGCTCGAAAACGGCTCTTACCTCAGCACGTCATGTTCACCAGTCAACAATATTTTTCCCGATGCAACCTGAAAGAATAATTGTGATTGGAGCAGGTGCCGCCGGCTTGATGGCCGCATATGAACTGGTTAAAGAAGGCAAAGAAGTGATCATTTTGGAAGGGCGTGAACGGGTTGGTGGTCGCATTCACACACTGAGCAATAATGCTTTCTCACATCCTGTTGAATCAGGCGCTGAATTTATTCACGGTGCTTTACCTGTAACGCTTCAACTGCTGAAGGAGGCAGGTATTGAATATGAAGCTGTATCAGGATCTGTCTGGCAGATAAGATCCGGCATGCTTCAGCAGGAAGAAGCATTTTATGAAAACCAGGCATTGCTGGAAGAACGGCTGCGAGAATTACAGCGTGATATGACCGTGGAGGACTTTATCAATGCCTTTTTCAGTGATGAAAAACATGCTGCCATTCGTGCCTACATTACCGGATTCGCGGAAGGATATGATGCTGCTGATATCAAAAGGGCCAGCATATTTGCGTTGCGTGATGAATGGATGAATGAAGAAGCCGGAGCGAATTTCCGGGTGAAAGGAGGTTATATAAAAATGATTGACTTCCTTTTAGCGGAATGCCTTGCAAGAGGTGTTATGCTGCAGCTTCATGCTACCGTTAAGGAGGTGACATGGTCAGGCAATGAAGTGATGGTAAGTTGTCGTAACGGCAAGCAGTTTACCGGGAATAAAGTCATCATTACCGTTCCGCTGGGTGTGCTGTTGCAGCAGGCAGGCGGAGAAAGTGCAATCTCATTTACGCCGGAAATTACAGACGCAAGGAATGCGATTGCAAAAATGGGTTTTGGGAAAGTGATCAAAGTGCTGATTGAATTCAGGACTGCATTCTGGAAGCAGGGCGATACCACTAAACGTGTCGGAAGAGATGGGCGAGATTTAAGTTTCCTGATTTCAGATGCACCCATTCCGACATGGTGGACGCAGCATCCTGAGCAAAGTACATTACTGACAGGATGGCTGGCTGGTCCTGCTGCAGGAAAATGGCAAATAACCTCTGAGGAATTTATTTTGGAGCATGCCATGCAATCGCTGGCTGCAATTTTCGGGACAGAGAATGATGAACTGAAAAAAATGGTTGTTGCCTCGCAAGTGGCGAACTGGGCAGCTGATGAATATACATTGGGTGCCTATGCTTATGCCACGCTTGATACAACGCAGGCAATTGATACATTAAACAATTCAGTGGGTGATACTTTGTTTTTTGCGGGAGAGGCATTTTACCTGGGACCGGCTATGGGCACTGTGGAAGCGGCACTGACGAGTGCTATTGCGGTTTCAAAGCAGATACTGCAATAAGCCGATCCGGTCAGTATTGATTTTCAAAGAAGAAATAGTATAAGCATTCAAAAAATAAATGCCGGATTGTTGCTCATTTGTACAAAAGCGTTTTTTAGTCCGATGCGTTTATTTCAATATGGTACTGTGCTCTTCTTATATTTTGGATGCCTTAGGATATGCTGTAACCATACATTGGTTTTTCGCAAGCGGTGTATTCAGGAGATAAAAAACTTCCACCGGAAAAAATATTTTTTACGCTGAGCTACAGATCAGATTACAGCAACACCTGATTGAATGTTTCAGGAAAACTTTTCATCGTACCAATGTCAGATTACCTTTCCTGAGTTCGTTTTTTCCATTATCAAACTCCAGGCTGATCCAATAAATATACACACCTGCTTCAGCCGGCAAGCCGTCTGTATTGCCATCCCAGCCGGTATCTTTTGAAGTTGACTGAAAAATCAGGTTGCCCCAGCGATTAAATATTTTCATTTCCAAAGCCTGCAGATTCATGTTTGCAGGAAGGAAGATATCATTCAATCCATCGCCGTTAGGTGTAAAAGCATTGGGTATGAAAGCGATGGTGGCAGGAATCACTTCCACAAATGATTTCATTATTGTATCGCTGCAATCACCTGTTCCGGTGGCCATGAGCGTGACGGAATATTCGCCGGGTGTTGCATAACGATGAGCAGGATCTTCTTCACTGCTGAAAGTGCCATCATCAAAATCCCAATAAAATGCAGCAGCGCCAATGCTCTTATTGGTGAACTGAAAAAGTGCATTGGTTAATTCCACCGGCAGATTCATTGCAGGCGCAACGGAAAAATCAGCAACGGGATTTGCATACACCTGTATCAGATCGGTGAGCACTAATGTAGTGCTGCAACCTGCTGCATTGCTGACAGTTTCTGTAACGGACCATTTGCCTGTATCAAATGTATGCGCAGCATTTTGCGCCGCTGAAGTATCGCCATCGCCAAATGACCAGTGCCATGCAATGCCGCCATTACTCTGATCAGTAAAAATTACCTGCAGCGGTTCGCAGCCTTCGAGCACAGAAGGATAGAATGCAACAGAAGGTGATGCTACCACTTTGATGAGGACTGAATCAGTTGCTATGCAATTGCCAAGGATGCCCGTAACAGAATACAGCGTGGTATCAGTAGGGAAAACGGTTACCGAATTGCCATTGAGATTGCCCGGGCTCCAGGCGAACTGCGTGGCCGTACCGGAAGCATGCAGCAGCGTTCCGGCGCCCTCGCAAATCAGTGTATCATCGGCAGTAGCGGTTACCGTTGGCAGTGGTTCCACGGCAACGAATACTGTTGCAGCGCCATTGCATCCGTTGGCATCCGAGCCGGTAACTGTGTAGGTGGTGCTGTTCAGTGGGCTTACTGTGACGGGTGAAAATGTCTGCCCTCCGGGATTCCAGGAGAAGAAGCTTAATCCTGTAACAGTAAGTTGTGCCTGCCCGCCTTCACAGATGCTGACAGGGTTGGCAACTGCATTTACTATAGGCGCCGGATAAACAGTGACTGTTGATGTTGCTGTTGCGCTGCAACCTGATGCATTGAAACCTGTTACCGTATAAACGGTGGTAGCAGCCGGATTGGCCGTCGGATTCGCAACGTTCGGATCATTCAAGCCTGTTGCAGGCAGCCAACTATAATTGATGCCGCCGGCCGCAGTAAGCGTTGTTGCATCGCCTGCACAAATAGCAACGGCAGCAGGATTACTGGTAACGGATGGTAATGGATTCACCGTAACGGTAACAGTTGCTTGACCGCTGCAGCCATTAATATCATTGCCGCTGACCGTGTACGTTGTAGTAGTGGCAGGACTGACGTTGATGGGTGATGTTACCTGACTGCCGGGGCTCCAGGTAAAATTATTCAGGCCGATTACTGAAAGTGTGGAGGTTTCTCCTGAACAAATAATTGCCGGATCTGCAAGTGTATTAACCACCGGATTTGAATTGACGTTAACAGTAGCGGTGGAGGAGTTGATGCAGCCATTAGCGCCAATACCAGTTACTGTATAAACCGTGGTAGCAGCCGGATTAGCAGTTGGATTGGCAACGGTGCTGCTGCTTAAGCCAGTGGCGGGTGACCAGCTGTATGAAACACCGCCTGAAGCCAGTAAGCCAATTGCTCCACCTGAACAGATCGAAGCGGGATTTGGATTGACTGTAATGAGCGGCAAAGCATTGACAGCAACGGTTACAGAATCCTGCCGTGTACATCCATTAGCATCTGTGCCCGAAACCGTATATACTGTTGTCACTGCAGGACTGACCGATACCGGAGAAGCCGACATATTGCCAGGCATCCATGTAAATGAAGAAATGCCTGAAACGGTTAATTGAGCAGCAGAACCGGCGCAGATGAAGTTGGGATTTGCCTGCACACTGAAAGGCAGGGAAGGAAGCACGGATACTGTAACAGTGTCGTATGTAATACAACCATTGATGTCAGTGACGGTGCATACATAGGTTCCTGAATCCAGGTTCGTGGCATTCACCGTTGTTTGTGGAGGAACAGTATTCCAGGAATAAGTAAAAGGTGCGGCTGTTCCACTGACAAATAAATTGATGCTGCCATCACTTCCGCCATGACAAGTAACATCGTTTGGGATGGCAAAAATATTCTGCGAATACGGCACACCGGAGAGTGCAAGAATAAAGGCATTGGTAAAACCAGTGGTGCCATTCAGGTTTTTAATCGTAATGGTTTGCAGGTTTTTTTTCTGATCAGCACAGGTGAGTGAAATATCTATTGGATAGAAACGCGGATTGGAAGGCAAACCATCGATGTTGTAGGGAGCAGCAGTGGTTCTGATGCACCGGCTGAAACAGCAATACACGGCATTGGCGCCATTGAACCAATCCGACAAGGTAAAATTTCCATAGTTAGATGTACTACCGTCAGTGAACGTAAGTTTGATGTTGAGGGTGCTGTTCCCTTCTGCAGAAAAACCCATCAGGCTGATCTTAGCGTAAGAGCCGGTGGTGAAGAGTGTGATCAATTTGGTTTGGCCAACATCAACATATACTGCATTCGCAGCATTGTAAGGCGCCATCTGATAAGTCCTCGTGCCGCTAACCACTGTACCATCATCAACAATTCCGGCAGCTAATCCTGCACCGGCTGCAAAAGTTTCAGAGTACAACACATGAGCGGTGAGGTCGGTTGACATGGAAGTGGTAGCGAGTGAATTCGGCGCAGATTCTGCAACAAGATCACTGTTGAACCCGGTGATTACAACCGGCGAATACGTTTGTGCCATGGATACTGCCTGCAACAGCAACAGGAAAAACAGGAGCAGGCAAAAACAACGCATTACGGTGTGGAATTGATGCCCAAAAATAACCGATTTTGCGACTTGAATGCTATATTAAAAGCCTGTTGAACCCCTTGCCTGCAGCAAACAACGTTTTGCCAATTTCCATGCTTCAAATTAATAACAGATATTGACCGCAGCATTTTTTGAAATGCAGGAGAGAAGAAGTCTGGATAGGTGCATTTTCACAAATGGATTGCATGCTGGCATGTTAACACTGTGCGGTAGCAAGCTGATTTCAATGAATACTCAATTTTCATTTTTTGACTGCTGCCGGATTCGATCTATTGTAGCAAGCATTAAACGATCAACACATTAAACAACTGCATATGAAATTACATCAGAACCTGCTTTTAATTTGCTGCATGGTGGAGTTATGCCTCTTGAAAGCCACTGCACAGTCATCAGGCATAACCACGTATTGTAATCCTATGGATATTAATTACCAGTATAATTTTGAGCAACTCAACAGTAAAATATCATATCGTTCCGGTGCCGATCCCGTTATCGTAAATCACAACGGGACGTATTATTTATTTGTCACCATATCCGGCGGTTACTGGCATTCAACGGATTTGTTACACTGGAATTATATCACTCCGTCTAAATGGCCAATGGAGGATATATGCGCTCCGGCCGCTCTTTCGGTGCGTGACACGCTTTACCTGTTTCAATCCACCTTTGATCAGCGCCCTATTTTCTTTACCACAACACCGGAAAACGGGAAACTTCATTTCTATAACCGGTGGTTGCCGCAACTGCCAAAGGAAGTGGGACCATGGGATCCTTGCATATTTTATGATGAAGACAAAGACCGGTGGTATATGTATTGGGGTTCGTCCAACGTATATCCGATTTACGGAGCAGAATTGGATAAGCAACATCAACTCACTTATAAATCTGCTTATAAAGGACTGATCAGCCTGCATCCGGAAGAACATGGCTGGGAGAGGTTCGGAAAGAATCATACGGATACCATCCGGCCTTTCATTGAAGGTGCCTGGATGAATAAATACCATGATAAGTACTATCTGCAATATGGAGCACCGGGCACTGAGTTCAATGTGTATGCCAATGGCACATACATTGCCGATGATCCTTTAGGGCCATTTGAATATGCGCGCTACAATCCTGTCTCGTACAAACCCGGCGGCTTCATGACCGGCGCCGGTCACGGTAATACGTTCCAGGACAAATACGGCAATTACTGGAATACCGGTACACCGTGGATTGCCATCAACTGGAATTTCGAACGGCGTATCGCCATGTTTCCGGCAGGCTTTGATGCAGATGATCAGCTTTATTCAGATACGCGTTTTGGCGATTTCCCGCATTACCTCCCAACAGGGAAATGGAATAACCGGAATGAATTGTTTACCGGCTGGATGTTGCTGTCTTATCAGAAAACTTGTACTGCCGCTTCGCAAATGGATACCTTTTCCGCCGATAAGGTGACTGATGAAAACCCAAGAACGTTCTGGGTAGCTGCTGCCAATAACAATGCACAATGGCTGAACATTGATTTGCAGCATATATGCGAAGTAAGAGCGATGCAGGTCAATTTCGTGGATTACAAATCGGCCATTTTTTACAGTGATTCTACTGTGTTCACCCAATTCAGAATGTATGGATCTGTTGACGGAAAGCAATGGGAAATGATTGCCGATCTTACCAAAGAAAAACGTGACCGGCCCAATGCTTATATCGAATTGCCGCAGGCAAAAAAGGTTCGTTATATCCGGTATGAACACGTTTATGTGGCTGCGTCTAATCTTGCCATCAGCGATATCAGGGTGTTTGGGAAGTATGAAGGCGCCCCGCCGGAAACACCACGTATGTTTATGGTTGCGCGGCAGGAAGATGCCCGCAATGCAGTCATTTCCTGGAAGCCCGGAAAGGATGTAGTCGGTTATAACATACTATGGGGAATCGCAGCAGACAAACTGTACCAGACGTACCAGGTATTTGCCGGCGGAGAAGCAAGACTCGAACTGCGTGCGCTTACGAAAGGGCAATCGTATTATTTTTCCATAGAAGCTTTTAATGAAAGCGGAGTATCGCAACCGGCTAAAGTGGTTTTCATCCGTTAAACAGGTGACAGATCATTTTCTTCCTCCTGATCACCCCACGGTTTGATCAGGAGAAAAGCTGTTAAAAGAATTTTATCTGTAGTCTTATCGATGATTTATCTTTGGTCGCTATAAATTTCACTTTCATGGTAAACAGCTTCGTACGTAGTCTTTTCCTAATCATAGTTTATTGCCTGTCAAGCAATGCAGTCTTCGCGCAGTTTCAGTATATCTCACCGCTTCCGGGTTCGAAGATGCATCATCCGCAAACCAATATCATACTGCGCAACGGCAACCTGATTGCTGCTTCCACGCTAAGGCCGGAAAATTTTGTGGTGTCAGGTTCTGCCAGTGGAAGACATGATGTGGATGTGATACTTTCTGATGATGGAAAGACCATACTCCTTCAACCCACCGTACCATTTGCCAATAATGAATCAGTGACCGTTGCCGTATCTGATGCATTGCGCACTAAGCAGAACGAAATCATCAAAGGCACCGAGTTTAATTTTCAGACGGAACCATTGTACAATGCAGCAGACCAGCAGCGATTGGCCGATGCACACCGGCATGTGTTTGAAGAGGAATTCGGAACAGCAGCGGCGGAGACCACAAGTGATACACGTGACCTTTCGGACTGGACCGGCGGATTACCACCACTTACCATCTGGGCCAACAACAATCCGGCACCGGGAAGTGTGTTTTTTCACAACTTCGATTTTTCATATCAGCCTACTGCACACTATTGCATCATGGGCAATAATGCCGATTCAGTTTACGGAAAATTCGATCAAACCAAAGGAATCGGATTCACCATTAATCAAAACGGTTACCTGACGCTGTTTAACAACAACCTCAACAGGCACGAGATGCTTGACTCAAACTATAAGATGATTGATAAGTTCTATTGTGGCAACGGATATATTGCCGATGTGCATGAGTTTATAGTGTTGCCGAACGGGCATTCCTACCTGATAGCCTACGACCCGCAATACGTGGATATGACGGTTTATAATCCCAATTACAATCCAAATGCTGTGGTCATCGGTGCAGTTATACAGGAACTGGATGCTTCAAAGCATGTGGTGTTTCAATGGCGCAGCTGGGACCACTTTGAAATCACGGATGCCACGCATATTTTGTTATCTACCAGTGAAATTGATTATGTGCATGCTAACTCTATTCAGCTCGAGGCAGATGGTACCAGCTTTCTTTTGTCGAGCAGGCACATGGATGAGGTAACGAAAATCAGCTTTACTACCGGCGATATCATCTGGCGGCTGGGCGGACTGCACAACGAGTTTACCTTTATCGGCGATCCGCAGAAGTTCTCTTATCAGCATGATGTGCGGCGTCTTTCAAATGGTCATCTCACTGTTTTCGATAATGGAAACTATCACAGCCCCGCTAAAAGCGCAGCGAAAGAATATATTCTCGATGAAACCAATAAAACCATCACGTTAACCTGGAAGTACGAAAGAAACCTGACCGGCAGTAGTTCAGCCATGGGAAGCATGCAGCGTTTGCCTAACGGGAATACATTTATCTGCTGGGGCCTCGTCTATAGTGTTCAGTTTCCCAGTGTTACAGAGGTGACGGCGCAGGGCGATGTTGTTTGGGAGATGAGATTGGATCCTGAATTCAATGATGGTATTTATCGTTCTCACAGATTTGAATGGACTCCGTGTTCGAGGCCTTCATTCGGTACCATGCAGGCAATTGATATCACTGCCGTTTCCGCAAAACTTAAATGGTCAAGTGCAACAAACGCTGGTTCTTACCAGGTACAGTACAAACCAACCACATCATCCGTCTGGACAACGAAAAACACCAATAAAAAATCTGTAACTGTTGGCGGGCTTGCACCGAATACAACCTACGACTGGCAGGTGCGATCCATTTGCAGTTCTCCCAATCCTCCGATGTCAGGTTATACCGCCAAGCGAAAATTTACCACACTGCCCCAGAAAATAGCGGATGATTTACTACCGATCACGCTCAATGCTTACCCTAACCCTGCCTCAGGGAACCTGACGCTGGATATTACTTTGTCGGCAGATGGCCCGGTATCACTCCACGTCTACAATATGCTGGGTCAGCAGCAGATGTCCGGAAGCTATGATGCGCAGTCCGGCACCAACAGCATTGCAGTGGATGTTTCACGTTGGGCTAACGGAATTTATTTTGTTGAAGCCATTTCAGGCACACAGCGCACTACGAGTAAAATAACGATCGAGTAGCCACGCTGTTAAAATCTGATGGTTCTGGTTAAGTCATCATGATGTGGATACTGCATGGCTAAAGGGCGAAAGTGGTCCGTTATTTTTTATTCCGGCCAGTAACAGTAATCCGTCACTGGGATTCATTCCTTATCTTTATGCACGCATCCGGCATTCAAGTCGTCAGGTTAAACGTTTTGCAGAGCTGCCTGTGACATGCGTGATAGTTTCATTTCAATAAATAATATGTAAGGCAACGGCATCGCTGAATAGCTGCATGCCGTGGTCTTACCGCTGAGGAATCAGTTTCAATTATAGATTTACCTTGTACGAGCGAATATCTTTATGAAAAAAGCATCTCCCATTCTGCTGAAATCCGCCGACTATGTATTCAACCTGTTGCGCGAAAAATTACCCGCTAATCACATCTATCATAATTATGCGCACACTACGGAAGTGGTGGAAGCAGTGGCTGAAATTGCGGAAGGCATTGGCTTATCGAAAGAAGAAACGGAAATGGTGCTGTTGGCAGCATGGTTTCACGATACGGGGTTCATTGAAGTCTATGCCGGCCATGAGGAAAGAAGTAAGGCAATTGCCGAACGGTTCCTGGTAGAAAATCTTTATCCCGCTGAAAAAATTGAACGCATCAAAGGATGCATTGATGCCACCAAATATCCGCAACGGCCGACCAACCTGCTCGAATACATTATTTGCGATGCAGACCTTTCAGGCATTGCCAGTAAAAAATACTGGGAGAATGCAAATTTCCTGCGGCAGGAACAGGAACTCGTGCTGAACAAAAAATATACGGAGTCTGAATGGATCAAAACGGAAATAGAATTTCTGACGCAGCATAAATATCATACACCTTATTGTTACCTGGCGTATGAGAAAAGAAAAACACAGCATGTGCTGGAACTCAGGCAGAAACTGGAAGATTTGGAAAAGTCGGAAGGAAAGGAGCGGGAAAAGCGCAGCCGGAAAGAAGAAGAGCGGTTAATAAAAGAAAGCAGGCCTGATCGAGGCATAGAAACCGTTTTCCGGCTCACCATCAACAACCATATGAGTCTTTCAAAAATGGCGGATGACAAGGCGAATTTTTTGTTGTCCATTAATGGTATCATTCTGTCTTTTGCATTGGCAAACCTGGTGTCGAAGCTGGATGTGCAAACCAATTACTTCCTTGTGGGGCCAACGGCTATTCTGATGCTGGTCTGTCTTGTCTCTATCATCTTTGCTGTGCTCTCCACGCGTCCGAAGCTGATTGCCGGAAGCACTACGAGAGAGGATATTGAAAAGAAACGCGCCAATCTTTTATTCTTCGGAAACTTTCACAAGATGCAGCTGGATGAATTCAACTGGGGTTTTTCAGAGATGATGAAAGACAGGGAGTTTCTCTATGGCAGCATGATACGCGACCTTTATTATCTCGGGCAGGTTTTGGGAAGGAAGTATTTCCTCATTAGAATTGCTTATACTGTCTTTATGTGGGGAATCATTATAGCCGTGTTGTCATATGCAGTCAGTTACTGGTATTACTTTATGTATAGTCCGCTGCCACAATATTCTTATCCCCAGTAATCATGAAACAGCTTATAATAGTTCGTCATGCAAAATCGAGCTGGAAGGATGAACGCGCCGATGACCATGACCGCACCTTAAGCAAGCGCGGCGAACGGGATGCACCATTCATGGCCGGCGTGCTGAAGCAGTTAAAAGTCGAACCTGATCTGATGGTATCGAGTACGGCGAAACGTGCATATGCAACGGCCAGTTACTTTGCAACGGTGCTTGGCTATAAGAAACACCATATTGTACAAAACAACAGGTTATATCTTGCTGCACCGGATGAGCTGTTGGAAATTATCAATGAACTGCCTGATGAAAAGAACACCGTATTGATCTTTGGTCACAATCCGGGAATTACCACGCTGGTGAACGACCTCTCCGGCGCCGGTATTCAGAATGTGCCAACCAGTGGTATCTGCGCCATCAGCATTGATGTAGATCAATGGCAGGATGTGCGGACAGGCAGCGGACAACTGGTTTTCTTCAAGTATCCAAAGTTGTACTTTAACGATTCAGATGATTAAGGATATGAATCTGCTTGTCAAAATATTAATCAGTGGCCTGGCGGTATTAATTACTTCCTACCTTCTCCCGGGCGTTGCAGTGGAAGGCATGACCAGCGCCGTAATTGTAGCCGCTGTGCTGGCTTTGCTGAATGCAGTCATCAAGCCGATCATGATTATTCTCACGTTTCCTGTAACCATTTTAACGTTAGGTTTATTTCTGCTGGTGATCAATGCCTGTGTGATATTACTGGCCAGTGAACTGGTGCCCGGATTTTCGGTAGATGGCTTCTGGTGGGCGTTACTTTTTTCTATTATCCTGTCCATGGTGAATGCAATATTTGACTCAATGGCTTCCGGTAATCAATAAGGGTTGATTGTCAGTCGCGGCTGCATGGCCGCTCATTTTTATCATCTGTTTTTGTAGAGATGGAATATATTTGTAACCCGCCATGGAAAACTTCATTGTATCAGCACGGAAGTATCGCCCCGCTCGTTTTGAGGATGTGATTGGTCAGCCTCAGGTTACCGGCACCCTGAAAAATGCCATACGAACCAATCAGCTGGCCCAGGCATTTCTTTTTTGCGGCCCGCGTGGTGTAGGTAAAACAACCTGTGCAAGGATTCTGGCGAAGGCGGTTAATTGTGAAAATATTTCTGCGGATTTTGAACCGTGTAATGAGTGCGATGCCTGCAAAGCCTTCAATCATAATGCATCCTTCAATATTCATGAGTTGGATGCCGCTTCCAATAACTCAGTAGAAGACATCCGTGCCCTGATTGAGCAGGTGCGCTTTGCACCACAGACCGGTAAAAAGAAGATCTATATCATTGACGAGGTGCACATGCTTTCCCAGCAGGCCTTCAATGCCTTTTTGAAGACACTGGAAGAGCCTCCGTCCTATGCGATATTTATTCTTGCCACCACGGAAAAGCATAAGATCATTCCCACCATATTATCACGCTGCCAGATTTTTGATTTCAACCGCATCAAAACGGAAGAGATGGTAAAGCACCTGCAGGGCATAGCGAAAAAGGAAGGAATAAGCGCGGAGGAGGATGCATTGCACATCATTGCACAAAAAGCGGATGGTGCATTGCGGGACGCATTATCCATGTTTGACAGAATCAGCATATTCTCCAACCGCAAAATTCAATACGCTGCCGTTGTTGAAAACCTGAATATCCTCGACTACGATTATTTTTTTAAGCTGATTGACTATTTCGTGGCCGCCGATACCTCTTCGGCATTGCTCACATTTGACCAGGTGCTGCAAAAGGGTTTCGACGGTGAAAATTTCCTTTCCGGCATGGCTGATCACTTTCGCGACCTGCTTGTAGCCAAAGACACTGCCACACAGGTGCTCATGGATTTCTCTGAAAACATTCGCAAGCGATATGTGCAACAGGCGCTCTATACACCTGCCGCCTTTATTATTTCAGGCCTTGCCATTATCAATGATGCGGAAATCCAGTACAAAGCAAGCAGGAATAAAAGATTGTGCGTGGAACTGGCGCTTATCAGGCTATGCCACCTGCAACAGGTAATTGATCTCTCTAAAGAATTTTCTTCGGGAGTAAAAAAAAAATTCCTGAATAAGGAGGAAGAGGAACAGCCTGCAACAAAACAGGTAACCACAGATTTCCCTGCTTCCGGTAAACCCGTAACTGCACCTTCCGTTACAAAAGATAAGAAGACTGAGCCCGCTGTAAAGACCGGCGGCGGAGGGTCCGTTCGGCTTACATCACTGGATAATTTAAAAAAGGAACTGCTGGAAAAACCAAAGGCGGAAGACGCGGCGCCAGTGCCGGAGGCCGCAGAAGCGGTTTATGATGAAATTGACAGCTATGCCTTTCAGCAGGTTTGGAAAAGTTACCTGGAGATTATTGAAAAGGATAAGAAGCAGGTGATCTTAAAGATCCTCGAAGCGTTTCCGCCGGAAGTTGTTTCCGGTAAAACGATTCTGATCCTTGTTGGAACAGAAGCCTATCTCAGTGCCTTAAACTCTGAAAGGGAAGAGATGTACTACTTCCTGAAAAAGGAATTGGATAAAAAGGCTATAGACCTTGTCATCCAGGTAGATAAACAAAAATCACGGACAGAAACTGCACGCAAGCCATATACTACGGGTGAAAAATTCAATCACATGCTGCAAAAAAACCCGAAGCTGCAGGATTTGAAAGACAGGCTGAAGCTGGAGTTGGATTATTAAACTGCATCGGATTTTCTTATGTAATCAGTGCCGCACAACACAGGTCCGGCAGGCTTGTGCATTAGTTGCAAAACGGATGACAGACTGAATGGAATGGCAAGCGGCGTCCATTGTGTATTCGCTCTGCTTTTTCCTATTTTTGATGCGATCAAAAGAAATTTAAGACATGGCTGATGTAGTACGAATGCCCAAGATGAGTGATACGATGACGGAAGGTGTGATCGTTGCCTGGCATAAAAAGGTTGGTGATAAAATTAAATCCGGTGATCTGTTGGCAGAGATTGAAACTGATAAAGCGGTAATGGAATTTGAAAGTTTCCAGGAAGGAGTTCTTTTATACATCGGCCCCGACAAAGGTGAAGCAGTAAAGGTGGATGAGGTAATTGCCGTGCTCGGTAAGGAAGGAGAAGACTACCAGGCATTGCTGAAGCCGGCAACAAACGGAACTGCCGAGAAAAAACCTGATGCGGTTACAGCGGAGGTTCCTATAGCAACGAAAAATGAAGTAGCTGCCACCGGCAATGTAACAGCAACTGAGCAGGATAGCGGACGGATTAAAGCATCTCCGCTTGCTAAAAAGATTGCCAGTGAGTCCGGTGTCCCGATAGCGAAGATTAAAGGTTCCGGTGATGAAGGGCGGATTGTGAAGCGCGACGTAGAAAATTTCCTGACGGCGAATACAGGAGCCGCCGGCTATGTTTCCATGCCTGCCGTTGCCGGAGTGGAATCATTTGATGAGGTTCCCGTATCGCAAATGCGCAAAACGATTGCAAGAAGGTTGGCGGAGAGTAAATTCAGTGCGCCTCATTTTTATCTTACGATGGAGGTCAATATGGACCGTTGCGTGGAAGCGCGAACCGCTTTAAATGAAGAATTTCCCGACCGGAAGGTTTCCTTTAACGATATCATCATCAAGGCAGCGGCATTGGCTTTAAAAAAGAACCCGAAGGTGAATGCCAGCTGGCTGACCGATAAGATCAGGTACAATCATCATGTTCACATTGGTATGGCTGTAGCGGTGGAGGAAGGGTTACTGGTGCCTGTAATCAAATTCGCTGATCAGAAATCATTATCACAGATCAGCGAAGAAGCAAGGATGTTTGCAGGTAAGGCAAAGGAAAAAAAGTTGCAGCCGGAAGAGATGCAGGGCAATACATTTACAATTTCCAATTTAGGCATGATGGATATTGATCATTTTACGGCCATCATTAATCCACCCGATGCATGTATACTGGCTATCGGTAAAATCAGGAAAATTCCGGTAGTGATACATGACCAGGTAAAAGTCAGCAGTGTGCTCACTGTTACACTTTCCTGTGATCACCGTGTTGTGGATGGTGCTACCGGTGCGCGCTTTCTGCAGACTTTCAAATCATATCTCGGAAACCCGCTGAGCATGCTTTATTAGCAGTAAGATCAATTGCGCGGATAACAAAGTCCGCAGGAAGTTTCAGGCGTTTGATGCTAAACGATTCAACGATCTGCTCTCCGCGCAGGTTGCGGCTCTTATATTTTTACAAATTTCCGTGTTATCGTTTTATCGCCCGTTCTCAACTCAATAATATAAGTTCCATTAGCAAAATCTGACAATGAGAAGGAGGCGTATTGCTTTCCTTCCTGCTGTATGTCTTGTTGCAGCATGGCCAGCCTTTTTCCTGATAAGTCATATAATGAAATGACCACTGCAGTGCTGTTGGACAGATAGTAACTGAGCAGTATTTCAGATGACGCCGGGTTAGGGTAGAGGCTGAACTCATGGCTATCGCAGATATCATCGATTCCTACACCAAATGCTTCCGGTATTGTAAGTGTGGAAGTGTGGATCACATCACCACTCGTATTGTTATTGTTGTTGGAAAAGTTAAATGCACCGTAAAAAGTTACATCACCGGTGCCTGCAATTGGTGCTGTCCAGGAAAAACTCCAGGTGGCAGTATGGCCGGGCCAAGTTGTTCCTGCACTTTTATGGGTGATGTACTTATTCGTATTGCTTGTAAATTTTGTCTTATTGGCATCCAGCAAGGCCATTGTTCCTAAAAGTGTACCGGCATTATTCTGCGGTGAAATCTGAAAGCCGAATTTAGTCAGCGAAGGATCAGTGATGCTGGCAGTAATGGTGTAGGTATAGCCGGGCACATAACCGGTTGCCGGCACATCGGAAGTAATCACATCAGATATCAGCGTAGCAGTGCCCGGGTGGCAGCCTAAGCGTGCGCAGGTCTTGTTATCAGCCGGTGATCCTGTATTGCCTGCCGGCGCACCTGAACCATTACCTTCCGCTGGCTGCAATGAATTACCGGCGACAATAATTGCTGCAATGAGGGAGAAAACTATGAATCGTGTATTTCTTTTCATGGCAAAATTAATTCGGCCGCAAAGCTAAACTATGCAACTGAGATTCTTCAGCAGCTGCGGTAAAAGCGATAGTATCAAAACTGATGCTTTCATTTTTTTTGAAGGAAATCAAAGCTTAATAAACAGCGGGCAGCAGACAGCGGACAGTCAGCCGGAAATTTTGATGATAATATTTCGGCAGCGGCTGCCGGGAAAAAGCAAACCCTTCCGTTGCCGGAAGGGCTTGCCTCGCATGAATCAAATGGAATGAGGGGTTTAAAGGAATTATCTTTTATGCATTGCAGCTGACTTCAGTAAACAACATCGGATTTGACTGAAGCAAAACACAGTCGGGGAAATTTACTGATGAACATATCCTTGAAATTTTCGAATGAAGCATCATGTTAAAGCCTGGTAACTTTTCTCGTAATCACCTGGTCGCCGGCATGTAGCTTTACTATATACACACCCGATCCGACATCGCTGAGTGGAAGGTCAATATGATAGGTGCCGGGAGCCTGGTCATTCCTGCTCAGTTCCTTCACTGCTTTGCCCGACAAATCAAACAAAGTAATATCCACCGGCCCTGCCTGTGAAAGTGCGTAGCTGATATTCACATGATCGGCTGCCGGATTCGGAAATACATTAAGTGATTCTATGCTTACCACATCGTTGACAGCCGTGCCAAAGCCTTCGGGAATCACAAGTGTTGCAGTATGAATCACATCGCCGCTTGTTCCGCCATTGTTGTTGGCAAAATCAAATGCTCCGTAGAAAGTTACATCACCTGTTCCTGCAGCAGGAGCGGTCCAGTGAAATGACCATGTTGCCGTATGATCAGGGAATAAGTTTCCATTGCTGGTATGGGTAATATATTTATTGGAGCTGCTCGTGAATTTGGTTTTTACGGCATCTGATATTGACATAGTTCCAAGCACAGTGCCCGCTGTATTTTGCGGTGTTATTTCAAACCCGAACTTAACCAGGTTTGGATCGGTGATGGTGGCTGTTATTGTGTATGTAGAATCCGGAACATAACCGGTTACAGGAACATCGGAAGTGATTACATCAAAAATTGCTGTTGATCCGCCGGGATGACAACCGCTTTTTGCACAGGTCTTACCATTATCACCCGGAGCTCCGGCAACCGATGATGGCGCTCCTTCGGGATAGCTTGTGGCAGAATGCATGGACAGACCGATGATGGCCATGCCGGTGAAAAGTGTAAACGCAATAAAAAGTAAGTTCTTTTTCATACCAATTTTGTTTGCCGCAAAGCTATCCGTCAGGCCCTTACCCTTAAAATGTTATGCACTGAGCGGGCGATTTTTGAGCTCGACCGGTAAAAACACACCTTCGGATAATATCATCATTCGAAAGAGCTTCATTATCAGCTATCTCAAAACAAGCAATCAATGCGGTCATGCCGGATTTATTTCTGCATCTTAAAAAGTTGTAATTGAGGTTCAGCGGAGCAACGATTTGGAGTTGAAAAGAACACCCGTCGGTATGCAGGTGGACAAAAAAAAGGGGGAACATTGCCCCCCTTTTTTAATTTTCAAACGCTAAGATTATTCTGTCTTAACGATTTTAATGACCTGTTGAACGTCACCTTGTTCGATTCTCACAAAGTAAATTCCGGGTGTAAGGTCTTCATTGATTTCAAAAGGCATTGCAGGGTCAACATCATTATAAATATGAATGGCTCTGCCACTGATATCCAGCAACCTGATGATGGCCTTTTCTTTAGACAATGAACCGATTTGTATGTTGACCGCATTGCTGAACGGATTAGGATAAGCGGCAGCATTAATGGCAGGCTCTTCACCCATCTTGCAACTAATCGTAACGGCTGTTGCTTTGGATGTTTTATTGCAACCGGTTGCCGTTATCGTCACTTTCACGGTATAGGAACCAGATAGTGTTGCGAGGTAAGTACTGTTGGTCGCACCACTGATATTCACACCATCTTTCTGCCATTTGTAGGTAACACCGGTTGTTGGAGTGCCGCCTCTGGTCAGCAATATGCTGCCTGCTGTACAAGCCCCTGCTGAAATAGTAGCGGTAGGTGCCGGATTTACGGTTATCGTTACCGTCTTACTGCAAGCGCCTCCGTCTCCGGTAACCGTATAGGTAGTTGTTGAAGTGGGTTTGGCAACAACAACAGCACCGGTCGTAACATCAAGGCCGGTGGATGGTGCCCAGGTATAGGATGTTGCTCCGCTGGCAGTAATGGTTTGTTTGCTGCCTTTGCAGATAGTAGCGGCCACCGGTGTAACAGTAAGGTTACAGGCAGATACGGCTTCCTGCACCGTGTAGGTGGAGGTTTTAACTATGTCGCCACTTGTGCCGCCATTATTATTGGCATACATGAAAGAACCGTAAAAGGTAACAGCGCCTGTTCCTGCAACCGGAGCTTTCCAGTTGAAAGACCAGGTGGCAGTATGCCCGTTCCAGGTATTGCCTGAAGTGGTGTGGGTGATGTACTTGCCGTTTGATGCAGTGAATTTGGTTTTTGTTGCATCTGTCAGGCTCATCGTACCCAATACTGTACCGGCTGCGTTTTGTGGTGAAATCTCAAAACCGAATTTCACCAGCGATGGATCTGAAATGGTTGCCGTTACCTGGTAGGTTGTGCCGGGCACATAACCGGCTGCCGGAATGTTTGATGTCATGGCATTCAGCATGGTGCCTGCCGTTCCGGAATGGCATCCGCTCTTTGTGCATGTTTTGTTATTGTCGCCGGGCGATCCTGTTACGGATGATGGTGCACCGTCGGGATAACTGATGGCTGTGATAAAAGTTGCGCTGATTAAACCGCTTGCAACAACGATGAAAATCAGCAAAGAATGTAATTTGTTTTTCATAAAGGCTTTGGTTTGAAAGTGAATTGAATGAAACCAAAACTATAGGCTCATGTCAAGGCGCCACAAACAACAATGCCGAAATGGACAGAATCAGCGTTGAACGGTGAATACCATAAGCTGAAGGAGAAAATTAAATATAGAAATTATAATAATTTGTAATTCGAGTGTAATTCGGTCAATTCAGTGCGCTGTCATCGGCAGCCGTAAGCCAGTTATTCACGGAAGCGATAGTTGCTGTTGCAGCGTTGGCATCGAAAGGAGATTGCAGGCCTGCCTCCGCTACCAGTTGCAGAAATGATTTGCTGCCGCCGGCCTTGCAAAGCCGTATATAATCATCCATGGCAGCCTTCCTGTCTGTGGTTGCCTTTACCCAGAACTGGAATGCACATAACTGTGCGAGTGTGTAATCGATATAGTAGAACGGGTGTTTATAGATATGCGCCTGCCTTTGCCAGAATCCGCCTTCTTCCAGGAAATCATTATGTTCATAGACCCGGTGAGGCAGATACTTTTTTTCAAGTGAACGCCAGTATGCATTCCTTTCTTTTGGCGTGAGCCCGGGATGTTCATAGATATGATGCTGAAATTCATCAACCGCAACACCGTAAGGAAGAAAAATAAGTGAATGGCTCAGGTGTGCAAACTTGTACTTATCGGTTTGCCCGTCAAAAAACAGGTTCATCCACGGCCATGTTAAAAATTCCATACTCATGGAATGTATTTCAGCCGCTTCGCTGGTCGGGAAATAATATTCTTCCAGGCCAAGGTGGCGGCTGCAATAGGTTTGAAAGGCATGGCCTGCCTCATGTGTCAGCACATCAATATCGCCGGAGGTGCCGTTAAAATTGGAAAAGATAAACGGGCTCCGCGTTTCACTCAGGAAGGTGCAGTATCCGCCGCCGGCCTTGTTGGGTTTATTCACAAGATCCATCAGTTCATTCTCAATCATGTAACTGAAAAATTCGCCTGTTTCCGGCGACAGTTCATCATACATATGCTTTGCATGCTGCACGATCCATTCCGGCGTACCCTGTGGTGTTGCATTGCCCGAATTGAAATCCAGCGGTTCATCGAAATACAGCAGTTGTTCAAGGCCGAGCCGCCTGCGTTGTCTTTCTTTCAGCTGCGACACAAGCGGTACAACGTTTTCCTCCACCATTTTTCTGAATGCGCGCACCATCGTCGCATCGTAATCAGTACGGCACATACGGAGGTAACCAACACTCACAAAATTTTTGAAGCCAAGCTTCCCGGCGATGGTGTGCCTGACTTTCACCAGCTCATCAAAAATACGGTCCAGTGCCTGTGCATTGGCAGCATAGAATTCATCCGTTCGCTCATGTGCCGCTTTGCGTATGGCGCGGTCAGTGGATAGTTTATAAGGAACCATGCCGCTCAGGTTCAGTTTCTTTCCGTCGAATTCTATCTCGGCGGATGCGATCAGTTTCGTGTATTCTGTCGTGAGTTCATTTTCACGCTGAAGATCGCTGATGATGGCCGGCGAAAAGGATTGCAGTGTTACGCTTGCTATGTCAAACAGTTGCTTGCCGTACCTGCTTTCCAACTCGCCCCTGCAGGGCGAGTTGATCAGAGCCTTGTAAAAGGCTGAAACAAGATCGAGGTAAATAGGATAGGAGTTGTCGAAGTATTCCTGTTCCGCTTCAAAAAAAGGATCACTCGTATCAATGGTATGGCGGATGCTTGCCACGTTGCTCATGGTTTCAAAATGCGACCGCAGTCTGTAGATTTCATCAATGACCTCCATCTGCGCCTTCGCCGCTGCCGTTTGACGGAACGTTTCCATTAATGCATTGAATTGACCGGCTAGCTGATCAAGGTCCGGCCGCTCGTATTTTATCTGGCTGAATTTCATAGTGGCATAAAGTGGGCAAAACTACAAGTTATCAGTGCTCCTTCCATATCTATTTTTTTATGTTTCTTACCCAACTATCCTCAATCCAAACTTTCTTCACCCTTCCTCCAAGCGGAGGATGCAGCTTGGCAACACGCAATTTGATGCTTGTGACAGCAGGAAATTTTTGCGCAATGCCCGACATTATATTGGCAACAACCGTCTCCAGCAGGTGAGTGGGCTGCATCATCAGGTCGCGGATATGGTCATACACAAGTTCATAATTAACGGTATGGGCCAGTTCGTCATTTAAGTCACCTGTTCTTGCTGTCGTGGTAAGGTGGATGGTAACTTCTATTTCATTACCCAGCAATTGCTCTTCCGGGTAATACCCGATGGGAGCTTTAAACTTCATGCCTTCGATTACGATAGTTGCCATAGGGAATAGTTTCATGCGGTTGAGAATACAAATATCCGCAAATTAAAAAGTTCCGCTGTCCTGTATCCATGAAGGTGCATGAATGATTTACTTTCTTTGTGCAGCTTAAAAGTTGTGAGAAGCCAATAATAAGATTAACCGTTTTCGATTGCGTAAGCGCCCATTACTGTTTATGTCTCCGTTATTCTGCAGGAGTTGCTGAAATCATGTATTAACCCGTTGATACAGCATAATTTTGTAACAGTATAGGATACATAAGTTGAAAACGAAAAGAGAAAATCAGGAAACGATATTACTTCACTGAAATTGAATAATGGCAAAGAAGACATTCCGGATTGCATTCAGCACCATTGCGGTTACACCATTCATCAATTTTATCCGGTTGGTGACGCGCTATCCCATTTCCCGCAAATACCTTGGTAGATGCTTCCTCGCCGGATTGATCAGCATGATAGCGGAACCATTCCGGCTGGTGGAGCAACTGCTTTATGCGCGCAAGCTGCACCGGACGAGACTGCCGGCCTCGCCTGTTTTTATCTTAGGCCATTGGCGGAGTGGCACAACCTTGCTGCATAACCTCATGTGCAAGGATCAGCAATTTGCCTATATCACCACCTATCAGGGTGTATTTGTAAACCAGTTTTTTGCAAGCCGCTGGTTATTCCGGCCGTTAATGAAATGGCTGATGCCGGAAAAGCGGCCTTCGGATAATGTGCTCTTATCACCTGACTTTCCGCAGGAAGAAGGGTTTGCTTTGTGTAACATGCATTCCTATGCCTTTTATAACTTCTGGTACTTTCCCCGTCAATGGAAACATTTTTACGACCGTTATGTTTCCTGCCGGGATTTAACTGCAAAGCAAAAGCGGCAATACAGTAAGCGGTATAAGAAGCTGATTGCGCAATCCTTACTGGAACATCAGAAAGAGAATTTTATTTCGAAAAACCCTGTGAATACAGGCAGCATTCAGATGATCCTGGAGATGTTTCCGGATGCCCGCTTTATATACCTCTACCGGAACCCCGTGATGGTTTTTCATTCAACATTTAAATTTTTTACGGCAGTGATGGAAACGCTCCGCTTGCAGGTATTTACACCACCGGAGATGGAGGAGCTGATCTTTGAATTGTATGAAAGACTGATCAGTGAATATGAAAAGCAGAAAGCGCTGATCCCTCCACATCATCTTATTGAAATACGGTATGAGGATTTCCTGCAGCATCCTGAGGAACATCTGAAGCAGATTTATACTTCATTGAATCTGCCAGGATTTGATAGAGCGCTTCCTCACTTCATGACTTATCTTGACACACAAAAGTCATTTGAGAAGAACAAGCATCTTTCAGACCCGTTACACCTTGAAAAAGTAAAAACCCGTTGGGGCTTTGCCATGAAAAAATATGGCTATGCTGAAGCTGCAACAGGCGCGAAAGAATCTTCGTCAACGCATCAATTGCAATAAGTGGGGCTGACTGCTGAATGCATCAATCTTTTATTTCCCCGCTTTCAATCCATACATTTGCACCATAAATATTGAAACAATGCCCACTGATCGTTACCAGCAACCCGATTACTACCAGGTAGATGAGTTATTAACCGACGAGCAAAAACTGATTCGTGACACCGTGCGTGCATGGGTGAAGAAAGAGGTCTCTCCCATCATAGAAGACTATGCACAACGCGCAGAGTTTCCGAAGCAACTGATAAAAGGATTGGCGGAGCAAGGTTGCTTTGGGCCGACGGTGCCGGTGGAGTATGGCGGCGGTGGCCTCGATTACATCTCCTACGGACTGATGATGCAGGAGATAGAGCGCGGCGATTCAGGTATCCGGTCAACAGCATCGGTACAAGGCTCGCTCGTCATGTTCCCGATCTACGCCTATGGCAATGAGGAACAGCGGAAAAAATATCTGCCTAAGCTGGCCAGCGGCGAATGGATGGGATGCTTCGGACTGACGGAGCCGGATTATGGCTCCAATCCTTCCGATATGATCTCCAATTTCAAAGATGCAGGTGACCATGTAATCCTGAACGGAGCGAAAATGTGGATCTCCAATGCGCCGTTTGCTGATATAGCTGTGGTATGGGCAAAAGATGAAGCCGGTGTCATCCGCGGATTGATCCTCGAACGCGGCATGAATGGATTCACCACGCCGGAAACACATGGCAAATGGTCGTTAAGAGCTTCTGCCACAGGTGAACTGGTATTTGACAATGTGCAGGTGCCTAAAGAAAATATCCTTCCTAACGTGAAAGGGCTGAAAGGTCCGTTGGGTTGTTTAAGTAAAGCACGTTACGGCATTGCCTGGGGTGCACTGGGTGCTGCCATGGATTGCTATGATTCAGCGCTCCGTTATTCACAGGAACGGGTTCAGTTCGGCAAACCGATCGGCGGATTTCAGCTCACGCAGAAAAAGCTGGCGGAAATGATTACGGAAATCACCAAGGCGCAGCTGCTTGTCTGGCGGCTGGGCGTGCTGATGAATGAAAACAGGGCCACGCCCGGACAGATTTCCATGGCGAAAAGAAATTCGGTGGAGATTGCACTGAATATTGCGCGCGAAGCCCGGCAGATACATGGCGGAATGGGTATTACCGGCGAATATCCGATCATGCGCCACATGATGAATCTTGAATCAGTGGTTACCTATGAAGGCACACATGATATTCATCTCCTCATCACCGGAATGGATGTGACGGGCATCAATGCCTTCAAATAACAACGGATAATTGCACCTGATGGCGGAGGAATTTATTGCCACCGTGCTATTGGTGATGGTGTTTGGGTGGATAAACCTCCTTCTCCTCAACCTGATGTATCGCTGCACTGAACCATGCAGGCTGCTGAATCTGTCACGTCACAACAGCAGCAAATATGGTCACGCGATTAGTTCAGCGGATCAAACCAAAGTAACTCCTTATGTTTTTTTTCCCGGCAGCAATGGCACAAACTTAAATGTGTCGAACACTTCTTCCCGGATCTCATCACCGGAAATTTTTGTGTAACGCTTCATGAGTTGTGTTTCTCCCTCGCCAACCGGAATCACCAGCATACCACCGGGCTTGAGCTGCGTTAATAATTTCTCCGGAAGAAAAGGGGCCGCAGCCGTCACTAGTATCTTGTCAAACGGCGCGAAGGACGGCAGCCCTTCGTACCCGTCGCCATAAAAGCACTTCACCTGTGCATATCCGAGTGAAGGCAAGAGCGCTTTGGTTTTCTCATAGAGCTTTTTCATCCTTTCAATCGTAAAAACGCGTGCTTTCATCTCAGCAAGGATGCAGGCCTGGTATCCTGACCCTGTTCCCACTTCCAGGATTTTTTCACCTTTTTTGACTTCCAGCAGCTGCGTCTGATACGCGACTGTATATGGCTGCGAAATAGTTTGACCTTCACCTATCGGGAAAGCGCTGTCTTCATAGGCCCGTTCGATAAAAGCGCTTTCAAAAGCAAACAGGTGACGCGGCACTGCTTCCATTGCGCGCAAAACTTCGGCATCATGAATGCCTTTCGCCTTCACGGTCTCCACTAATTTCTTTCTCATGCCTTTGTGGCGGAAGGTGTCTGCCTGGTTCATGGATGTTGCCGTTAAATCCTGCTGCGGGCAAAGTTAATCGTATCGCGGAGTATTTGTTGGATGTGATGTAAAGAGTGGAAGTAAGTGGAAGTATATCATTTAATGTATGCTGATTTTTTGAGGTTATTGAACAATGAAGCAACGGATCATATCGATAGCTATACCATCGAAGCAACCGTATATGATTTGGTTAATAGCCGGCAGCCAGGCAGTGTCAACCAGAAGCTGTCACAAAATACCTGGAGTCATCCTGTGCCGATTGATCAGGATCCGGGTCTCTTCAATTCATTGACTCATGCCGGAATAAATCCGCCATGACCGCATTGATTGCCTGTTCTGAGATAGCTTCTGATTCTTCATCTGCTTCATTGTCCCGCCGCCTGCCGACTTATGTTTTAAACGAAGGAGTACCTATATTTGCCGCCTTCACAAATACATGCATTCAAACGCAATTACCCTATGACTCCCATTAAATTCGGCACTGACGGATGGCGCGCCATCATAGCACAGGATTACACAGTTGACAATGTAATCAGGGTGGCCTATGCAACAGCAAACTGGATAAAGAAAAACTATCCGCAACCCAAGGTGCTCATCGGCTATGATTGCCGCTTCGGCGGTCAACTCTTCGCCGAAACAACTGCAAAGGTGATGTGTGCCTGTGGAGTTAAAACATTTCTGGCAGAAGGATTTGTTTCCACACCGATGGTTTCGATGGGAACAAAACATTTCGGAGCCGGCATGGGTGTGGTGATTACAGCCAGCCATAACCCGCCTTCGTATAATGGTTTTAAGCTGAAGAGCGAAGCCGGTGGCCCGAGTTCTCCAGCAGTGATTGCCGAAGTGGAGAGCATGATTCCGGACAGCATCAGCGTGGAGATGGTTGCTTTATCAACCTATGAAGCAGGAGGCTTGCTCGAATATGTTGACCTGGAAAGCCTGTATGTAGCACTTGTCCGCAGCAATTTTGACCTGGAAGGCATCAACAACAGCCATGTAGTGGTGGCTTACGATGCCATGTATGGCGCCGGACAAAATGTTATTCCGCAGGTATTAAAAAATCCGATACTGCTGCATTGCGATTACAACCCTTCCTTCAAAGGGCAGGCGCCGGAGCCGCTTGACCGTAACCTGCAGGAATTGGCTTCACTCATCAAAAACTCACCGCATAATGTTTGCGGACTGGCAACAGATGGCGACGCCGACAGGATTGGCATGTATGATGAAGACGGTAACTTCGTGGATGCCCATCACATCATCTTGCTGCTCATCCATTATCTGCACAAATACAAAAAAATGAATGGCAAGGTGGTGGTGGCTTTTTCAGTTTCAGATAAGGTGAAGAAACTCTGTAAGCATTATGGTTTGCCCATTGAAGTAACACCGATAGGCTTTAAATATATCAGCGAAAAAATGGTGAAGGAAGATGTGTTGGTGGGCGGTGAAGAATCCGGCGGCATCGCCGTTAAAGGCCACATTCCTGAGCGCGATGGAATCTGGGACGGCCTGATACTGCTGGAGTTTATGGCGAAGACCGGTAAATCAATGAAGCAGATCATCCAGGAAGTATATGATGTGGTCGGCTCTTTCAGCTTTGATCGTCTCGATCTTCACCTTGATGAAGCGCTGAAGCAGCAGATTGTACAGAACTGTAAAGACAACAAGTACACTTCATTCGGTCAATACACTGTACAGCGCATGGAAGATATTGACGGATACAAATATCATTTCAGCGACAATGAATGGATTATGATCCGTGCTTCAGGAACAGAACCTTTGTTGCGCGTTTATGGCGAAGCACCTACCAAAGCGGCCGTAACAGCATTGCTGGCTACAGCCAGAATGGCTTTGCTGGGCAAGTAGGCGGCGTATTGCGAATACGCTGATGCCAGACGACAATGCGCTGAATCTTCATCTCTCACTAATCGGGCAAACTAAATCTTACGTGTATGCGGACTAACATCAATTTATTAATTGCTTTCATGCTGTTGTTTCAAGGCATGGCCTTCAGTCAGCAGGTGATGACACCCGACCTGTTATGGCAGTTAGGAAGAGTGAGCGGGGAGATGCTTTCACCTGACGGGAAGAATGTGATTTATGGTGTCACCGTATATGACATGGCAGCCAACAAAGGTGAACGCAATCTTTTTTCCATTCCGTTAACCGGTGGTGCAGCAAAACAAATCTCTTCAACAACGGGAACAGAATACAACGTGCAGGTTACGCCATCGGGCAAAATGGGTTACCTCTACAACGGACAATGGTGGGAAGCGGAATGGGATGGCAGCGGGGCAAGGCAGATATCATTCATAGAAGGCGGAGTTGACAATGTGAAAATTTCCGCGGATGGAAAATATGTCTTGTTTTCTCAGGAAGTGAAAGTGCAGAACACCATCACCGATCGTTACCCTGATCTGCAAAAAGTAAATGCACATGGAGGAGATGACCTCATGTACCGTCATTGGGATACCTGGGAGGACGGAGCATACAATCATGTTTTTTATGCCTTGTACACTGCTACCGGTTTCACCAATGCGAAGGATATCATGCAGGGTGAGACATTCGACTGTCCGCAAACACCTTTTGGCGGAGCCGAAGATTTTATTTTTGACGCTGCGGGAACGGGTATCTATTATGTGTGCAAAAAGAAAAGCGGAAAGGATGCCGCCGTCAGCACCAACACTGATATCTATTACTATTCCATCCTCAATGGCACCACCTTGAATATCACCGACGGCAATAGCGGCTATGATATGCAGCCGCAACTATCTCCCAAAGCCAATGTGCTGGCCTATACTTCTATGGCACGTGACGGATTTGAAGCGGATAAGAACAGGCTGTTCATAAAAAATATCGCTACCGGTCAGCAATATGACCTCACCAAAGACTGGGACGAAACAGTGGAGTCATTCCGTTGGAGTGCCGATGGAACAAAGATCTATTTCCTGGCGGTGAAGGAAGCAACTGAACAGATATTTGAAATGACTTTACCGAAAGATCCTGCAAAAAATGCCGCCGTCACCATCAGGCAGGTCACTAAGGGCGACTTTGACCTGAATGCACTGATCGGCCAGCAGGGTGATTGGATGATCGCCGCCAAAAGTGATATGAATCATGCAGCAGAATTGGTGCGCGTCAATCTTAAGACCGGAGAGGTATTGAATTTAACAACAGTAAATAAGCCGGCATACGACGGCATTAAGCTGAGCCGTATTGATAAGGTTTGGATGAAGACTACCGACGGGCAGCGGATGCTTACATGGGTGATTTATCCGCCTGATTTCGATGCCGCTAAAAAGTATCCGACACTGTTGTATTGCCAGGGTGGACCACAGTCAGCCGTTTCGCAGTTTTATTCTTTTCGCTGGAATTTTCAACTGATGGCTGCCAATGGTTATGTCGTCATCGCACCCAACCGGCGCGGTTTGCCGGGCTTTGGCACGAAGTGGAATGAAGACATCAGCCAGGATTGGGGCGGACAGCCGATCCGGGATTATCTTACGGCAATTGATTCGGCGGCAACATGGAGTTTCGTTGACAAGACACGCCTTGGTGCCGTTGGCGCCAGTTACGGCGGTTATTCCGTCTACATGCTGGAAGGATTGGGCGAAGGACGATTCAAAAGCATGATCGCGCATTGCGGCGTGTTTGATTTGAACAGTTGGTATGCCTCTACTGAAGAAATTTGGTTTGCCAACTGGGACCTCGGCGGTTCCTTCTGGCAGAAGCCCCGGCCTAAAAGTTATGCTTTATCCAATCCGATTAGTTTGATCGACCGGTGGAAGACACCGATCATGATTATGGAAGGGGAGAGGGATTATCGTATTCCGTACACACAAGGCCTGGAAGCTTACCAGGTTGCACAACTCAAAGGCATTAAGAGCAGGTTGCTGGTATTTCCTGATGAGGGCCATTGGGTGTTGAAGCCACAGAACAGTTTATTATGGCACCGTGAGTTTTACCGTTGGCTGGATGAGACTTTGAAGAACTGAACGGACAACCTTAGCTGCCTCATCAACGGTGCATGCTGATTGAGTCCTGCTTATTATTACACTGCTGTTCTGCCGGTATAGGAATCTTCTTCCTGCCAGATTGCTTATCCTGCAATTACACCAAATACCTTTTATTTTTGCGACTCAAATATTGTGAAGATGGAATTGCCCAAAACTTTTGACCCGACAGGATTAGACGACAGGTGGTATCAGCAATGGATGGAACAGCGCCTTTTCGAGTCGAAACCGGATGACAGAGAACCATATACCATTGTTATTCCTCCGCCGAATGTTACCGGCGTGCTCCACATGGGTCATGCACTCAACAATACCATCCAGGATATATGCATTCGCCGTGCCCGCATGCAAGGGAAGAATGCCTGTTGGGTGCCGGGTACCGATCATGCCTCCATTTCCACGGAAGCGAAAGTAGTGGCCATGCTCCGCGAGAAAGGTATCGAAAAGCGCGACTTGTCCAGGGAAGAATTTCTGAAATATGCATGGGAATGGCGAGATAAATACGGTGGTATCATCCTTACGCAGATACGGAAACTGGGTTGTAGTTGCGACTGGAACAGGA
Organism: Chitinophagales bacterium; assembly: GCA_019694975.1. Taxonomy (NCBI): domain Bacteria; kingdom Pseudomonadati; phylum Bacteroidota; class Chitinophagia; order Chitinophagales; species Chitinophagales bacterium. Next base: position 183,574 of record JAIBAY010000008.1, read on the forward strand.
CGACATTTACCATGGATGATGACTACTACAAGGCTGTCATCCGTGTGTTCATCGACCTTTACAATAAAGGCCAAATCTATCGTGGCTATAAGATGATTAACTGGGATCCAAAGGCAAAAACTTCCTTGAGTGATGAAGAGGTGATCAAGCGGGAGGTGAAATCAAAATTATATTTCGTCCGTTATCAGTTGTCTGATGATCCCGCTGCATGGATTACCATTGCCACCGTACGTCCGGAAACTATTTTAGGCGACAGCGCTATCTGTGTGCATCCGGAAGACGTACGCTACAAAAATCTCGTAGGCCGTTATGCTTTGGTTCCGCTGATCGACCGGCGTATTCCAATCATTGCAGATGAATATGTGGAGCGGGAATTTGGAACAGGTGCCCTGAAGGTGACGCCTGCCCATGACATGAATGACTACAACCTTGGGCTGAAGCATCAGCTGGAAGTAATTGATACGCTCAATGAAGATGGCACGATGAGTAAAGCGGCACAGCTTTATGTCGGCCAGGATCGCTTTGAGTGCAGGAAAAATATTGTGAAAGATCTGGAGGTAGAAGGTCACCTGGTGAAAGTGGAAGACTACACCAACCAGGTTGGATTTTCTGAAAGAACAGATGTGGTGGTGGAACCGCGGCTCTCTATGCAATGGTGGTGCAGTATGCAAAGCATGGCTCAGCCAGCATTGGAAGCTGTAATGAATGACAGCATTAAATTCTATCCTTCGAAATTCAAAACAAACTACCGGCTCTGGATGGAAGGCATACGCGACTGGTGCATCAGCAGGCAGCTTTGGTGGGGACATCGCATTCCGGCATGGTACACACACGATGGCAGATTCGCGGTAGCGGAAACAGCAGCGGAAGCAGCGGAAATACTAAACAGGCAAGCAGCGGAGAATTCAGCAAAATCTTCCGGCAGCAGTGCAGTGGGTTCGGTCACTGCTCAGGAATTGCAGCAGGATGAAGATGTGCTTGATACCTGGTTTTCCAGCTGGTTGTGGCCATTTGAAGTGTTCAAAGGATTAAGCAATCCGGGTAATGCTGAAGTAAAATATTATTACCCTACACAAACACTGGTGACTGCTCCTGAAATCATCTTCTTCTGGGTGGCACGTATGATCATGAGCGGCTTTGAATACATGGAGGCCAAACCGTTTGACCAGGTGTATTTTACAGGTATTGTGCGCGATAAGCAGGGAAGAAAAATGTCGAAGTCGCTGGGTAATTCCCCTGACCTGCTGGCATTGATTGAAAAGTATGGCGCGGATGCGGTGCGTTTCGGCATCCTGATTTCATCACCTGCCGGCAATGATATTTTATTCGACGAAAAGCTGGTGGAGCAGGGCAGGAATTTCAACAATAAATTGTGGAACGTATTACGATTGGTGAAGGGATGGGAAGTAACCGGTGACCCTGAAGATAATCGGCAGATAAGTGCAGCGAATGCGTTTGCTGTTGCCTGGTTTGAAAACAGACTGAATGCCGTAACGCAGCAGATCGGCAGATTGTTTGACCAGTTCGATATCTCTCCGGCTTTGAAGGAAATCTATTCACTGATTTGGGACGATTTCTGTTCATGGTACCTCGAGATGATCAAACCTGAATTCGGTCAGCCCGCCGATGCTTATTCGTATAACAAAACCATTGGTTTCATTGAACGGCTAATGCAGTTACTGCATCCTTTCATGCCGTTTATTTCCGAAGAGGTTTTTCACCAGGTTAAAGAAAGAAGTGCCGGAGAATTCCTGGTGACTTCACAATTAAGGGAAGTGCCGGATGCTGATCCGCAAATCATTGCAGGCGGTGAAAAGGCTAAGGAAATCATCAGCGCCATAAGGGATATTCGCAACCGAAATGGATTGAAGCAAAAAGTTTTATTGTCACTTTTCATTTCCGGCAATATGAAGATGGAGGAAGGGATGAAGCAGGTTATTTCCAAACTCGCCGCACTTAATACGATTCAGAAAACCGATTACGACATTGAGCAGTCCTTCTCATTCCTGATCGGCTCGGATAAATACTTCCTGGAATCACCGGACGGCCTGGGCAGTGGCGAAGAAAAAGCGAGGCTTGAAAAAGACATCGAGTACCAGTTAGGTTTCCTGAACTCAGTGATGAAGAAACTCGAAAATCAAAACTTTGTTGCCAGAGCATCCGCAGACATTATTGAAAAAGAACGGAAAAAGGCAGAGGACGCAAGAGAGAAAATCAGGTTGATGGAAGAACGGTTGCGCAGTATAACAGGTTGACATCGTAAGCACCTGTTACCGGACTTTGATAATGTTTTCGCTTCAGCTGCCTGTTATGCCACACATTGCTGAAGACGATAATAGCTGGTCGCACCGTTTTTACGGAAACGGTTATACTCCGCCAACCCGCAGATCATCAACTTTCATTACGTTTGGCAAATCCATCGGCGATGCTGCTTCGTATATGAGGCTTCAATGCATACGATGCGATGATTCTTTCTACAAAATACCAGGCATACCGGCTCAAGGCTCAGCGCATCCTGCGGATCATCGGTCTCGTTATTGTTGGTGCTGTGAATGCCTTTGTATTGCTTACCAATGATTATCCTTCCGGGTCGGGTTATTTACAAGAGATGGCCGGCTTTGTAAACCATGCAACCCGCGACCATCACATAAATTCAACTCCTTTTTCTTTCCGGTTTATGGTGCACGCCGCAGATCTGCCGGTTATGGACACTGCTGCTTCACTGCCAGTCAACTCTTCAAATTTCCACTCGCTCTTACTATCGCTCGCTACAATTGTGAGCGCAATGCTATTGATATGTTTTTGTTTCTTCAGGGGTGAAGAAGATAGAAACACACAATTCTTTCCTGCTGTCTTCCTGCCGCCACCGGAAAATCTATAACCTCACGTACCAATAGGTCAGCACAAATTTTTTTCTTCAGCGATATCGTTATCCTGATGCTTGTGTACTGACATTTTTCCTCCATTTATCGCTCACCGCAATTCCATGTGACTGCTGCTGATTGCTTGTTGCAATCAGGTTAGCCGGACACAGGATTACTGCTAAACTTAAATTCATTTTCGCTATGAAACTGTTACCCGTTTACCTTTTTGCTTTGGTGCTGATAAACTTTCATAATGCAACAGCGCAAAGCATGCTGCTTGAAGGAACTGTCATTGACAACCTTACTAATAGTCCGGTAACCGGACTCACCGTTTCTATGGAGGAAGATCATCTCATTGCACTTACAGATACCAATGGATACTATTCATTCCGGAATATTTCCGCCAAGATGTACACGGTCACATTCAGTAAACAGGATTATGTTACAAAAGAGATGCATATCACCGTTTCTCCCGCAGGAACCACGGTATTAAATATTTCAATTTCACCGGCCGTTATCAGCCTGCCTGATCTTGTGGTCAGGGGTGATGTGCCGGTTACGGCCGCATCGTCACAGGTATTGAACGTTATTGATTTTCACCTCCGCCCTAAAAATTCTGCGCAGGACATGCTTCGGCTCGTGCCCGGCTTATTCATCGCCCAGCATGCCGGTGGAGGAAAAGCAGAACAGATTTTTGTGCGCGGCTTCGACTGTGATCACGGAACAGATGTGGCAGCATTTGTTGATGGTATTCCGGTTAATATGCCTTCGCATGGCCATGGCCAGGGTTATGCAGATCTTCATTTCCTGATTCCGGAAACGGTGCAGCGAATGGATATCGCCAAGGGACCGTACTTCGCGCAAAACGGCGATTTTTCCACCGGTGCAACGGTTAGGTTCCGTACGCTCGATCAACTTGATGAGAACTCATTCAGCACAGATTTTACCTCAGCACCAACACAGCGCGGATTCAGCGGCAGCCATGCCCTGCTGATGTTGCAGCTTCCGTTACAATCAGCTGTTGTGAACTCATACATAGCCGGCGATTTCGTTTTCAACCCGTCTTATTTCGATGCAACCCAAAATTTTCACCGCTTTACCCTGTTCAATAAAAATACATTCAGGTTAAGTGAAAACACCACCGCTATGCTTTCCTATAATGGCTTCAGTTCAACATGGAATGCATCAGGCCAGGTACCGGGGCGTGCAATAGAAAGCGGCTTGATCAATCGTTTTGGTGCTATTGATTCAATGGAAGGCGGACTGACTTCGAGAACCAACCTTAATTTTGAAATAAATTCAAAAATTGGTAACAACAATTTTCAGTCGCAGATTTATTATGCTGATTACCACTTCAAACTGTTTTCCAACTTCACCTTCTTTCTCAACGATCCTGTGCATGGAGACATGATTGAACAGGATGATGACCGTACCATTGGCGGATACAATGGTGCATTCTCTATACCGGGCCAACTCGGCACAATGCCGGTGAAGACTACGCTTGGACTTGGTTTGCGGGCTGATCAGACGCATGTGATGCTTTGGCATTCACCGGCAAGAGAAAGGCTTTCAGTCACTGCCGATGCCATGATCATGGAACAAAGTATGAATGGCTGGATTAAAGAGGAATTCAGCTTAACGCCGCAGCTTAAAGCGCAATTGGGTTTGCGGTTTGACTATTTCACGTTTGATGTAAATGACCTTATTACAGCTGATTCCAGCCATCATAATATTTCAGGGTTTAACTATCAGACCTTGGCCCAGCCTAAACTGAATTTGGTGTATTCACCTTCCAATAATATTCACCTGTTTTTGAATACCGGAATCGGGTTTCATTCCAACGATGCACGGGCCGTAGTACAGGATTCGTTAAATCACCGTCTTCCATTGGCTGCCGGTGGTGAAGTGGGAACGCAGGTTCGCGTAGGATCGGTGATATTTTCTGTGGCGCTGTGGACCTTGCAACTTGAAAATGAGCTCGTGTATGTAGGTGATGAGGGAACAACGGAAGATAACGGACCAAGCAGTCGCATGGGAGTTGATTTCTCGGCCCGTTACCAGGTGTTGAAATGGTTGTTCGCCGATATGGATGTGAATTATGCCAAAGGTTTTTTACTCAGCAACTTTTTTGGAGATAAATTGATCGAAGATAATGTTATACCGCTCGCTCCGAGGGTCACTTCAACCGGCGGTCTAACCGTGGTTCAACAGCGGGGATGGGAAGGATCACTGCGCTATCGCTTCATGAGTGACCGGCCGGCCAATGAATCCAACACGGTAAAAGCAAAAGGATACTTTGTGATGGATGCTGCAGTAGCCTATCGTTGGGAGCATGTCCGCATTGGAATGAATGTTGAAAATCTTACGAATGCCGCTTGGAACGAGGCTCAGTTTGATACCGAATCACGTTTGTTTGATGAGCCTTCACCCGTGTCAGAACTGCATTTCACACCCGGAACACCGGTTGCCGTAAAAGGAAGCGTGTCATACATTTTTTGACGGTGGAATGCTGCATGCCGGGGTGCTTTTCCGGGCGTTCGAAGGTTAATTGAATAATGGTCGGATTGTTTAATGGTTAATTAGCTGACCGTTAGGTTGCTGTTGAGTAATTATTGTTATGGCTGATGATTGGGCTTTTTAGCCATGGTCCGTTTATGCATCCGCCGGAAGTTTATACTGTGCTGATACGCTGAATGTGGAATAAGCAAAGCCGCCTTATGCCACAATAAAACAAGCTGGCGGGCTATCAATGCAACCTTTAATTCCGTTACCTTCGAACTCCCAAACCCGGCCTGCCGGTACAAGCATGATCACCGCCCATAGCAAAGATGAGATTATAGCTGCCGCCCGTATCGAGGAAGTGGTGGGCGATTTCGTGAACCTGAAAAAACGGGGAACAAATTTCGTCGGCTTGTGTCCTTTCCATACGGAAAAGACGCCCTCGTTTCATGTTTCGCCCTCAAAAGGCATCTTTAAATGTTTTGGTTGCGGTAAAGGAGGTGACTCTGTGACGTTTATCATGGAGCATGAAAAGTTTACGTATCCGGAATCACTTCGCTACCTCGCGCAGAAATATAATCTCGTGGTAGAGGAAACCGGTGACCTGCAAAAGGAACAGGGAGACAAGATGGTGAAAGACTCTTTATTCATCATCAATCAGTTTGCACAGCAGTATTTTAATGATAATTTATTGAAGACCGCGGAAGGCCGGAATATCGGCCTGGCTTATTTTAAGGAAAGAGGATTCACCGATGAAATGCAGAAGAAGTTTATGCTGGGCTACGCGCTGTCTGATGCCGGGGCCTTTACCAAAACAGCAGTGAAAAGCGGCTATCAGCTGCATTTGCTGGAACAGGCCGGGCTTGTCAAGGAGAAAGGTGAAAAGAAAGTGGATTTTTTTCATCATCGCGTGATATTTCCGATCCTCAACTTATCAGGCAAGGTGGTGGCATTTGCAGGCCGCATGATGGTGAAGGACGACCGCGCTCCCAAGTATATTAATTCACCGGAAACGGAAATCTATCACAAGAGTCAGTTGGTATATGGCATTTATCAGGCACGTACCGCCATTCGCAAAGAGGATGAGTGTTTCCTGACGGAAGGGTATACGGACGTGATTTCCATGCACCAGGCAGGAATTGAAAATGTGGTTGCTTCGTCAGGTACTTCCCTCACGCCCGAGCAAATCAAGCTCATCAGGCGGTTTACTGCTAACATCACAATTTTATATGATGGTGATCAGGCAGGCATTAAGGCCGCCTTGCGCGGACTGGAACTGATGGCAGGAGAGGACGTGAATGTACGGGTCGTACTGCTGCCTGATGGTGAAGATCCTGATTCTTTCCTGCATAAAAACGGAAGCACAGCATTCAGAGATTACGTTGCCGCTAACAAAAAACATTTCCTGCAGTTTAAAACGGAGTTGTTGCTGGCAGGAACAGGAAATGATCCGCTGAAAAAAGCCGGCGTGATTAAGGACATCGTTGAAACCCTCGCCCGGATACCTGATCCGATCAAGCGATCGGTGCTGATTAAAGAATGCAGCAGGGAACTGGAGGTAGGCGAACAGGTGCTTATCACGGAAGTAAACAAGGTGAAACGGCGCCAGCTGAAAAAGGAAACCGGTGCGCCTGATTTCGAAGCGGATGCATTATACCAGGATCAGTCACCGGCCGAAGATCATTCGCAGCAACAACAGGATCAGCAGGCGAAGGATTTCTACCAGGAGATGGGAATCTTGCGGCTGTTACTGGAATATGGCGAAGAAATGCTCGATGACGGTCAGAAAGTGGTGGATGTGGTGCTGGATGAGTTGAAGGAAGCACCCTTGTATAATCATGATTTTCAACTGATGATTCATGAGATGGAAGAGATGTCGAAAAAAGGCGGTAAAGTGGACCATCATATTTTCATCAACCACGATGAAAAGAAATTCCGTGACCTGGCCATCGAGATCATTTCATTTCCATATAACCTGAGTGAAAACTGGGAGAAGCGCCATGAAATATTCGTTAATACACCGCAAAAGAATTTTAAAAAACATGTCATCAGCACCCTGCATCATTTTAAGCTGCATAAGCTGATGAATATGAAGTTGGAGAATCAGGCGCAACTGAAAGCCGTGAAAGGGAATGAAGAAGATGAAAATCATTACATGATTATAAATATTAAGCTGGATGAATGGATCCGGCAACTGGGCAAGTCGCTCGGCACGGTGACGGTAACTTACTTCAAGTAAGCACTATTGAATTACATAGGCTGTCATATAATTTCCCAGCATTTCATATTGAACATTCAGCTCAGCGTAGTAGCTTTCTTTCACAATTCTTCCATGTATTGTTCCCGCTCCGGTGAAGTCAAAAGGTGCAGTCATCAGGTGCTGCCGGAAATCCAGTTTCTTTTCACCATATAATTTATACATCGCTTCCTTTGCACACCAGATAGCATAAAGTTGCCCGATCCTGTTGTCAATGTTCACCCACTTTAGCTCCTCTTCATTCACAAACTTATGCTGAATGCGGAGCACCTTTGGATCTGTCTTCTCAATGTCAATGCCTACTTTATATTTTTTGCTGAGCAGCAACGCAGAGAGATCGGCGGAATGCGAGATGGAAATTTCGACGGGGAAATTTCTGACAACCGGTTTGCCATACGTATCATTTTCGAGCTGAATAAACGCATCGGTTTGCAGCAGCGACCGCAACAAAACCCTGCTCGACAACCAATGAAGTTTGCGTTGCGGATGACGGATGGAAGCGATCATTTCGTTTTCCTGGTCGTTGAGTTGCAACTGCGAGCGGAACCATTCAGCTGTTTCATCAATGCGCCAGATGCCGATAAGTGTCTCCTCCGCAATTTCTTTTTTAAAGATCAGCGCCATAGCTGTAAAAATAACCTTTCGCTGTTATTGGTAAGGTACCGGATCACCGGATCTGCTCTTTATTCGGTTTCTCTTTTTTACCGGATCAATAGCGAGGCTGAAGCTATATTTGCCGTCTAATCAGGATTATTTTGGAAGTAGCTCAGGTCGCCAGGTTCAACTTACATAAAGGTGCAGTGTATGCACTTTCGCATGGAGCGGATAGCTCCACTTTCCTTTCCGCCGGCAGCGAAGGAATAGTGCTGGCTACCCGACTCAATGATCCTGCACAAGCCACAGTACTGGCCCGTGTCAGCAGCCAGGTTTTTGCACTCTTACTGATACCTGAAAAAAACTTACTGCTCATCGGCACCATGGCAGGCGGATTCCACGTGTTCGACCTTTTACAGAAACGCGAAATCCACCACATCACTTATCATGCGCAATCTGTCTTCGATATTAAACTGCTGAATGATCTTGTACTTGTTGCTTCGAAAGATGGAAGCTTATCAGTTTGGTCAGCCGATAATTTTTCATTGCAATGCGTACTCAACATCAGCAGTATGAGCCTTCGGATGATCGATATAAATAAACAGGAAAATGAAATAGCGGTGGCTTGCAGCGATAACAGGATTTATATCATTGACGCACTGCGATGGGAGGTGAAGGAAGTGCTTGCCGGTCCGGCCAATTCTGTTTTCTGCGTTTCATTTATTCCACAAAGCCGGATGCTCCTGGCCGGCTCACGGGATGCACAGTTGTATGGTTATGATCTTCAGCAACATTTACTCATCCGGCAAATCAAAGCTCATCTGTATACCATCAATCATTTGCAGCCTGTTGCAAACGGCCAGTTCATGGCCTCGGCTTCACGCGATAAGACCATCCGCATCTGGGACAGTGCTTCACTTGAATTAGTAAAATCACTCGACCAACTGAAGAATAATGGCCACACAAGATCTGTAAACAAGTTGTTGTGGATGCCTGAAGAGCAGGTTTTCCTCTCCGCAGGCGACGACAGCACAACTATTGCATGGAGCATACACTGATCACCGGGACAACCGTGGTGATGTGCGATATACCAGCAGTTCGGGGTTTTGCTTTTTCACCAATCGACAGCGGCAACTTTCGTCTACAAACTTTATTTTCGCACTCCACAAAATGAAACCATGATATTATCAGACCGCCAGATTCTTGCAGAAATTGAGAAAGGAACCATTTTGATTGAGCCTTTCAAACCCGAAGGGCTTGGTTCCAACAGTTATGATGTTCATCTCGGAAAATACATTGCCACCTATAAAGACCGTATTCTCGATGCGCGAAAACATAACATGATTGATGTGATCACGATCCCCGACGATGGCTTTATTTTGTATCCCGACATGCTTTATTTAGGCGTAACGGAAGAATACACCGAAACCCATGCGCATGTGCCTTTCCTCGAAGGTAAATCAAGTGTTGGCCGGTTGGGAATTGATATCCATGCAACGGCCGGCAAAGGCGACGTCGGTTATTGCAACACGTGGACGCTGGAGATCTCCGTGAAGCAACCGGTGCGTATCTATCCGGGAATGCCCATCGGGCAACTGATTTATTTTACGGTGGAAGGCGTAGTGAAGAACACATATAACAAGAAGGACAATGCCAAATACAGCAAGCGTACATTGAAGCCGTTAGAGAGCATGATGTGGAAGAATAAATGGTGAACGGTTTTCTTCGGAAGTATTCAATACAATAGTATATCGCCTATGCAATACAGGAAGTTATTACTTTTTATTCCTTTCTCGCTGCTTTTTTCCTGTGCCCCGCTTAAACCATTGCAGTACCGGTCACTCAACAATTTCAGTTTTACGGCTGCAGGCAACACGCCGCAAATAACATTTGACCTGAACCTGTATAACCCGAATTCATTGGGTGCGAAACTGAAGGATTTTAATGTGGACATTGAGATGAATGGTATAAAACTGGCCAGTGCTCAACTGGCTGATGTATCCTATGCAAAGGCGCAAGCGGAGTTTGCGATTCCGATAAATATCAATACAACGGCCGAACAGTTAGCACAGTTGCTTCCTGCCGGCCTTAAGATGTTTACTTCCGGCGATGGTATTCCTGTTCACCTGCAGGGAAATCTTACCGTTAAGAAATTCATACTGCGCAAAACCTTTCCGTTTGATGTGCAGGAAAAAGTTGATTTAAGCAAAATCAGGCTTGGGAAATAGTCTGCCGGTTGCGGTATTATTATTTGTGCGGCTCAGCCTTCAAAATGCAACGTAAACATGATAGAGCGTGCCTGCAGTTTTTCCAGCACCCGCGAAAATACAAGATTGTCGTCCGGTTTCAGGATATTGAACAGGCCATAAGATACTTTTATCTCCGGTGAAATGATGACCAGTGGTAAGTGAAATTCCATGCCCATTCCATACTCCAGGGCAATATCATTCCTGTAAACCTTAATGAGATTTTCCGCGAGGCGGGCTGTAGCATTCGACTGCATATCAATGCTGTATTTAAATCCGCCCAGCACATACATTCTGAAATCTTTATACGGCCTTGAACGGTATTTCAGATGAACCGGGAATTCGAGGTAAACGGATTCAATTTTTTTAAGTGGAATCGTATCGGTGGTGCTGAGGCTGTATTGAATGGTCCTGTCGGCAAAGGCAAGATCAGGAATAAACCGCAGTTCAAATGATTTGGATAAATGCAGATCGGAGAGTATGCCTAATGCAAATCCGGGATTATTATTCGTATGCACTTCTAAAATCTCATTCTGATAGATGTAGTTGGAATCAAGCGTTATTTTGTAATTGGAACTGTTCAGGCTCAGTGAGATGCCGAAGTGAAACAGCCGCCTGTCGTAGCGCTGATCATCTGTATAGATATTGACCTGCGCAAAGCTGCGTTGGCACAAAACAACTGACAGGAATATGATCAGTGTTTTATACCTGTGTAGATAGAGCTGATGCCGAAGGTGAGAGGTGTGCATTGCGCTGATTCGAATCCGTTTTTTTGCAATAAGTCTGTGAAATCTTTTCCGTCAGGAAAAACCGCTACGGAACGGTGAAGATAGGTGTATGCCATTTTATCATGCGTAATCCATTCCCCAAGCATAGGGCAGATGTAAGTGAAATAAAAATGGAACATTTGCCTGAATGGTGTAATACGCGGTTTTGAAAACTCCAGCACCACCAGCATTCCGTCTTTTTTCAATACCCTGTGCAACTCCTTTAATCCCTTTTCGAGGTCTTCAAAGTTCCTGACACCAAAAGCAACGGTAATAGCATCGAACTTATTATCCGTAAATGGAAGATTCTCTGCATCTGCCTGTTGCAGGCTGATCAGTGTATCCAGCTTTTTCTCTTTCAGTTTCAGTTGTCCGACGTGGAGCATTTCAGCGGAAATGTCAATGCCGGTTATCTTGTCCGGCTTCAGCGCCGCCAACTGAATGGCCACATCAGCAGTGCCGGTGGCAACATCGAGGATACGCTTTGGCTGCCGTTTGTACAGCATCTTCAGCATTCGTTTTCTCCATATCGTATCAATACCGAAGGAAAGCAGCCTGTTCATGAGATCATAGCGGAAGGCAATCCTGTCGAACATCAGGGAAACCTGCTCCTTTTTTGGGAGATTCAGCTTTTCATAGGGTACAACTTCCTCTTTCATGCATGGCAAAGTTAATCAAAGAGCAACATTGCAGGTTTTCTTTCTGTTTCTTTGCACTCTAAGTTTACCTCTTATCTGTAAGGCAGTATGATAATTCAGTCAGCAACTTTTATCGGAAGTTTTGTTTCTGAAAAAGCTTGTCCGAAAACCGGATTGCCGGAATTTGCTTTTATCGGAAGATCCAATGTGGGGAAATCGTCACTGATCAATATGCTGGTAAACAGGAAGGACCTGGTGAAGGTTTCCCGTGCTCCGGGTAAAACACAGACATTGAATTTTTTCCTGATCAACCAGCTTTTTTATTTCGTTGATCTTCCGGGTTATGGCTATGCCAGGGTTGCACGGAGTATGCGGTATCAATGGAGCGATATGATACGCCGTTATTTACAACATCGGAAAACGTTGCGGTGTGTTTTTGTCCTGGTGGATGCGCGCCTGAAACCGCAGCAGTCTGACCTTGATTTTGTAAATGACCTTGGTGCTTCCCGTATTCCGTTTGCATTGATTTTTACCAAATCAGACAAAACCGGTAAATCCGCAGTCATGCAAAATGTGAAATTGTTTCATGAAGCCATGCAACCAAAATGGTCTCCTATGTCGCCGGCCTTCATCTCTTCCGTTATCACAAAAGCCGGAAAGGAAGCTTTGTTGAAATTTATTGGTGAACATGTGTATCAGGTGCAATCAGGCAGCAATTGATTTTACAGATTCAGTGAGAATAATTTGGATTTTGTTCATTTGGTGTTGTATATTTAAGGTAACAAAACGCATCGAAACGAATCAATGACTAACTGACAATAATCACGATATGGGTGCTTTCACACACCCAGGGTTTTGTTCAACGTTGCAAAACCCCTCATGAAACAGGCGACCAGGGAAATTTCCCCGTCGCCTGTTTCTTTTTAGAAGCTATCTCAAATTACCTGGCGTCATCCAGTCCCGATTGATTGGGATCAGAATCTCCTCAATTCATATACAGATGCCAAAGTCAATCAGGCAGGACTGCATAGATTGCATGTTTTGAGATAGCTTCCAGCAGTAAAACAGAATGAAATTATATGGTTGTCTGTAAGATTAATCGGGCAATCAGCTTACACAACTTTATTCGCACAGCTTGAACTGGCAAATGCTTCCGGCTTGGCCTTAAAGGCGAAGCCCATTCCAAGAATATAGCCCATCGCTTCTTTCAGTGCGGTATTGGATTGAAAATGCGGATTGGTGTTGATATCTGCATGCACTTCGAGGTCTACTTCGTAGGCATCCAGCAAGTCGCAAAGGCTGTAGGCAATCTGTACCGACCTCGAGACTTCATCGAGCATTCTTTCTTTGATTGATAACTTATGGGTGGTTTTTTCATTATTAATGAACATAAACCCGCCCTTTTTTTCACGCAGGAAAACGATCACTGTTGCGAATTCGGTTACATCGCCTCGTACCTGTGAGTCGGTTCCGATGCATACTTTCAGTTTGTTTCCCTGCATGCTTTCGTGCCGGATCGCTTGTTCAACGGCTTTTTTGATGGGCAAGCCGATTTTTTCACCATTGAATTTTCGCCATTGCATAAGTGAAGTGTTTGATTCAAAAGTATGGTATTCGCGTGAAAATGAACTGCTTATAAACTAACATGGAGCATCTGGCCTGATTTGGCAATCTCATTTGTTTTTGTATATCTTTGTGCTCCCAAAAAAATTTGTTCATCAGATGAAAAAAGGCATTCACCCGGAGAATTACCGGTTTGTGGTTTTCAAAGACATGTCAAACGGCACCGCTTTTATCTCCAGATCTTCAGCAGCTTCCAAAGAAACAATTACCATGGAAGACGGTAAAGAGTACCCATTGATAAAGCTTGAAATTTCGAATACATCGCATCCTTACTATACCGGTAAAATGAAATTCATTGATACCGCCGGCCGCATTGATAAGTTCAAAAAGAAATATGCAAAGAAGAGTTAATAATTTTTGCATCAAGAAAAGAGCCCTGCAGTAGTAGGGCTTTTTAATTTCAGCCGATGCCGGAAAAAAACTACATACTTTTTGATGATGCTTGCAGGGATCATCTCCTGCCTTTTACCTTCACCCGGCCGGTGGCTGAGATCCGCGTAGGTATTTTCACTATCGCTGAGAAATGGAAACAGTCATTCAATGCACAAACAGGCTATGTTACCGCGGATTACCTGTCCAAAAAATATCCGCATAAAAAGCAAGCCGTTAACTGGCTGATTAACGGATCTGTTTTGCCTGATCCACGTCTGGTAGCGCAGGTAGTCACGCTGCAGCTGAATGAGGCGATTGTGGAAAATGATTTACTTATCGCCTGTTGTGTTGCCGGTTTCGAAGTGGTAAATGGCCGGCTGCAGGAAGCGGAAATTATCCGCCGGTGCAGGCAGATACCACCTGCCACCCCAACACGCTCTGTGCGCAAACTGACGGATATCTTTACCCGCAACGGCGACGCACTGAAAGACGATTACAAACTGGTCACGCATAAGCGTCGTTCGGCCACGATTTTTGAATCAAACCGCGTTATCAACAGGCATGATATTTTTATTGAAGCAGGGGCCGTGGTGGAGTTTGCCTATCTCAATGCATCTAACGGACCGATTTATATCGGAAAGAATGCGGAAATCATGGAAGGTGCCATGATCCGCGGGCCATTTGCATTGGGAGAAGGAAGCATCGTGAAAATGGGCAGTAAAATTTATTACCCGACCACTATCGGGCCGTATTGCAAAGTGGGAGGGGAATTAAATAATGTGGTGATGTTTGGAAATTCCAATAAAGCACATGATGGTTACCTGGGCAATGCCGTAATAGGCGAATGGTGCAACCTCGGCGCCGACACCAATAATTCCAACCTGAAAAATGATTACAGCAATGTGAAGCTATGGAACTATCCAGCCAAGAAATTTGAAGATACCGGTTTGCAGTTTTGCGGGCTGATGATGGCCGATCATGCCAAGTGCGGCATTAATACCATGTTTAATACCGGAACAGTAGTGGGCGTTTTCGCTAATATTTTCGGAGATGGATTCCCCAGGAATTTTATCCCGTCATTTAGCTGGGGAGGTGCAGCAGGATTTGCCGATTATAAAGTGGAAAAGGCCTTGAAGGTAGCTGATCTTGTTATGAAAAGGAGAGGACAGGAACTCAGCAGCGTAGATGTAGAGATACTCCGGCATATTTATGCCTTACCGGATCGCTGATACGTTACAGGCGATTACTCGTAAAAAATCACAATCATACTTTTAAAAAACAGTCATCATACATGAGAAGAAATATTATCGCCGGAAACTGGAAGATGAACAAAACACCTTTGGAAGGCGCCCAACTGGTGGAAGAAACAATGGCCCTGTTATCATCAGTAGATACAGGAACTACGTTAGTTGTCTTTTGTCCTCCTTTCACAGCCATCGAACGCATCGCCGGACTCGTGAAGGGCAGGAACAATATTTTCGTAGCTGCGCAGAATTGTCATTGGGAAAAGTCAGGTGCATACACCGGTGAAATTTCAGCTTCCATGGCCAAGGCAGCTGGTGCATCATATGTGATTCTCGGCCATTCGGAAAGAAGACTGTATTTTCAGGAAACAAATAGTCAGCTGGCAAAAAAGGTTGATGCCGTTATAGGTGAAGGCATGAAGGTTATTTACTGTTGTGGTGAGCCGCTGGAAATAAGGGAAGCTAACGGACATTTTGAATTGGTGGAAAATCAGGTGAGGGAAGGATTGTTTCATCTCTCCGGTGCTGCCTTTGCAGATGTTGTGATTGCCTATGAACCTGTATGGGCAATTGGAACCGGCAAAGTTGCCAGCGACGAACAGGCGCAGGAGATGCATGCTTTTATTCGAAGCCTTGTTACAAAGCAATATGGTCATGAGGTGGCCCAAAACCTCACCATTCAATACGGTGGCAGCATGAAGCCGTCAAATGCAAAGGGATTGATGTCACAACCTGATGTAGATGGTGGACTGATAGGTGGCGCCTCACTCGTAGCCGCAGATTTCGTTGGTATTATAAAAAGCGTGTAATGCCTGTCGGCACAGAATAGGCCATGTGCCGCTAAGCTCAACATTGGCAGCGATATGCATTACCTTTCATTTACTTTTCATATCACTGAAGAATGGCAGCAGGATTTGCTGATTGCTGATCTGGATGCAATTGGCTTTCAGGGCTATGAACAGAAAGTAGACGAACTCGTTGCTTTTATTCCGGCTGACAAATTTGATGAATCCATTTTTCAGTCAACTATTGCTCCGTTGACAGCGTCATATGGCGTCGGCTATGAAAGTGCAGTTATTGCAGAAAGAAACTGGAATGAAGAATGGGAAAGGGGATTTCAGCCAATTCTCATTGAGAAAGAGATTGCAGTACGGGCCTCCTTTCATGCTGCATTTCCGGAAGTGAAACATGATATCATTATTGATCCACGCATGTCATTCGGTACCGGTCACCATGCAACGACGGAAATGATGATGCGACTTATGCTGCGAGAAGCATTTGAAGGCAGAGTGGTACTTGACTTTGGAAGCGGGACCGGCATTTTATCAGTGCTTGCTTCAAAACTGCATGCTGCTTCAGTATTGGCAGTAGATCATGAAAAGTGGGCCTACCATAATGCAATTGATAATTTCCGTGCAAACAATGTACACAATGCTACGCCGGTACTGGGTGATGCTGATGCCTTCAGTCAAAAGCAATTTCAAATCATACTGGCCAATATCAACCGTTCCATCATTCTTGCAACAATGCCTCAGTTTGCAGCATCTTTGGACGTGCAGGGCAAGCTGCTGATCAGCGGTTTTTTGAAAGCAGATGAATCAGCCCTACTGCAGGCTGCCGATAATGAAGGTTTCGCAATAACGGATCAGTTAACGCAAGACGATTGGATGGCCATGACTTTGTTAAGAAATTGATACACTTGTCTGGCGGGTGTGGATACTATATGCTGCAGCACCGGCAGCTGGAAATTTTTATTATCTAATTTCGTTGCTTTCCTGAAAAGAAAGCAATAAGATGCATCGGGTTGTCCTGTTATTTTTGATTTTGCTGTCACTTTCACGGTATGCTGTAGCGCAATCCGCCAGCGAATTTTCATCAGATCCCGCTGTATTCATCAAGCAGGCAACGCAAATGCTTTCAGATACCAAGCGTGTTGACTGCCAGCAAACAGCAGGCGTACTACAGGATGCATGGCCGCAGTTTTCAGGCTCACAGCAGGCAGATATTATTGCGCTGGCTGTTGCCATGCGGGAACGTAAGATGCTGGTAACTCCTTATTTTCAGAAATTCTTCGCGGCAACCGCAGCTTTCAAATTGTTGAAGCAGGAGGATGACTTGTTTGATGCCTGGCAAGAAGTAACCGCAAGCGTCATAAGCACGCAACGGCAGGGTAATAACAAGCGGTATGAACAGTATCTCGACTTTTCAAATGCGCTGTTCTCCCGTCATGCATTATATATTTCAGAAGGGCGTACCTGGAAATTTGACGGCGATATATTTGAGTTGCAAATGGTGAATGATAATCCGGTGCTGAAAATTGATGACTGCACAATAATCGGCATCACTGCAAAGGATTCGTTACGGATTGAAGGCACGGGTGGCAGCTACTTCCCTATGGAAAACAAATGGCAGGGCATTAAAGGCAGAGCTGACTGGACACGCGTTGGTTTTGGTACCGATGAAGTTTATGTGACATTCAGGAATTATACGATTGATTGCAGGCAATCGGATTACAGTGCTGATTCGGCGCGGTTATTTTATGAAGCCTATGATAAAAAAAATATCACCGGTAAATTTTCTGACCGGCTGTTATCATTCACCGATCCTGAAACAACCACATTCCCGAGATTTGAATCTTACAGGAAGGACCTGCTCTTCGACAATATCGCACCGCATGTGAAGCTTTATGGCGGTGTTTCGTTACAGGGCGCCAAGATGAATGCCAACGGTACGGCAGATCAGAAGGCAATGATCAAGATCTTCCGTTACGATAAGCTGCTGGGTGTGGTAGCCAAGTCTGTCAACTTTCAGATCAACAAAGACAAAGAAATAAATGCGGCACAGGCGGAAGTGAAGCTGCTGCTGGGAAAGGATTCAATCATGCATGGCGGGCTTACGCTGCGGTATAACAGCGAGAAAAGAGAACTCTATCTTTTTCGCGGCAAAAACGGCATCGAAAAATCTCCTTTCTATGATTTTTACCATAAGCTTGAAATATCGCCTGATGTGGTTTTCTGGGATATGAATGAACCGACACTTTACCTGCGGAACATTTCACAATCCGGTCAGAGTGAAGTGGTGCTTGAGTCATTCGATTATTATTCAGCCGGTAAAATGGAAAAGTTTCAGAACATTGCCGATTATAACATTATTGAAAAGCTCAGGAGCATTGTGGAAACTACGGGCGAGAAACAATTTACAACAGAAGACCTCGCCAGGAAGCTCGGACCTAAATATTCCGCGCAAACTATAAAAGGAATTCTCTATAAACTCGTGGAAGATGGTTTTATTGATTATGATGATCAGAAGGAGTTGGTAACGGTGCGGTATAAAACGTTTCATTACATCGATGCGAAACGGAACAAGACGGATTATGACAACATCAGGATTGATTCGAAAACAGACAGTGTGAATGCCGAGATTGATATGCGCAGCATGAATATGCAATTGCGTGGTGTAAATGACATCGCCCTGAGTGATTCAAATTTTGTAGTGGTGTTTCCAAGGGGCAAAGTGGTTACCGCCAGGCAGAACAGGGATATGGATTTCAGCGGCATGATGTTCGCCGGCCGGCTTGACATGTCGGGCGACGGATTCAGCTTCGACTACGATGATTTTAAGATCGAACTCTCCACGGTTGATTCTGTGCTGATCAATATTCCGACCGGTAAAATGGATGAAACGGGAAAACCTGCAGTGGGACCAATAAAAAGTGTGATTGAAAAAGTAACCGGTAACCTGCAGATAGATGCCACGAATAACCGTTCAGGCCGTGCACGCAACAAGCAATACCCGATTCTAACCACCACACAGCCATCTTATGTTTATTATGATCAGCCGCGCACTATGGGTGGTGTTTATGACAGGGATAAATTTTATTTTCAGCTTGAGCCATTTGAATTTGATTCGCTCAACAAGTTCAGGACCCTGTCAGTTGGATTCAATGGGAAACTTGTTTCAGGCGGTATCTTTCCTGAAATGAATGAGCGCATCAGCATACAGCCGGATCTGTCGCTGGGCTTCAGGGTAAAGAAGACTGATCTCGCATTATATGGCGGTAAGGGTACTTTCAGCAATCAGCTTTCGCTCGACAATACAGGCCTTCGCGGTAAAGGCACTTTTAAATTTCTTTCTTCCGTGAGTACCGCTAAAGAAATTATTTTTTATCCCGACTCGCTTAATGCAAAGTCTGATTCCTTCCGAATACAATCAACTATGCTCAATGGCGTGGAGTATCCGGATGTAACCGGCTTAAGAGATTATATCCATTGGATCCCTTATAACGACTCCATGGTAGTGAAGATGGATTCAGTTCCCTTTAAAATCTTTGATCAGCAGACTACCTTACGCGGTGCATTGGTTTTGCAATCTACAGGTCTTTCCGGTAGTGGAAATGTCGACTGGAGTGATGCCACACTGTCGGCGGCTGATATTGATTTCGGACGAAATAAGATGAAGGCAGACTCAGCCGATTTTACTATCAAATCGCTGGATCCGAAGAAGTTTGCACTCAAAACGAGTGATGTAAGCGCGACTATTGATTTTGATAAACGGCTTGGCACATTCAAGTCCAATACGGATGATATTTCCACGCTGTTTCCATATAATGAATACCGTACCTCCATCAATCAATTCAAATGGGAGATGGATAAAAAACGGATGACATTTGTAGCGCCCGAAGGTTCTGTGGCGGACTTTACTTCTGTTAAAGCCGACCAGGATTCGCTTTCATTTACGGGTAGTACAGCCACCTATGATATGCAGAACTTCATTTTGCGGATTAATAAGGTTCCTTACATTGATGTGGCGGATGCGCGCGTATATCCTGACAGTGGTAAGGTGGTGATAGAAGCCGAAGCGAGAATGAGAACATTAAACCGTGCCAAAATCATAATGGATACGATTGATGAATATCACAGGTTTGACAGCGTGTCGGCGAATATCTATGGCAAAAACAGTTTGAAAGCATCCGGCATCTATTCCTATCTAAATAAAACCGGTAAAGGCCAGAAAATCTGGATGGATGATATCGGCGTATTCAATGATTCCACCAAAGTAAACTATCATGTTTATGCCAAAGGCGTGGTGGATTCATCACAAAAATTTACACTCTTGCCCAAAATATTTTATAAAGGAAAAGTGAACATCGCATCCAACACAGAGCCGGTGGAATTCAAAGGGTATGCGCGGCTTGATATCAGTAATCCAAAAGTGAAGGCGGAGTGGTTTTCAATTGATAACTACATGAATAAGGATTCCGGCTATGTTAAATATTCCGATCCCGAAAATGAGTCACACAAGCCGATGACTGCAGGAATGGTGTTCGATGCGGACTCATCCGACCTGTATACTTCTTTCTTTAATGCCAAGAAAAGCTCGAGGGATAAAAATCTGTTTGTGGCAAATGGTATTGTCTTCTATGATGAAAAGACAAAGGAATTTGTTGCGGGTGATGCCAACAAAATTCTGAATGAAGCTGATCGCGGCAATGTGTTGCGGTATAACGATGTAACCGGTAAAGTGAAGGCAGAGGGAAAGATGAATTTCGGACTGAACTATGGCATGGTGGATATTGCCAGTGCCGGGCAGGTCACTACGGACGTCAATAAAAACAGCCCGGTTTTCCAGGTGGCACTTGGTATCCGGTTTGATCTCGACAAAGACCTCATGAGCATGATGTCTAAATCTGTTTTGCAAGGCAACTACGATGAACCCGACGCCGATTATTCTTCTGATGTGTTTCAGAAAGCGCTGCCTGAATTAATTGACCCGCAAAAGGAGAAAGCATTCAATGATGGTTTTAACGCATCCGGTAACCTGGTAAAGAGTGAAGCACTTCCTTACACCATTTTTTTATCAGACGTGGAGTTGCGCTGGGACAAAACCAGCAAGGCCTTCTACAATATTAAACCATTCAGCCTTGCCTTTGTGGATGGTCAGTCTGTTGCACGCGTGGTACCGGGCTATATTGAATTAGGATTTAAGCGCAGCGGAGATTATCTCAACCTGTACATTCCTGCAGGAGATGAAGACTTCTGGTATTACTTTTACTATGCGGCAGGCAATATGCAGATTGTTGCGGGCGAACAATCATTTAATGAAGCATTGGTGAACATTAATCCTGATAAGCGAAGAAGTGAAACAAAAGACGGTAAGAGCTACCAGTATAATCCCGGTTCGGAAAACAAGAAGAATACATTTGTGAACCGCATGAAATTCCTGGCGGGTGAAGAGTAATACATGGTACAAGGCAGCATCAAAGCATTCAGCTTTTTTATTTTAAACAACAAAACAACGCAATCTTTTGAATTACGAATTCATCATTGCTTTTGTGCTTGCTTACCTTATCGGTGCCATTCCTTTTTCGGTGTGGACAGGCCTGCTTTTCTATGGAAAGGATGTGCGGAAATATGGCAGCGGCAATGCCGGGGCTACTAATACGTTTCGCGTATTGGGAACACAGGCTGGTATTATTGTCTTGTTTCTCGACATCGTTAAAGGCAGTATTGCTGTTTCACTGGCTTACTATCTTGGAGGCATTCCATTTGATTCGGATAACTTTATCTTTTATGAACTGGCACTTGGCATAACTGCAGCTGTCGGACATATCTTTCCGGTATATCTTCGGTTTAAAGGAGGCAAGGGTGTTGCCACATTATTCGGTGTGGGTATTTCTGTTTTTCCTGTAGCCGCACTGGCATGCGTGATGGTATTCATCATTATTTTTTTGCTGACACGTTATGTTTCACTGGGATCGATACTGGCTGCAATAACATTTCCTGTGGTGATTATATTCTATGGCCATGTGCGGCAATGGCCTGTTCTTGCATTTGCCATTGCCATTCCCTGCATTATTCTTTATACGCACCGGCTGAATATCCGGCGCTTACTGAAAGGTGAAGAGCATAAAATTGCTTTCGGAAAGAAACAGTAAAGGAAGTTCAGACATACAACCGGCGTATTTTCGAAAGGATGGGAAGGGCATTGTTTTAATAACAAGTAGTTTCATTTACGTACGAAGTTCTGCATCTAAATTTATTTGTACCTCGGATGAAACTGCAGTAAAGTTTGCCGCAGATAATCCCTGTCTAGATGGGTGTAGATTTCAGTGGTTGTGATGGATGCATGGCCCAGCATTTCCTGCACGGCACGCAGGTCAGCGCCGCCTTCAATCAGGTGTGTGGCAAAGGAGTGGCGGAAGGTATGCGGACTGATCGACTTTTTTATTCCGGCTTTTTCCGCCAGCGCTTTAATCATCATAAAGACATACACACGTGAGAGCTTTTTCCCGCTGCGGTTCAGGAAAATAAAATCCTCGAATCCCGGTTTAACCGATAAATGGTTGCGTACACCTTCACGGTAGTAATTGATATGTTTAACAGCTTCTTCACCGACAGGAACCAGGCGTTCCTTATCTCCTTTGCCTGTAACTTTGATGAAGCCAACATCAAAGTAGAGATTTGAAATCCTGAGTTCCACTAACTCCGTCACACGCAAACCACAGCCATAGAGTGTTTCCACGATGGCCCGGTTGCGGATGCCGTCTGCTTTGCTGTGATCTATGGCAGCCAGCATCGTGTTGATTTCCTGCAGGTGCAGCACATCAGGCAGTTTCCGCTTTAGTTTTGGTCCTTCGAGCAGGAGCGTGGGATCATTGGAAACAAGGTCTTCCATCATCAGGTATTTGTAAAATGCCCTGATGCCGGAAAGGATACGAGCCTGCGACTGATCACCCATACCAAGCTCATTGATGAAATGGATGAACTGCTGAAGGTTTTCAAACTGTACCTGTTCCGGAGGCAGTTGTTGTTGCATCTGCATAAATTGCCGGAGCAGTTCAACATCATGCTGATAGGCTTCCACTGAATTTGCAGACAGCGAACGCTCCAGTTGCAGATAGGCTCTGAATCCTTTTATAGTAGTATGCCAATCCATAATGCTGAGTTGATGTTCCGGTTTGATGCCGATTGACTGCCCGGTGTGCAGCTGGAAATAATTTTCAGGCTTTAACTTCCGGATTCATTCCCGTTTCCTTCTATACCCAAAGCATAAATCCTATCTTTACAAAATTCCTATTTCCTCCATAATACTGCTCATAACTTTTTCCACAATGGATATTCTGATCATAAACGGGCCTAACCTCAATCTGCTGGGAAAACGTGAACCGGAGATCTATGGCAACCGGACTTTTGAAGATTATTTTACGGAATTATCGGGTAAGTATCCACACCATTCGCTCACTTTTTATCAAAGCAATGTGGAAGGCGAGATTATCAATAAGCTGCAGGCCGCAGGCTTCACCTGCGATGGCATCATCCTGAATGCAGGTGGTTATACGCATACATCCGTTGCCATCGGTGATGCCATAGCCGCCATTAAATCGCCGGTGATAGAAGTGCACATTTCCAATCCATATGCAAGAGAAGAATACCGCCGGCAATCCATGCTTTCGGGAAAATGCAAAGGCCTGATTGCAGGGTTCGGACTGAAGGGATATGAAATGGCTGTGAGATATTTCGTGGAATGAGCTGAGGCAGATTCTTATGTCTGTACGATATCCCTGAATGTTTTTTTCTTCTTTACAAAATAGTCCCACACAATAGAACCATTGTAAACACCGGTCATGGATAAAAACGGTGTTTGGGAGCTGGGCCGCTGCCTGTTGATCTCGTGCAGATGCGTGATGAAGTACCAGTGTGCTTTCTGAATCGCCATAAAATCTCCGGTCTGCAGCGTAACTAAAAACCTGCATGCCGCCAGTTGATCCAATAATATTCTTGTCAGCAGCGTGCGCCATCTTTTATGCTGAAGATTCTTCGCTATCATCAGCAGGTTATTACGGAAATTCAGATAGGTTTTGAACGGATTATTCTTCGGTAAACTGCCTCCGCCAAGATGAAACACGGTGGCACCGGCACAATACATTACTTTGTAACCTGCATTTTTCAATCTCCAGCAGAAATCAATCTCTTCCATGTGTGCGAAGAAAGTGCCATCAAGACCGCCGAGCGATTCATACACTTTTTTCCGTACCAGCATGCAGGCACCCGAAGCCCAGAAGACCTCGGCGTCCCGGGCAAACTGTTCATGATCTTCTTCTGTAACATCAAAAACACGGCCGCGGCAAAATGTATATCCGTATTTATCAATCCAGCCTCCGGCAGCGCCGGCATACTCAAATTGTTGTGGTTGAAGTTGTGCATGGATGCGCGGATGAACGGCGCCAATATCTTGATCAGACTCCAAGAGCGCTGTCAGGGGTGCCAGCCAGTTATGACTTACTGCAACATCCTGGTTCATTAAAACAATATACTCCGAATCAATTTTACGGATCGCCTGGTTATATCCTTCCGCGAAGCCGTAATTTTTTTTAAGTGAAATAATCTTCACACCCGGAAAATTCATTTGCAGGAAAGCAACTGAATCATCGGTTGATGCATTGTCTGCCACAACAATGTCTGTATCATCCGTTTGAAATTGCAGCAGCGAAGGAAGAAATGATTCTAAATATTTCCGCCCGTTCCAGCATAAGATGACTACAGCAGTTTTTGACCAGTTACCCATCATTAAGTTTGACTAAGCGTAAAGGTATTGGTTGTGAAAGAAAGTTGTAGGTTTATCAAATCCGCATTTTACAATTTAGTGCAGGACATACCTCATAAGTTTCATGCTTTGCCGCAGAAACATCCCGGGGGGAAACAGTTTTAAATCCGGGTTTGGCAGGATTTTGCAATTGAAAGTTCTATGTAAAACGGCAAGTACTTTTACGATGAACTGAGGATCATATAATTGCCGGCAAGATGGCAGCAACATGCTGCGGTTTCAGAATTCTCTTACAGCATATTATTAAAGAATAAGAGCATTGCAGCCATTACTGAAAGAAACCGATTCTTATTAGCACTTTAAAACTGTACACCGGTTGTCATAATGGTATAAAAGCCTGCAGGAATAACATTCATCCATAATAAATTAACGGTTGTAATTTTCCTCTACCTGGCTTCCCCACGTATCGCGAAATCCTTGCGTATCTAAGTTACGGTAGCCGTTACTGTCTTTAAACGTACCGTAAACTTTAAATCTCCAGCGCGGATCGTTCAGCTCACCCAGGGCATCAGAATGAATCAGGTCGTAGTCATTGGTTACAAGATCGGAATTACAGAAAACAAAGTGAATATTTGACTGGTTGTTCAGCAGCTTATAGTACTGCCAGATTTCATAAGGATATGCACCTGGTTCCCTGTCCGAACCTTCTATATGATTTGGTGGACCGTATTGCAGAAAAACTCTTCCTCTGTCGGTTTCGAATCCATGATATATGGCAGTTTTATATTGGTCTTCCGTATAGGCAACCATGGAACGGTAGCGTGACCACTCTTTCTCAGGGTCGGTTGCATTTCTTTTCTGCCAGAAATTATAAAAGAACTGTTGCATAAGGCGGCGGTCGTTTTTCTTGACGATGGCGCTGATATATTCCCGTTCATACATCTCCGCTAACGGCGAAAGCGAACTGGTGTAGAATTCCAGTGAGTCGGGATCTATCTGTGCAACAAAGGTCTTGCTGACATCCAGCAGGCTGATACTGTTCAATTCACTGACGGCATTTTTATTAGATCGCTGAAAGTAAACGCTCTGCTGACCCAGTAAAATATTTTTCCTGCTTTTTACCTGTATCTGCAATACAAAATTGCCGCTTGGAAGATCAGTAATATCAAACTCTGAAAAGACCACATTTACTGCCGCTGCTTTTTGTCGGGAGAAACGGTAAAGCTCACCGGCAACCTGATCACTTTGAAGGTGTTTAATGGCATAAGTGATAACAACGTCTTCCTCGTTTACCAACTTGCTGAGGTGGTAAATTTCATTGTAGAAAGAGATTTTATTAACCGAAGTAGGATAGTAGTTCAATGCATAAGGCTTAATGTCGTAGCCGTTTTTAGAGAATGTATTCCTGGTGGTTGTTGGTGTATAGCTGTCCACCAGTTCAATATTGGAGAAGTCAATGGAGTCGCGCCGGAAATGCAGGTTAATGGCCTGTGAAAGATGCAATGGGCTTTCTGTACGGTTAATGTCCTTCACCTCCATCTTTACGTCATAAACACCATCAGGCAGCGAAACCCTTCGCAGGTCCAGCAGGTTAAAAGTAATACCGGCTGTGTCTTCCAGTTCAGGACTGTGCAGGATATACTTGTCATAAGCAACAGCAAGATTAGTGTCGCGCAGGTAGAGCAATGTAATTTCCACAGCTCCTTCATATTTCCCGTGACTATTTTTCTTGTACAATATGGATTTGCCGGGAATGGAAACGTATGTTTCTGCATAAGGAGTATCCGTTTGTAAAGAAAGGAAACCGCTGTTTTGCATGAAAGCCCTGAGGTGCTGACCATGTGCGGGCAGTCCGGCCATAATGGCTGCGAGAGTGGTAATGATCAAAGTAAAGAGGAACTTATGCATGTCACTATGATTGAGCTACTAAAAATACGCTTTTATCAGTTAAAGATTTGCTTTCTTCGGCCTGCTTATTCAATTGGCGTATGAACCAAACGGAAAGTACGACAACCATAGTCAAGGACTTGTATTATTTGCCTCCGCTAACATGGTTTCCGGATATCATCGGCAAAACTGAATTAAAGACAGATGGCAGCAAATCATTTGTTAAATCCTCTTTTCATAACAGGTGTTATATAGGGGCAGCCAATGGGAAACTATTGCTTTCTGTGCCGGTAGCAGGAGGACGAAGCGTTAAAGAAGCGTTGAAAGATGTAAGAATAAGCTATGCGGACAAATGGCAGCAACATCACTGGAACAGTATCTGTTCGGCTTACAATAAGAGTACATTTTTTCCATATTATGAAGATCATTTCAGGCGCTTTTTTGAAGAGAAGACAGAATTTCTCGCTGAACTTAACATTCAGTTATTATACATCTGTTTTAAAATTTTGGATATTAATATTGATATAGACTTTCAGCATCAAACCCGGGAACCGGAAAGCGGATATCATACCGGGAAGCACCTGATTTCTGATGCCGCAGAAACGGTTATGCCTTATTACCAGGTTTTTCAGGACAGGCATGGTTTCATGGCCGGGTTAAGCATCATTGATTTGATTTTTAACCTCGGTCCAGATGCAAAAAAACACCTCCTGCAGCTTCGGTAAGGATTAATTGCTTTTTATAACATAAATACAATTTTGAAATCGCTTTACCGCGAATAGATTTTCTACCTTCGCCGTCTCATGAAGCGGCTCTTCTGCTCTGTAATGCTGGCATTTCTTTTCATCCATACTTCATCCGGTCAGGCATCCTTTGACCGGCAAACTATTGATGTGGGTAACATGGGATTTTCAGTCACCAATGCGGGAACGATAGGAAGGCCGGATGTGGTAAACGATCCGCAGGGCGAGCCATCGATGGAGTATCCAATCAATTCCGGTATAGAGCATTTATTTGAAGGCGGACTTTGGATTGGCGCTCTTGTAAACGGGCAAACAGCGGTTTCCACTGCGGCAATTGATGCGCCAAGCGGTTATACAACAGGGGCTTCCGGGTTTGAGTTTACCGCTGCAATTGGTAACCTCATTCAGCAGAGATCAACCCTTTCCTACAGTGATTATTTCTCGGTAAATGCCGTTTCACACCAGGATATGCTGATAGACTTCACGGATGCAAATACCGTTGTTCCCGGCACCACCATTCCCATTACGGATCATACCTTTCCGTTAGGCGCTGATGTGCATCTTGAATGTTATGCTTACAACTATTCTTATGCTGATTACTTCATTATCCTCAATTATACCATTACCAATCAATCATCAAACAGCTGGGACTCTGTCTGGCTGGGTACGTGGACTGACCTTGTGATCAGAAATGTAAATGTGGCCACTGATAATGGCTCGGCTTTTTTCAATAAAGGCGGCGGAGGTTTCATAGATTCTCTTTCCTCCATCTATGCATTTGATGTGAATGGTGATCCGGGCTATACCAATTCTTATGGTGCCACCCAGTTTCTCGGTATTGAATGGCGTGATCAGTTCATTCATCCTAAGAATGCTTCAGCCGTAACGGCAGCCGGTTTTCCTGCACCTGCAGTGAACTGTAACTTCTGGAACTTTAAATCCTTTGATGGCTCGCAATATGGAGCGCCGGTTGATGACGTGCAGCGGTATGATAAACTGAAAAAGGGGCTTGATTTTACGGATCCTGCTACTGTCACCTTCTTGCAGAACCCGTCGAACCGGGTGCAATTGATCTCAGCCGGACCGCTGATTGAAGTCTTACCGGGTGAATCCTTTACGTACGTTATTGCCATGGTTTGCGCAAGGCAACTGGAGACTGGCGGAACATCCGGTCCTGAAAAGGATACCGAATATGCACGTAGTGAGTTGTTTGATCACCTGGATTGGGCCAAAAGAACATACCTGGGTGAAGATGCCAATGAAAATGGCAAGCTGGATGCCGGTGAAGACCTGATTGCCAACGGCGTGCTGGACAGGTACATATTGCCGGCACCGCCTGCAACGCCCAAAGTAAAAATAATACCCGCTTCCCAAAGTGTGACAATCTATTGGGATGCAGGGGCTGAAAAATCCGTGGATCCCATTTCACGGAAACAGGATTTTGAAGGCTACCGGATCTATCGTACCAATGCAGGCGATGATGTGCAACAGGTAAATACATCCAACCAGATTGCGCAGTGGGACAGGGAAGGAAATGCAATCGGCTATAACAATGGATTTGAATCAGTGAGGCTCGCATCACCCGTTTATTTTGATGGTGATACAACGGCATATCAGTATAAATTTGAATTAAGTAACCTGTTAAACGGATGGCAATATGTTTTTATCATCACCGCATTTGATGAAGGTGACCCGTTACTGGAACTGGGTTCGCTGGAATCATCTTTCGTAGAGAACACTTTCAGGGTATGGTCAGGTACTGATGTAAATAATATTACAGATAAAAATCAGGCAACCAGGGTCGGCGTTTATCCCAATCCCTATAAGGTATCTGCAGCGTGGGATGGACCGACATCGGAAACAAAAAAAATCTACTTTTATAATCTCCCGCAGAAGTGCGAGATCAGGATTTACACATTGGCGGGTGACATCGTGGCTACACTGCAACATGATGCGGCAACGTATAATGGTTCAGATATCCGTTGGTTTGACGATTATGCAGGCAACAGCAATGAAAGGATAATGCCCGGGGGTGAACATGCCTGGGATATACTTTCAGAAAGCAAGCAAAGCATCAGCCAGGGTATTTACCTGTATTCCGTAAAAGACCTGAACAGCAGCATGGTGCAGGAGGGGCAGTTTGTGGTGATAAAATAAATGCCGGAAGTGCATCCTTTTTATCATGGTAATTTGAACATTAATTAGTGCAGCAATACAAATCAACTTTCTAAAATCAAAACAAACATGAAGAAATTATTACTCCTTGCCGCTTTTTC
Source organism: Chitinophagales bacterium (assembly GCA_019694975.1). NCBI lineage: Bacteria > Pseudomonadati > Bacteroidota > Chitinophagia > Chitinophagales > Chitinophagales bacterium. The sequence continues at coordinate 213,127 of JAIBAY010000008.1, forward strand.
CCTGTTGTGCTTCCGGCACTCTTTTGCACAATACCCATTGGTCAGCATTCATGACCTTCAGTATATAGATGCTCCGAGCCTGGCAGCCGGCATTGATACTTCCATTTATTACAAGGACACGGTACAGGTAGAAGGCATTGTAACATTTGATCCGTGTGATTATGGCTTAAGCACTACCGGCAGCCGCGTTGGCACCTGGTTGCAGGATGCAGCAGGAGGAGCGTTTAACGGTGTTCATGTACTGATAGATGCTGCAGCTATAGGGCTTTCAAATCTGAATACCTTGAATAATGACGTTCAGTTTATTGATAATTTCCAGGTGGGTAATAAAGTAAAATGTACAGGTATCGTTAGCAGCTTCGGACTGTCGAGTGCGCCTGTTCCGGGTAATACGCAAATCCTGATTTTGCCGGTCGCATCGTCCATTACAGGTATCGGGCAATCCATTCCTGCGCCGCCTGTTGTGAATATCAGTGACTTCAGCCAGAATGATGGTACCGGCGGACAAATCATTCAAAGAACTACCGGAGAGCAGTGGGAAGGTACCTATGTGCAGTTTAATAACGTGCAGGTAGTAGATATCTCTTATGGAACCGGCAGCAGCACCGGCAGGGTATTCTGGAGCATTCAGGATCAGGCAGGAAATAAAATTCAGATCAGGGATGTCTCGGGCTGGATGCGCAATGATACAAGTGACAATTTTTGCACCTCTTCAGGAAGTAATACGCCTGTCCTTTGGGATGTTGCCCCGTATGCGAATGCAACAATTTCCTTTGTGCGCGGACAGATTGTCGAATACTGTTCTACTACCACCGGTTGTTCTTATGCAGTTTCACCTAGGGATTTTAATGATATAGGTGTTGTTACCGCTGCACCGCCTATCATCAGCAACCTGCAGCTCAGCAACCCTGTTCCATCCACCACTGAAACACAAACTGTTTCCGCCACCATCACCGATGTTGATGGCACGGTGTCCGGCGCAACACTCTACTATTCTGTTGGATTAGGCAACACAACTTTTTCCACTGTGGCAATGTCTGGCGCCGGATCAAGCTGGAGTGGTACGATTCCCGCCATCACAACAGACAGTGTTTATGTTAATTACTGGATAAAAGCAGTAGACAATTCCGGTAACCACGCCAATTATCCTGATTCGCTGGCTACCGGAACTTTCTATTGGGTGAATAATAGTGGCATCAATTCCATCAAAGATGTTCAATGGAATCCGACCGGCAGTGGAACACCGGTGTATGCCAATAAGACCATCAGCGATATCAATATTGAAGGTATTGTGATGTCAACAACCGGATTTCTGGATCTAGGTTATGTAACGATTCAGGATGGTGTGGGGCCATGGAGTGGCATCTTTATGCGCGGGCAGAACCTGAGCACATTGCATCGTGGTGATAAGATAAAAATTACGAAGGCGAAAATCTATGAGAATTTCAATGTAACCTATCTCGACAGTACTACTTATTCCCTGGTTTCTTCCGGTAACCCTTTGTTTGATGTATATACTGGATTGAGCACTGAATCGGTACGGCTGGGTGTTTTTGATCAGACCGAGCCATATGAAGGTTCACTTGTTGGATTTAATAATGTGTATGTAGTGAACCAAAACCCTGACGATCCGAGCACCTTTGGCGAATGGTCGGTGGATGTCAACACAACGGACAACATCGGCATGCGGTGTGATGATTATTCAAACGATATCGGCTTTGATTTTGGTCTCGATTCCCTTGCACTGAATCAGCAATTAGACTACATCTACGGCATTATGTATTTCAGCTTCAGCAACTGGAAGCTTATGCCACGAAATAAGAGTGACATTGATGGGTATCAGACACTCACCGGCATCGATAATGATCCTCTGCATATCATCAATGGCATATCAGTATTTCCGAATCCATCTTCAGGAAATTTTAATGTTGCCTTTGACCTGAAATCCACGGAATCACTCAATATTCAGCTGCTTGATGTTTCAGGCAGAATAATCCGCCAGATTGCTGAAACCTATAAAGCCGGATTAAACCGGGTGGATGTAACCACTGCTGCACTGTCTAACGGAATCTATTGCCTGCAGCTAAAAGGCAATGGTTTCAGTTATGCTACAAAAGTGGTTGTGGCAAAATAACGGCAGTTTGCAATAACGCCAAATGACAACATTTCAGAGAATACTGGTACCAACAGTTTCTCTGAAATGTTTTTTTGGAGGGAAGGCTGAATTGTCAACTACGTTGCTTACAAGTGGGAAAGGTGCCTTTGAAAGCCGGTTCATGCCAAATAGGAAATAGAGCTGCCCTGAAACTTCCATGCAAACGCTAATACAATCATTACCCGAATCTTTAAGAGGTATTATGAATAACATTGCGTGCCTTGAATCAGCATACGATAATTGCCAATGCTGCTTTTCGTTTCCGGTTTTTTTGAAATCTTAATTGGGGACTGAAATCCTGTCATATCAGCAGGTGCCGTTGCTTGTAATTTTTTCGCTAAACTGCCAATTCTTACCATATTGTCCCAATGGCACATAAAATGCTAATGCCTTCGCCGTTCAAGAAAAATCACCTTAAACTTAAAATCAAACAATAACTATGTCAAAAGTAAGCCTCAAACCACTGGCTGACCGCGTATTGGTAAAACCTGCGGATGCCGAAGAAAAAACAAAGGGCGGGATCATCATTCCCGATACAGCAAAGGAAAAGCCTATGAAGGGTAAAGTAATCGCTGTAGGAAATGGTAAGAAAGATGAACCGATGACGGTGAAAGCCGGCGATACGGTGCTTTACGGAAAATATGCCGGAACAGAAATTACCATCGATAGCGATGAATACCTGATCATGCGTGAATCAGACATTTTTGCTATTGTCTAAGCTTGTTTAAAGTTTGATTACCCGACTTCAAATTTGAATGTTAAAGGCAGTCATTCTTCATCATTGAATCAAAATTAATTTTTTAACAACAAATAACTTGTAATAACATGTCGAAGATCATCACTTATACCACGGATGCCCGTGACCGCCTTAAGAAAGGTGTGGATTCACTGGCTGATGCTGTTAAAGTTACCCTCGGTCCCAAAGGACGTAATGTGGTAATTGAAAAAAAATACGGTGCTCCGCTGATCACCAAGGATGGCGTAACGGTAGCGAAAGAAATTGAACTCGAAGATCCTATTGAAAACATGGGTGCACAGATGGTGAAGGAGGTTGCTTCTAAAACTGCCGATGTTGCAGGAGACGGAACAACCACGGCTACCGTGTTGGCGCAGGCCATGATTACAGCCGGCTTGAAAAATGTGGCTGCAGGTGCCAATCCAATGGACCTGAAACGCGGAATGGACAATGCCGTTGAAAAAGTAATTGAAAACTTGAAATCACAATCTCAAAACGTCGGCAACGACAATAAGAAGATTGAACAGGTAGCCTCCATTTCTGCCAATAACGACAGTGAGATCGGCAAACTGATAGCGGAAGCAATGGCGAAAGTGAAAAAGGAAGGTGTTATCACGGTTGAAGAGGCTAAAGGCACGGAAACCACTGTGGAAATCGTGGAAGGAATGCAGTTCGACCGCGGATACCTTTCTCCTTACTTCGTAACTAATCCTGATAAGATGGAAGCTGACCTCGAACGTCCTTATATTCTGATCTATGATAAGAAGATCAGTTCCATGAAGGATTTGTTGCCCATTCTTGAGAAAGTGGCTCAAACCGGCGCTCCGTTACTGATCATTGCGGAAGATCTCGAAGGTGAAGCTCTTGCCACACTGGTAGTGAATAAGATTCGCGGCACGCTCAAAGTGACTGCTGTTAAGGCACCCGGATTTGGTGACCGCAGAAAGGAAATGCTGGAAGATATTGCCAAATTAACCGGCGGTATGGTTATCAGCGAAGAGCAAGGATACAAACTGGAAAGTGCCACGCTGACCTATCTGGGTAAAGCGGAAAAAATTGTTGTCGATAAGGACAATACTACAATTGTTAACGGAGCCGGCAAGAAAGCCGACATCCTTGCCCGTGTAAACCAGATCAAGGCGCAGATTGAAACCACCACCAGCGACTATGATAAAGAAAAACTGCAGGAACGCCTTGCTAAACTGAGCGGTGGCGTGGCCGTAATGTATATTGGTGCTGCTTCTGAAATGGAGATGAAAGAAAAGAAGGCCCGTGTGGATGATGCATTGCATGCTACCCGTGCAGCGGTGGAAGAAGGTATTGTTCCCGGCGGTGGCGTTGCTTACATCCGTGCTATTGAATCGCTGGAAAAAATGAAGTCATCGAATGAAGATGAAGAAACCGGAATTCAGATCGTTCGTCGCTCCCTGGAAGAACCACTCCGTCAGATCGCCGCTAATGCCGGCCTCGAAGGAAGCATCGTTGTGCAGAAAGTAAAGGAAGGCAAAGGTGATTATGGCTTCAATGCGCGCACGGAAGTGTATGAAAAAATGCTGGGTGCCGGTGTAATCGACCCGACTAAGGTTACGCGTGTTGCATTAGAGAATGCTGTGTCTATCGCCTCGATGTTGCTAACTACCGAATGCGTGATAGTAGATAAGCCGAAGGAAGAAAAGGCTCCGGCAATGCCAGCGGGCGGAATGGGCGGAATGGATTACTAAGATCCGTTAATGACGTTAAGTTAAGTGGTTGAAAAACCGGCTGTTTCAAGGTGGTTTTCGTGCAAACGAGAACCACCTTTTTATTGGTTGTTATGCCCAATAAGGTCAGGCATGTTGGTGTCACGGCAAAAATTATTTTTAGTTACTGAGGTGAAGTATTGAATCTTATTGGTTGGTGAAAAAACAACCCGGATAGTGGAAGTAAAAAGTCAGCATCAATCTTTGCGGAAAAAACGGAAATAATCAATTATACATCAGCGGCTGTTGCGCTTGTAATAATATTTGCCTTTTGAATGGTTAAACATCTGATGCGTTCTTTTGATCTTATGTGCGAAGATGTAGTTCCGTTTTCCGAAACCTGATGAAGACAGGCTATTGCTGAAAATAATATAGGAGAGAGAGACCTGCATGGTGAAATACTGATCTTTATTGGCATCACCGCGTTGTTGCCCCGGCGCGGTTATATAGCCATACAATTCTTCCGGATCTTTCTCTTCAGATCTTCTTGATAATTCATAGGCGAGAGCGGCAACATTCGGGTCAGAAATATTATCATAGAATTGTTGCGGCGATACATACTTTGAACTGACATCATCCATATAATCAGTCATAGTGAAGTAGTTCCTGAACTCAAAACCAAAAAGCAGGTTTTCTGAAATATTATACCGCAGACCTACGCCTACCGGGAAAACGGCCTGCGTAAGCGAATAAGGTTTCACATTAAGTGAATCAAAGCCCTGCCCTTCGGTATGCAGGGGTTGCAACGCTACAAGATTTCCGTTATAACTCGTCTTCGGATTAAAGTGCATCACACCGATGCCGGCCAGAACATATGGTGCTATCCTGTAACGCTTGGAACCCGGCTCAAACCTTTTCAGGTTCAGTTCGGCTGTAAGTGCGCCTTCCAGTACTGTTGACTGAAAACTCAGATTCCTGTACCACCGGTACCATTCCGGTGAAAATTCTGCAGTAGGTTGAATCAGCGAATCATTGCCCGCAACAGCAGTGTAGGTGAATCCGGCCTTGACGGCGAATAATCCTCCCAGGTAATATCGTGCATGCAGCGAACCTGCCGGCTTCAACAACGACGTCTCAAGATCAAACAGGAAAGGCCTCCCGATATAGTTCGCACCACCCAGGTCGCCTAAAAATCCGGTAATGCCGCCATCAATGCCAATATCTAAAGCCTGGCAACACGACCTGGATGTCTGCAGACACAACGCAATCATTAGGAGTAGTCCTGCAAAGCCCCGTAAGCGCATCTTTAGTTTTTGTGTTTGTCAAATGTATAAATTTTGAATCAAAATTATTAGCGGGTGCCCGGCATTTAACCCGGATTTAGCAGTTGAAAACTAAGGTTAAAGATATATACGGGCATATTAAAGAAATAATGACCTTAGAAGGAGTAAGCAAATCTTACTGTAAGAGCCATGTCATTAACAGTAGAATTCAGT